>CANQPO010000013.1 GCA_947625695.1 uncultured Clostridia bacterium | reverse complement strand
GGCCTCTCGCCTTCCCCCTTCGCTTTTGCAACCATTGGGGGCAACACCTTGAATTTTTGGTTCGCGGAGGAAGTTCCCTGCGATACGGACGCGCCCGCGGGCACGGTGCTTTCCGTCTCTCCCAAGGAGGGGCTTATCGTCAAGTGCGGAGAGGGCGCCGTGAACATCCTCGAATTGCAGCCTGCGGGCGGGCGGAGAATGTCTGCGCGCGACTTTCTCAACGGAAGAAAAATACAGGCAGGACAGCGCTTTGACCAACCCGTTTTATGACCCGTACCGCGTTTTAACGAAAATTTACGCCGAGGGAGCGCACCTTAAAATCGCGCTCGCGGAGACCGACCTTGAAGAGCTTCACCGCGCCCGCACCGTGAAAACGGTGTACGGCGTGCTCGAAAACGACGGCTATCTCTCCCTCTGCATCAAGACGTTCGCCCAAAAGAGCCCCAAACAGACGGTGCGCATTCTTCTCAAGATCGCGCTCTATTTCCTCATTTTTTTGAAGAAGCCCCGCTACATGGTGACGGACACCGCCGTCGATCTTCTGAAGAAGATGGGCAAGGGGGGAATGGCGGGCTTTGTCAACGCCTTTTTGCGCAACTTTAACGAGGGGAAAGTCTTACTGCCCGCGGGGGACGAGGGGCTTTCCGTCAAATACAACTTCCCGCTCTTTGCGGTGAAAAAACTGAAAATACAGTACGGGGAACGCGCCGAACAGATCATGGTGGCAAGGAGCCAAGGCCTGAGCGTTCGCTTTGTGCGCGGCGAGGAGAAATATCTCGGCCGTCCGCACGAAAATACCCCCTTTAAACATCTCTATCTCTTCCCCAATTTCGTCCGCGACGACGGCTTTTTCGAGGGGGATTATACCTTCCAATCGGTGGGGAGCGTGGCGATCTGCTCGGTAGTGGAGCCCTGCGAAAGGCTCCTCGACGCCTGCGCCGCACCCGGGGGGAAGAGCGTTCTGCTCTCCGAAAAGTGCGCCCAAGTGACGGCCTGCGAACTGCACCCGCACCGCGTCTCCCTCATCGAGAGCTACGTCTCCCGCATGGGCGTGAAGAACGTGACTGCGGTTATGGGCGATTCCGCTGTTTTTCGTCCCGAATGGGAGGAGCAATTTGACGGCGTGCTGTGCGACGTGCCCTGTTCGGGGCTCGGGACGGTCGCCGAAAACCCCGATCTGCCTCTCCGCAAGACGGAGCAAGCATTCGAAGAACTGCAAACGACCCAGCTCGCCATTCTTAAAAACTGCGCCCGTTATGTAAAGAAGGGGGGCGCGCTGTACTATTCCACCTGCTCTATCTTGGAAGAGGAGAACGACAATGTCGTCCGCGCCTTCTTGAAAGGGAGTGCGTTTGAAGCGGAAGAGACAGATTGCCCGCTCGCGCATGAGAAAATGCAATACGGGTCGCAATTTCTGCCCGATACGGCCTTCGGGGCGGGCTTTTACGTTGCAAAATTGAGGAAAGTATGAAGGAAATTTTACAGGACCTTTCCCGCGAGGAACTCACAGAACTCGTCATCGGTTTGGGCGAGAAAAAGTTCCGCGCCGAGCAAGTTTATCTCGGGCTCATGCAGGGGAAGAAAATTTCCGAACTGAATATTTCGCCCGCTCTCCGCGCCGCTCTTTTGGAACGGTTCGAGGACGAGCCCGTGCGCATTTCGGAGACGTATATTTCGCAGGAGGACGGCACCAAAAAGTATCTGTTCGCCCTTGCGGACGGCAACCTCATCGAGGGCGTCCTCATGAAGTATAAATACGGCAACACGCAGTGCGTCTCCACGCAGGTGGGCTGCCGCATGGGGTGCAAGTTTTGCGCTTCCACGCTCGGCGGGCGGGTGCGCGACCTCACCGCGGGGGAAATTTTGTGCCAGATCTCAGCCGTCAACCGCAGCGAGGGGGGAACGCTCAAAGAGCGCGCCGTCACCAACGTCGTGCTCATGGGCAGCGGCGAGCCCTTCGATAATTATGAGAACGTGGTGCGGTTTTTGCGCAACGTCACCGCGGAGGGGGGAATTGAAATCAGCGCGCGGAACATCAGCCTCTCCACCTGCGGGCTGGTCCCCGAAATGAAACAGTTTGCCGAAGAGGGGATCCCCCTCAATCTTACCGTCTCCCTGCACGCCACCACCGACGAGGAGCGCGCCCGCACCATGCCCATTGCGAACCGATATAAAATTTCCGAAATCTTGGAGGCGTGCGCGAACTATTTTCAAAAGACGGGGCGGCGGTATATCTTCGAATACACCCTCATTTCGGGGGAAAATGCCGACGAAAAACACGCCTTAGCGCTTGCGAAGTTGCTAAAAGGGAGGCCCTGCCACGTCAATTTGATACGGCTCAACGCGGTGAAGGAACGCTCGCTCCATGCCGCCGAAGAAAAGACCGCCCGCAGATTTTTGCAAATTTTAGAGGAGCAGGGCATCTCTGCGACCTTGCGTCGCAGCATGGGCTCGGATATCGGCGGCGCTTGTGGGCAACTGAGATATTCACGAATTTTTCCTGACGGAAAAATTCCGTGAGGAAATGGGCGTGTGCGGTTTAAACTTTTTGTCCTCTGATTCGCCTTGTCTTACACTAAGGCAAAAGAGTTTGCCAAATTGAGTCGCGCAGCGCAAAAGCGTGGTTTTGCTCGCGCAGGAAATTTGTATGTTCACGAATTTTTTCTGACGGAAAATGATCAAACCTCTTGCTGTCCCCCGCGAAGCGGGGGAAAGTGGCACGCAGTGCCGAAAGGGGGCCATGCAAGAAACAAGGCGCCCCCTCTCCCTACCCTCCCCCCGCTTTGCGAGGGGAGGCATGAAGGACGAGATGTCTCGACTTCGCTCGACATGACAATTTGGAATGGCGACGGGCAAACCCTTGGCGCCCCTGTAGGGGAGCTGTCACGAAATGACTGAGGGGTTTTACGAAAGTTTGCCAAAACCCTTACCCCCTCGCGTTGCTCGGGTACTTTCCCTAAAAGGGACAGCAAGAATAAAAGGGACAGCGAGAATAGAGCAAACTGCAAACCCGAAAAAAGGAGAACGGTATGAAAATCAAAATTGCGCCGAGTATTCTGGCAAGCGATTTTTCAAAAGTCGGAGAGGAGGTCGCGCGGCTCGAAACATGCGGCGCGGACTATGTTCACTGCGACGTGATGGACGGGAATTTCGTGCCGCCCATCACCTTCGGCGCACAGATGGTGAAGGCCATCCGCCCGCACACCAAGCTCCCGCTTGACTGCCACCTCATGGTGCTTCATCCCGAGACTCATCTCAAAGACTTTGCCGAGGCGGGCGCGGACATCATCACCGTGCACGTTGAAGCGTGCAACATCGCCGAACTCTTCAAACAAATCGAGGGCTACGGCGTGAAGAAGAGCGCCGTCGTCAATCCCGAAACGGACGTTGAAAAGCTCTTCCCCGCGGCGGAGACTGCCGACATGCTCCTTCTCATGAGCGTGCACCCCGGCTGGGGCGGGCAGAAATTTATTCCCGAGACCCTTCATAAAATCGAAAAACTTCGCAACTACTGCGTGAAGATCGGGCGGCCCGAACTCGACATCGAAGTGGACGGCGGCGTCACCGAGGCGAACGTGGGGGAGGTGCTCAAGGCGGGGGCGAACGTCATCGTGGCGGGCAGCGCCGTGTTCAGATCGCCCGACATGGCGGCGACAATCAAGAGGCTCCGCGGATGAAACCCGAAACAAAAACGGCGAAGCGGGTCGTTATCCTCCTCAACGGCGAGCCATACCGCGGCGAAATTCCCGCCGAAAACGCCTATGTGCTCTGTTGCGACGGGGCGTATTCGTGGGCGAAAAACAGGGTAAAAATCGACGAGAATTTGGGGGACTTCGATTCCCTCGGCGAAATTCCCGTTCCCCCGCCCCGCAAAAAATTCCCCTCCGAGAAGGACGAGACGGACGGCGAGCTCGCCGTGGACCGCGCGCTCGAGCTTGGCGCGACAGAGCTCCTCTTCTATGGCGGCGGAGGCGGGCGCGAAGATCACTTTCTCGGCAATCTGCACCTTCTCCACAAGGCAAAGGAAGGGGGCGCAGACGCCGCGCTTGTGACAAACGGCGCAACAATTACCCTCTGCGGCACGGGGGAATGCAAATTTTCGTGCGGCAAAAAGACGGTCTCCCTGTTGCCGTTCGGCGGCGAGGCGCATATCATGAATATGCGGGGACTCAAATATTCGCCCGCCGATCTGCGGCTCTGCTACGGCTCCACCCACGGCATTTCCAATGTTGCGGAAGCGGAGGAAATTTCCTTTCGGGTGGAAGAGGGCGAAGTTCTCGTCATCATCAACGAGGAGGAAGTATGATCATCTGCTTGAAACTTCCGAGGGCGCTCGGGTGCATCGTGCGGCTGTTCTACAGGAGATGAAATATCTTGATCTGCATTGCGACGCCCTCACAAACGAGGGCGTTTTGCAAGTCACAAAGGAGAATTTGCGGCGGGGCGGCTGTATGTTGCAGTGCTTCGCCGCTTTTGTCAATGTGCAAAAATATCCCGCGGGACGGTTTTCGCGGGCGGTTCTTTTGTGCGAGAAATTCGATGAGATGTGCAAAGAAGAGGGCTACCATGTCGTGCGGAAGTTCTCGGAGATAGAAGAGGGAAGAATAAACGCCATGCTCACGGTGGAGGAAGGGGGAGCCATAGAGGGGAGCCTTGAAAAGTTAGAAGCGCTCTACCGCCGCGGCGTGCGCATGATGACGCTGACGTGGAATTTTGAGAATGAAATCGGCGCGGCGAACGCCTCCGCGTTCGCCGCGCCGCAAAATGCCCAAACGGGCTTAACGGCGTTTGGAAAGAGCGCGGTGGAGCGCATGAAGGAGCTCGGCATGATCGCGGACGTCTCGCACGGGAGCGACTGCCTCGTAAAAGACGTTGCGGAGATCATGCGGGGCGCCCCCTTTGTTGCGAGCCATTCCAATGCGCGCGCGGTATTTTCGCACCCGCGCAACCTCGGAGATGAAGAGATACGGCTCATTGCAGACAGCGGCGGCGTGATCGGGCTCAACTTTTTTGCCGACTTTCTCTCTTCCGACAAGAGCGCGGCGGGGCAAAAAACTGCGCTCCTTGCCCATGCGGAGCATATCATCAAGGTCGGCGGGGAGGACGTTCTCGCGATCGGGAGCGACTTCGACGGCATTTCCGAAAATCCCTATCTGAAAAACCCCACATTTGTGCCGCGGTTTATAGAGGCGTTGCAAAAAAAATTCGGCGGGGAGATCGCCGAAAAAATTTGTTTTAAAAACGCCCTGCGCGTGTTTCGGGAGATACTTGGTTGAATATTTTATAGCAAGGGCGGTTTTTTGCGTATTTTCACAGAAGAATGCTTGCTTTTGCTCACCAGATTTGATACAATTTAATTATCATATATAAATTTGATATTATTCAGGTATTAAACAAAGGACGAACCATGGAAAAGTCCAAAAAAACAAGATGGGCGCGGCTGTGTGCACTGCTTCTCATGATGACGCTCTCTCTTGCCATGCTCACTTCCTGCGGCGAAGAAGGGGAACCGCGGACGGTCGTTCCCGATGAGAACGCGGCGGCGACCGTCACCGTGTTTGCGAGCAGCGGCGACGGCGAGCGGGTGTTCGGGCTGTTCAACTTCGGGCATGCTTTTTTGCAGCTCACGAATAAAAGCGGGGAGACCCTCGATCTATGCGGCTTTTCTCTTGCTGCGGGGGAGAGTGCGACGATCAGCACATGGTCGCTCACAAAGCGGTTCGGCGTGTGGTTCAACGTAGAGAGCGCCTTTGTAAAACAGCGCGTAAAGTATAACGACAGGCTCTCCGTCACAGCTCCCGTCACCCAAGAGGGGCTTGCGGAAATAAACGGCTATCTGAGGGAGAAAAACCGCTGGTCGGTGACGGCGAATTGCACGGCGTTCACGCTCGGGCTTTTTAACCTGCTCGTTGCGGAGGAGAACAAGATCGGGATCGCAGGGCTCCTCACCCCCGAGAAACTCAAAAACGAGATCGCACGCTTCAGCGAGCACCGAGAGGTGGAAGAGATCGTAACCGAGGGCGAACTTGGGTACCTCGACAAAGCGGGAAACTTTGTCGGCGGATTTGTAATGGAGTAAACTTATGAAACGCAAAGAGATGATCGTATTTGCCGTGATTTCCGCACTCTTGACCGTGTATGCGCTATATAGCCTCATTGGCTATACGGTGACCGAATTAAAATATCCCGTGTTGCATGCGGGGGAGACGAGCGCCTATTTCGGGGGCAATCTCATCATGCTCGGCGTAGCGGGCGGGGTGTTGCTGCTCTCCTGTTCGGCATTCTCCGTGCTCTTGTACTTTTTGTTGAAGGACCGCAGAAAAGCCGCGACCGCCGCCGAAGAGGAAGAAGAGCAAAAAGCGGCGTAAAGAGGCTTCTTGTCTCCCCTTATAGGGGAGATTTTTTCTTGCCCTCCCCCAACACGTGTGGGAGGGGAGCAGGGGCACCTTAATTTTCTTGGCTCCCCTTGTAGGGGAGCTGTCACCGCAGGTGACTGAAGGGTTCTCCGAAAACCCTTTCCCCCGCTACGCGGGTACTTTCCCTTTCAGGGACAGCAAGGGGAAAGCGGAACACCGTTCGCCCGCCCCCGCGGAGCGTGGGAGGGGTAGGGGAGAGGACCTCATTTTTTAAGCATAAAAAAAGGACTGCGCGGGCAGTCCCTTTTTTGGATGTTTTGTGTTTATACGCGTTCCACTTTATCGCTCTTGAGGCAACGCGCGCAGATATAGCCGGTCTCCACCTTGCCGTCTGCTTTGTAGGTCACCTTCTGGACGTTTACGTTGAACGCGCGCTTCGTCTTGCGGTTGGAGTGGCTCACATTGTTGCCGCTCGTGCGTCCCTTCCCGCAGATGCTGCATACTCTCGACATATCTTCACCTCCGAATCGGTTATTTCCTGTTTTTTTCCGCAAGGAAAGACCCAATACGGAAATCTTTAATATCATACCATTTCTTTTTCGAAAAAGCAATTAAAAAGGAGCCCGTTTTTGAAAAATTTCCGATTTTTCGGGAAAAAATTTATAATAATGCTTGCAAAAAACGGAATAATAGGATAGAATAGGTAATGGCGGGTAGCCAAAAGCCGCTCTTTTTGGGTTGCCCATTGGAGAACATTATGTCGGTCAGCACAAGCAACGCTTACGGAAAAATCTCGATCTCCGAACTCGCTATCGCAAAGGTAGCGTCCCAAGCCGCGATGGAAAGCTATGGCATCGTGGATACCGTTGCGCGCCGTTTCACCGATACCCTCGCCGAGCTCCTCAAAAAGGACGCGGGCGGAAAAGGGGTAAAGGTCACCACGCAGGGCAACCGCATTTTCATCGACGTTTACGTTCTCATCAAATACGGCGTCTCCATCGAGGCAGTCGCCGAATCCTTAAAAGAAGCAATCAAATACAAAGTTGAAAAGTTTACGGGCATGATCGTGGACACCGTGAACGTCAACGTCATGGGCTTGAAACTGTAACGTGCTTACGGCGTTTAATTAGCCCTTTTTTCATAACAAGCAGGCTGAGAAGTCAAGGAGTATCTCATGCAGAAAACAATCAACTGCGCGACCTTCCGCAAAATGGTTTTGGTCGGCGCAAAAATGCTTGACAATAACCGTGCGAAGGTGGACGCGCTCAACGTGTTCCCCGTTCCCGACGGCGATACGGGCACCAACATGTCCCTCACCATGCAGTCGGCGGTGAAGGAGCTCACGGGCACCACTTCGAATAACTTTATGGAAGTGTGCGACTGCGTTTCCAAGGGCGCTTTGAAGGGCGCGCGCGGAAACTCGGGCGTCATCCTCTCCCAGATTTTCAGAGGAATTTGCTCGGTGCTCCGCGTGGGCAAACCGGAAGTGGACACCCGCGCGTTTGCGAAGGCGCTCGAGGCGGGCACCAAGGTCGCCTATAACGCCGTTGCCATTCCCAAGGAAGGCACCATCCTCACGGTCATGCGCCTCATGAGCGAATTCGCCGTGAAGAACGCGGGAAAATACCGCGAATATGAAAATTTCATTCCCGCCATCATCGAGGAGGGGGACAGGGCGCTTGCCAAGACGCCCGAACTTCTGCCCGTTTTGAAGAAGGCGGGGGTCGTCGATTCGGGCGGCGTGGGGCTCATGACCATCATGCGCGGCTTCCAGGCGGCGATCATGGGGGACGAGATCGTCTCCGAAGTGCAGACAGAGGCCGCCAACGCGGCGCAGAGCCTCGACGCGGACTTCGGCGACAACTCCGACATCATCAATATGGACCTCGGCGAAATACAGTTTGCCTACTGCACCGAGTTCTTCGTCATCAACTTAAAAAAGAGCACCACCCTTGCCGATATCGACAAGCTGAGAGAAAATCTCATGAACATCGGCGATTCGGTCATCTGTATCGGCGACCTTGAGATGATCAAAGTGCATGTGCACACCAACTGCCCCGGCGTGGCGCTGACCTATGCCTTGGAGCTCGGCGAACTCGACCGTCCCAAGATCGAGAACATGCTCGAACAGAACCGCGCCCTCAAAGCCAAGATCGCCGCGGAGAAAAAAGAGCAGGGCATGCTCGCCATCTGCACGGGCGACGGCATTTCGGATATCTTTAAAGACCTGTTCGTGGACCGCGTGATCGAGGGCGGGCAGACGATGAACCCCTCTGCGTCCGACATCGCCACGGCGGTGCAGAAGATCAACGCGGACAACGTGTTCGTGTTCCCCAACAATAAGAACATCATTTTGGCGGCGGAGCAGGCGAAGGCGCTTGTGGACAACCGCACCATTCACGTCATTCCCACCCGCAACGTGCCGCAGGGCTTTGCGGCGGCGCTTTGCTTCTCACCCGACGCGAGCGTGGAAGAGAACAAGACGAACATGATCCACGCGCTCGACAACGTGAAGGCGGGCAGCGTCACCCACGCCGTGCGCACCACGAGCGTGAACGGCTTCAACATCAAGGAAGGGGACATCATCGGGCTCGACGACAAGAAGATCCTCGCAAAGAGCGACAACATCGACGACACCGTGCTCAAACTCCTCGACAGGCTCAAAGAGGACCAGCACGAGGTCATCACCCTCTACTATGGGGAGGAAGTCAGCGAGGAGGACGCGATCGCGCTCACCGCAAAGGTCGCGGAGGCCTTCCCCGACTGCGACGTGGACTACCACAGCGGTGGCCAGCCCGTCTACTACTATCTGGTTTCCCTCGAATAACGACTGTGGCTGCGCTGTTTGCGCAGCCGTTTTTGTAAGATCGTACATAGAAGAATGAGAGGAGGTTGTATGAAAAAAACTCGCATATCTCTGCTGCTTTTCACGGCGCTCACCGCCGCGTTTTTGGTGGCATTTTTCGTATGTATGATAAATATCGGGGACTTGATCGGAAGCGGCGACCTTTCGGAGGAGTTCGCGACGGTATTGATCGTGCTTTTGACGGCGATCCCCACCTTTTGTTTTCCCGTCATTGCGGCGGGCCTTGTCGTGGTGTGGATCCTTCTTCTTGCAAAGAAAAAACAATACGGGAGCGCGGAAACGCTACTTGTCATTCTCTCCGTATTCCTGCCCGTTGTACTCTTTTCTTTGGGCTTGAACATGATGCTCGCGGAGCGCTCTGCGGTGTTTGCGGCGCTCATTGCACTCACCGGAGGGACATATCTTACCGCGTTTGCGCTCTCCATCGCATACGTCGTTTTTCTTGCCCGCGAAAGAAAACGCGTTCGGGAGGAAACATGAACCTTTCACATCTGAGCGGCGTGGGAGAGAAACGCGCCAAGGACTTCGCAAAACTGGGTATCACCGACACGGCGGAGCTCGTCCGCTACTTTCCGCGCACCTATCTCGACATGACCAACCGCGTCTCCATCCGCGAGGTCTTTCACAACGACATGGCGCTCATCGCCTGCACCCTCGTCTCGGTGGAGCCCGTGCGCTATACGGGCAGGACGAAACTCGTGCGCGCCCTCCTCGAGCAGGGGAGGGACAACTTCACCGCCGTGTGGTTCAACATGCCCTACATCGCCCAAAAACTCAAACCGGGCGAATATCTCTTTTACGGGCGGGTACAGAACTATTACGACCGCATTTCCCTCGTCAATCCCTCCTTCGAGCCCCTCGAAAAGAACAGCCGCCTCAAGGGGCTCGTGCCCGTCTATCCCCTCAAGGGGGCGCTCACCCAACGAGTCTTGCGGGACAGTATCACAGCCGCCCTCCGCACCGAGCCCATCAATACCATCATTCCCGAAGAACTCATCCGAAAATATAAACTTCCGCCCTTGAGGCAGGCTTATTTCGACGTGCACATGCCCGAGTCGCAGACGCGGCTTTTGAACGCCTCCGAACGCATTGCGCTCGAGGAGTATTTCATCCTCATTTCGGCGTTCAAACTCATCAAGGGGGACAAGAACGAGGCGCGGCTCAACCGCTACACCGTCACCGAACGAGAGGTCGCCGACTTCGAAAAACGCTTCCCCTTTGTCTTTACGGCGGGGCAGCAGGGCGCCGTGCGGGCGATTTATAACGACCTCACCTCGCCCGTGCGCATGAACCGCCTTTTGCAGGGGGACGTTGGAAGCGGCAAGACCGCCGTTGCGCTCACCGGCATCTTTATGGCGGTGAAGAGCGGCTTCCAGGCCGTCTATCTCTCCCCGACCGAAGTGCTCGCGGAGCAGAATTATCGGCTATTGCAGAAGATCTTTCCCGATTATCGGGTAGGATATTTGGCAGGCGGCTCTACTGCCAAAGAAAAGCGGGAACTCAAAAAAGCGCTCGCGGCGGGAGAGATCGATATCCTCTGCGGCACGCATGCCGTTCTTCAAGGAGACGTCCTCTTTCATAATCTCGCCTTTTGCGTATGCGACGAGCAACATCGGTTCGGCGTTTCCCAGCGCAACACGCTGAGCGAAAAGGGGAACGGCGCAGATGTGCTCGTCATGTCCGCGACCCCCATTCCGAGGACGCTCTCGCTCATCTTCTACGGCGATCTCGATATCACCACCATTCCCGATAAACCCAAGGAGCGGCAGGAGATCTCGACCTCGGTCATTCCCTCTTACAAATACGAGGACATGCTCGCCTACATCCGCCGCGAGACGAAGGCGGGCAAGCAGGCGTATTTCGTGTGTGCGAAGATCGACGACGATGAGGGGGAAGTGACCTCCGTCACCGAACTCTACGAGGAACTCAAAGGCAAGCTCTTCGACGTGCGCTTTGCCCTCCTCCACGGCAGAATGAAGGACAGGGAAAAGACGGAGATCATGACGGCGTTCAAAAACGGGGAGTACGATTGCCTCGTCTCGACGACCGTCATCGAGGTGGGCGTGGACGTGCCCAACGCCACCATCATGGTGGTGTATAACGCCGAACGGTTCGGACTTTCGCAGCTCCACCAGCTCCGCGGAAGAGTGGGGCGGGGGAGCGACAAGAGCTATTGTTTCCTGCTCGTCGGCAGCGGGAGCGAGACGGCGACGGAGAGACTGAATATTTTGAAGAACACGGCGGACGGCTTCAAACTCGCCGAAAAGGACTTGGAGCTAAGGGGCGGCGGCGACTTTTTCGGCACCCGCCAGAGCGGCAAATTTTTGCAGGACATCAAGAATTTGCGCTATTCCACCGACGTCATTTTTGCGGCGAAAAAGCTCTCCGACGAAGCGTTTGAAAAGCGGCTCAACTTCGAGGAGATCAAAAAAGCCGCCCTGAAAAAGTACGACAGCTTGAAAGATGTGGTTTTGAATTGAATGGCGTTGTGTGGCTTCCGTCTGCACGGGACAAAAGCGCGTGCGTAAAATTCTTCGATAAAAACGCGGCATCCGATTGCAAGTTCGGATACCGTGTTTCATAAATTTTATTTTAATTGTGAATATTCCTCAATCGGAGAACAGCTCATCGAGCAGTTTATCGATTTGCTTTTCCGCATCTTTTTGGATTACATCGGGCGAACCTGTGGTATAGGTGGATAGATAGACGTATTCTGGGAGATACGTCTCTTTCCCGCAGTTTGGGCAGGTCAAAGTAATATCTACAGGGAGTGTCACATGATCGTTCCAGACTTTCGAGAGATCATATTCGTAAGTGCACCGCGCACCGCGCAGAGATTGCTTACAATGTTTGCAGACGCTAACCTTCTTTTTCTTTTGTTTGCTTGTGATTTTATCCGATATCTTTGCCGATCCAACGCCAACGACCAGTGACACAACGGCAAGAATGATTCCTGTTACGCGCGCCTTTTCGTCCATGATTGCCATCGCAATGCCAACGATCAGTAGAACTGCGCAAACTGCTCTGACCCCCCAAAGGATCAAACGTTTTAATAAGCTAAACATCAAATCTCTCCTTTACATTTGTTTGTAAAATAATTATATCACAATTATAATTGTACGTCAAGCATTTTCACAAGAATAGTTGTAAACTATTTTTATGGAGACGCGCTTTGCGGAGAATTTAAGAACGCTTCGCACCGAACAGAAATTTTCGCAGGCGGCGCTTGCCAAGGCGATAGGGGTCACGCAACAGTGCGTGAGCGAGTGGGAGCAAAAGAAAACGGAACCCACGCTTTCCTATCTGTGGCTCCTCGCCGATCTGTTTTCGGTCTCTATCGATGTTCTCTGCGGAAGAGAAGAATGGTAAATAGATTTCTAACGCCCCGCGCAGCTTTGCTGCGCGGGGCGGAAATTTTTTTTGCACTCTCCATGCCTGCAATGCGATACCGTTTTTCATTTTGCCAATAAGGAGCGATCCTGCGGGAGCCCTCTGTTATCATTCGTGAAAAATTGTTAAGATTTTGTTTTGATTGGGGTTTTGTATTGCTTTGAAAGACGATATATGTTACAATAAATCATGGAATATCAGGAGGAATTACGTATGAATACTTGTGACAACAAAAGGCCCTGTCCGTGTACTTATGACTGCCCGCGCCATGGGAAGTGCTGCGCCTGCGTGGCGCACCACCGCGACCACAACGAGGGCGTTCCCGCTTGCTTCTTTTCCAAAGAGGCGGAGGCGACCTACGACAGGAGCATCGAAAATTTGGCAAGGGATAAGGGCCTCCTTTAAGCTCGGGGAAAAGCGCATTGCGCAGAGAAAACATACTGCAAATTCCATCCATTATTATTTTTACGAATATTATTTTTACGAAGTTCCTCAATTTCTTGAAAGGTGCATAACATGAACAATCAAATTTTCAAAACAAGCGCGGTACGGCCGAAGAAATTCTGCCTCACTTTATCCTTGGCGCTCATTCTAATCTGCCTGCTTTTCGGAGTGTGCCTGCCCCTTGTAAGCTGCGGAACGGGCGGCGGGAAGGATGACGCGATCACCGACGTCCGTCAGCTCGACGGACAGGCCATCGGCGTGATGACCGGCTCCAGCTTTGACGTCCATACCGACAATCTGATCGAGAATGCGGAGAAGAAGTATTACGACCGCATTCCCGATCTGGCCTTAGCGGTGGAGCAAGGGCAGATCGCCGCCTTTTTGATGGACGAACCGATCGCCCGACTTCTTTGCATGGAGAACAAGGCGGTGACCTATCTCCCCGAGGTTCTCGTGCAGGAGAGCTATGCGGCCGCTTTCTCAAAGACCGACCGCGGCGCGAAGCTGCGGGACGAGTATAACGAATTTTTGGCGCAAATCAAGGCGGACGGCACGCTTGAAGAAATCGACAGTATCTGGATCGGCACCGACGAAAGCAAACAGGTGGTGGAGGACTGGAAGTCCTTCCCTGCAGAAAACGGCGTCATCCATATGGCGGTAAAGACCGACCTTGCGCCCTTCTGCTACATCAAGGACAACAAGATCGTCGGGTATGATATTGACATCATGGCGCGCTTCTGCAAGGCCCGCGGCTATGGGTTGGAGGTAGAAAGTACGGAGGTCACATCCATTTTCGCGGGGCTCGGCACGGGGATGTACGACGTTTCTGCCACCGGCTTGACTGTGACAGAGGAACGGGCGGAGAGCGTAAATTTCGCCGCGCCGAATTACACCGGCGGCGTGGTAGCAGTCGTAGCGAACCGCGGACAATTCGACGTCCGCTTCAAAACGCTCGACGATTTTGCGGGGACCACCGTGGGCGTCATGTCGGGTAGCATTCACGATACGATTATAAACTCTGTCGTCAGCGGCTGCAACTTTAAGTATTACGATGACGCCTCCACGATGCTTCTTGCGTTGCAGACCGGCGAACTTGACGCCATGGCGCACGATATGCCCGTTGCACAGCTTGCGGTAGCGAGACAGCCCGAACTTGCGATCTTCCCCGATACGCTTGCGCCCGACACCTATGGTTTGGGGTTGCAAAAGGGTAGCCCTCTGACGGACAAAATCAGCGTCATCATCGAGAGATATAAGGAAAATGGCACACTTGACGCCCTGCGGGAAAAATGGCTGGGCGCCGACGACAGCAAAAAGACGATCGACATAGGGGAGTATGACGCGCCGAACGGCACCCTGCGGTATGCCCACGACTCCACGTTGGAGCCCATGAGCTATGTGGGCGGCAACGGGCAGTCCCTCGGCTATGAGGTGGAGCTCGTCTCCCTCATCGCCAAAGAGCTTGGAATGAAGCTCGAGATCACCCAGACCACTTTCAATTCGCTCATCAATATGCTGACGAGCGACAGGGCGGATATCGTCTCGGGCGCCATCAGCATTACCGAAGAGCGGAAGCAAAGCATCGATTTCCCCATTTCCCATTATGAGGGCGGCTCGACGCTCGTTGTCCGCGGCGAAGACATGGGCTTGGGCGCGGCTTCAAAAGAGGACGACGTCGGCTTTTGGGAAGGACTCGGGAACAGCTTCTATAAGAACTTCATTCAGGAAAACAGATGGCAAATGATCCTCTCGGGTCTTGGCGTCACCTTCCTCATCTCCATCTTTGCGGCTCTCTTCGGTACGGCGCTCGGCTTTGGGTTGTGCATGCTGCGCAGAAGCCGCAACAAAGTCGCCTCCAAGATTACGGCGGCATTTATCCGTATCATCCAAGGGGTCCCCGTGCTGGTGCTCCTCATGGTGCTCTTCTATGTCGTATTTGCGGGAGCGAGACTGGATGGGATCATCGTGTCCATCATCGGATTTTCCATCAACTTCGGCGTGTATGTCTCGGAAATGATGCGCACGGGCATCGACGCCGTGGACGCAGGGCAGTGGGAAGCGGCGTCCGCCATGGGCTTCGGACGGGTCAAGACCTTTACAAAGATCATCGCTCCCCAAGCGGCGCGGCACATTTTGCCTGTCTATAAGGGCGAATTTATTTCCATGGTAAAAATGACTTCCGTGGTGGGGTATATCGCGGTGCAGGACCTGACCAAGGCCACCGACCTCATCCGCAGCCGCACCTTTGAGGCGTTTTTCCCGCTGATTCTGACTGCAATTCTGTATTTCCTGTTGGCATGGGGCTTGACCCTTCTCTTGGGGCTTATAGAGACGAAGATCGACCCTCACCGCCGCCGCAGAGGGTTAAAGGGGATCGACACGAACATTTCTCTTCCCGAAACCGCGGAAGAGGCGAACACTGCGCAAAACGGGGAGCCCGTCATCACGATCTCCCATCTGAAGAAGGTATTCCCCAACGCGACCCCCCTAAAGGACGTCAACGCCGTCATCAACAGAGGGGAAGTCATCTCCATCATCGGGCCTTCGGGCACGGGCAAGAGCACCTTCCTGCGCTGTATCAACCGTTTGGAAACGCCGACGGAAGGGGAGATCGAGGTGTTCGGCCAGCCTGTGACGGGCGTGAAGCCGACGCAGCTCGGCGCAGTGCGCCGCCGCATGGGAATGGTGTTCCAGAGCTTCAACCTGTTCGCCCATTTAACCGTCATCGAAAATATTATGCTCGGTCCGGTAGAGCTGCTCGGCTGTACCCGCCAACAGGCCTATGAACGGGGCATGAAGTTGCTCGCGAGCGTGGGGCTTGAGGAAAAGGCGCTCAACTATCCTGACGAGCTCTCGGGCGGTCAAAAACAGCGCGTCGCCATTGCGCGTACCTTGGGAATGCAGCCCGAGATCGTCCTCTTTGACGAACCGACCAGCGCGCTCGATCCCACCATGGTGGGCGAGGTGCTGGCAGTCATCCGCAGCCTTGCCGAGCAAGGGCTGACCATGCTGATCGTGACGCATGAGATGAAGTTTGCGCGGGACGTCTCCACGCGGGTATTCTACATGGACGAAGGCGTCGTCTACGAGGAAGGGGCGCCGGAGCAGGTGTTCGATCAGCCCAAGACCGATCGCTGCCGTGCGTTTGTCCACCGCCTGAAAAACCTCCATCTCGAAATTGTTTCCAAGAAGTTCGACTTCATCGGCGCGGCGGCAGAGATCGACCGCTTCGCTCACAAGCAGCTGCTCAGCTCGTGGCAATTGCTCAAATATCAGCAGCTCTTCGAAGAGCTGTGCGTGACGAACATTCTGCCGACCCTGCCGGACGACGGGTACAATTTGAGTTTCGACGCGCTCTGCAGCGAGGACGGAAGCGAATGCGAAGCCCTCATCCGTTGGAACGGGGAGGAGTTCGATCCGCTGACGCAAGGAGACGAGCTGAGCGCGTCGCTTGCGATCAGCCGCACCAAGAGCAGCGTTCACGCTTATGCCGACGGGATCAATACGGTGATCATTACTTTTTAACTTTCGGGAAGAATCACAATGCGGACATCTCAAAAAAAACTTTCCTGCCTCCTCGCCGCTCTCCTTGCGGCTACGCTGCTTTTGGGCGGCTGCAATGCAACGAAGGCAGAGGATGACGTCATCATTTTATACACCAACGACGTGCACTGCGCCATAGACGACGACATCGGCTATGCGGGGCTCGTGGCATATAAGCAGTGGTGCGAGCAACAAACCCCATATGTCACACTTGTTGACTGCGGGGACGCCTTGCAGGGGGACGTCATCGGAACGGTTTCGAAGGGGGAATATCCCGCGGAACTTATGAACAGAGCGGGCTATGACTTCGCGGTGCTCGGAAACCATGAGTTCGGCTATGGGATGGAACAGCTCGACCGGCTCATGGAGATAAGCGGCGCGCAGTATCTCGGCTGCAACATCAATTATTCGGGGGAGGGGAACGCGGCCTTTCTCTCCCGCCTCCTGTCCTATCAAATCGTATCCTACGGCGAGGTGAAAGTCGCCTTCATCGGGGTATCCACGCCGGAGAGCATCGCAAAATCCGTTCCCGCCTACTTTTGCGATGAGAACGGGAAGTATGTGTACGATTTCTGCGGGGGAAGCGGCGAAGAATTATACGGACGAGTGCAGGAGAACGTGGACGCCTGTTTGAAGGGCGGCGCGGATCATGTTGTCGTGCTTGCCCATCTCGGGACGGACGCGTCCTCCTCGCCCTTTACCTCCCGTGAGCTGATCGAAAACACAAGGGGGATCGACGTCGTGCTCGACGGCCATTCCCACAGCGAAATTTCCTGCGACGTCGTCAAAAACGAGGATGGGGAGAAGACGCTCTTGTCCTCCACGGGTACGGGGCTTCACAATATCGGCCGCCTCACCATCACCGCAAGCGGAATTCTCCAGACGGGGCTCATTGGGGAGTATGCGGAGAGGGACGGCGAAATGTCGGACTGTATAAAGAGCATGGAGGAGCAGTTCGAAGCCGAGCTCAATAAGCACATCGGCACAGCTGAAGTCGCACTTACCACCGTCTCCGATTCGGGCATTCGCCTTGTCCGCAACAGGGAGACCAATTTGGGGGACTTCTGCGCGGACGCATACAGGGCAATTTCGGGGGCGGACATCGCGCTTGTGAACGGGGGCGGTATCCGCGCGGATCTTCCCGCGGGCGAGATCACCTATGGGGATATGCTGAGCGTGCATCCCTACGGAAACTCCCTGTGCGTCGTGAAGGCGACGGGGCAGGAGATCCTTGACGCGTTGGAGATGGCGAGCCGCTTCTGCCTTCCAAGCCCGAGCGACGGCGAAAACGCGGTGGGGGAATGCGGCGGCTTTTTGCAGGTGTCGGGGCTGAAATATACGATCGACGCCTCTGTAAGCTCCACGGTGGAGACGGATGAGCATGGAAATTTCAGCCGCGTGGCCGCTCGGAGAGTGAAGGACGTCATGGTGCTTGACGAAAACGGCAATTATACGGAGCTCCTGCCCGATAAAGTCTATACGGTGGCCTCCCACAACTATCTCATCAAGCAAGGCGGAGACGGGCTGAATATGTTCACGGACAACGAACTCATCATCGACGAGGGCATGACAGATTATGAGATCTTAATGACCTATCTCATGGAAAACCTTCACGGCGCGGTGGGGGAGGAATACGCTCTGCCGCAGGGCCGGATTGAGGTCAAATAAAGGCACGAAAGAAATTTTCTGCGAAAAAGGGCATGCTTTATTCGGCATGTCCTTTTCCATATACGACAAAATTTCGTCCGCTTGCGACGGAGCGGTTGCGGAATTTGCGGTTTTGTGCTATGCTAAGAAGGGAATTTATAAAGGCAATCCTATAAGTAACGGGATAAGATCATGGACGTAAAGGTCAGGCTCTGTTGCAGAGAAGAAAAGCGGGAAGAGCTCGAGCGCATGCTACGCGCGGGCGGTTTTACCGTGTCTGCCGACGGCGAACTCGTCCTCTCGGAGGAGAATTTCTTTCCCGACCGCTTTCTCGTGCAGAACGAGCGCGGGGAAAACGTGCTTCTCGACCGCGAAGAGATCGCCATGGTCGAGAGCTTTAACCACGATCTCATCTTCCACAGCAGGGGAGAAAAATTCCGCCTGCGCGAACGCCTCTATGTCATCGAGGGAGAGCTTCCTTCCGACGATTTCGTGCGGGTCAACCAATCGGCGATCATCAACCGAAAGAAGCTCGTCAAAATCGTCCCCGCGCTCGGCAGCCGCTTCGAACTCATCTTGGAGGGCGGCATCCGCACCTCCGTCTCCCGCACCTATTATGCGGAATTCAAGAGGAGGTTCGGCATATGAGCGTAATGGGTATCTTGCTTTTATCCTTCTTCGGCGTTCTCCTCCTCGGCGCGGGGGCGTGCTATGGCTACCGTCTCCTCCTTTCCCGCGTGCTCCTTTCGCGCATACGGGACGGAAAGCGGGGCGTCAAGCTCCCGTCCTACACCACGGTGTTCTCCTTCTTTCTCTTTGCGGCGCTTGTTTTGCTTGTAATGATCTTCTTCCAAGCCCTCTATCAGCGCGACATGCCCGAGAGCGTGAAGTTCTTCTTGACCGATCAACAATGGGGGTACAACCGAATTTTGCCCCGCTATCTTTGGGTGTTTACCCTTGTCGGCGTCTTTGATTGGCTCCTGCACTATCTTTTCGACTGCGTGCGGCACAAGTCTTTCCGCCTCAATTCCTTTGGGGTGTTCCCCGTCGCCCTGCATGTCATTTTGCTCGTGGCGGTCGGGTACCTGCTTTACCTGTTGGAACACGTCATTCCCGCTTTTGGCGATCATCTCTATCTCTGCACGGCGATCGTCTATTGTGCTTGTGCTGTTCTCTGGACAGCGGGGAAGGCGATCTTGTGCAAACGGAGGCGGAAAGAACTCCTATGGGACTTCGGCAGGACGTTCTTTACGCTTGCGAGCGTATTGCTCCTCATGTTCCTCGGCTCGTTTTATTCCCGCGAGTTGCCGCCCGTTGCAGAGTGGATCGTCGGCGGGTGCGCGCTTTTTGGGCTTTTATTCGACCTCGTGCGGAGCAGTGTGCAGACGGTGAACTTCTTCTCCGAACTGCGCGCGCAGGAAGAAGAATTCGCAAAACGCACCCAAGAGGAGCGGGAGGACGAGGCGTTCAAAGGGGAGATGAAGGAGGCGCTCTCCCAACTTCCGCAGCGGTTCTTTTTGCACTATCGCTGGGCGCTTTTGTGGAAGTTCCCGCACAGCCTTGCATTTTGGGAAAGGGAAATGAAGTGAATTTTTTTGTCTGAAATATAGACAAGAAAGCGTCCTCCTCCTGAGGAGGGGGGACTAAGGGGGTGGGCTCCTTTCTAAAATGTCACCCTGAGCGGAACGAAGTGGAGTCGAATGGGTCTCCACCGCATTATCATAAGGCGAGATTTCTCGACTTCGCCTGCGGCTCCGCTCGAAATGACAAATTGAGAATGCTCCGCTCGAAATGACAGTAGGGGACAGCAAGGAGGGAGGGGCGGCAGAGCGCATGACATTTTTTCGTGCAACCCTTGAAATTGCGCGTAAGATATGATATAATATATTTATGGATACGGTAAAGTTAAAACATCTGCGGAAGCTACGCGGCATTTCGCAGGAAAGATTGGCGGAAGAGGTCGGCGTTTCGCGGCAGACGGTGTGCCGTTGGGAGAATGGCCGCGCCGTTCCGCGCGCGGAGGACATAAAAAACATTTGCCATGCGCTCGGCGTGGACTACTCGGAACTTGCAGAAGAGGCGGCCGTCGCCGAAACTGCGGAGCGGACTTCCGAGCAAGCTCCTGCGCAAACAAACGAACGAGCCGCGATACAGCTGTTCCTGCAAATGCAAGCCGAGGAAAAGAAGAAAAAAAGAAGGCGGAATGCGCTGATCGCGCTCTGCTGTCTTGTGCCCGTTCTCGCTCTGGCGCTGTATATCTGCGGCGAAATAGCCTTTATTTCTGATATAGGGCATGGGACTGTGGTCATAATGGAAGCTCACATGGACTATGCCGTCTTATTCTGGTTTTTGGTGATCGTTCTCTGCGCCGTGGTGATCGCCGTTGCGGTCATGTTTTTCCTGCGATGGAAAAGACAGAAGAAGCAACGGAGCGCAGAACAGGGCAAAGAACAGCACGAATAGCAAATTTGTCGCAAAAGTAGCAAGTCTTGGTGCAAAAAGTTACAGTATTTCTGTCATGAAGATCAATCCCGTTTATACATCACTGAAACTCACTCTTCGCGGAAAGTGGCTCCTGAAGGGGATCACGATCCTCCTCTCTGCATTCAGCTTTACGCTCTTTTCGCTTGCTTCCATGGCTTTTACATACAACGAAGACAATCACTTGCTGCGCGCTTAT
This sequence comes from uncultured Clostridia bacterium, assembly GCA_947625695.1. Taxonomy (GTDB): domain Bacteria; phylum Bacillota; class Clostridia; order Christensenellales; family Borkfalkiaceae; genus Gallimonas. The sequence goes on along the minus strand of CANQPO010000013.1, from coordinate 18,779 downwards.
CGCCATTTCCTGGAAAACATATACCCCTATGTGAATTTCTCCGTCATGTTGCAATATAGGGAGTGGACGAGCGGGGAAGCCGCACGCATTCAGGAGACAACGGAGCTGCCCTATGTCTATCTTTATGACAAAATGATTGCGAACAGTGATTTTGGGCAATACGAATACATCCTACCTTCCGATTATAGTACCCCCGAGAAAGCAGAGATCTATAACAACCTAAACAACCAAACAAATAACATGGCCATTGTGGGCAGCGAGGAGGTCTACGAAGGGTTTGGATTCCGGCCCGTTGCGGGAAGATATCCCGAGAACGTTCATGAGATCGCAATCAGCACGGCACGATGACGCCCATTTGCGCAAATGTATCACACTGACCAAAGATTTCGTTGAGGAGCATCTTCAACAACATCCCGAAGCGATTGAACGTGTTCCCGCGATGGGTCTGGTTGAAATGGATAGACTGTTGGAGATAAAAGACATCAACAGCCCCAATTATTTTTTTTCAGGCTGGAAAAGCGCGCAAGCGTTGGTATGGGGAGTCGAGGGGGCAATTTTCTGCGTTTTTGCAATTGTTTTGACAAGCTATCTCATGACTGCCATGATGAACAAGAAACGCAAGCAGATCGGGATTATGCGCTCTTTGGGCGCGAGCCGAAGGCGGGTTTCGGGCTACTTTTTGATCGGTACGCTCATGCTGTCGGGGATCATCTTTTTGGTGGCGCTTGCAATGAGTTTGGCGATCAATTACGGTTATATCGTACCGCGCATGACGGATGAATGGTTCGGTGTGCCCAAATTTGTTTACAGCGGTTGGACAGTGCTCATCTTGGCGGGGATCAGCTTTGTTGTGCCCGTTTTGTCTGTACTGCTTCCGCTAAGGCTCTTCATGCGCCGCTCCTGCGTGGAGATGATGAAAGACAGCGTGAAAGGGAAAAAGGGGAAGTAGGGGAAATTGGACGCCCCACCCCCTACCCCCTCCCACGGAGGGGGTATGAAAGCGGAACCCCCTCCTCGGGAGGGGGACTAAGGGGGTGGGCAAACCCTCGGCTCCCCTCAAGGGGTAGCCAAGGGGAAGCAGAGCACCTTTCCCAAATCACGTCATGTCGAGCGTAGTCGAGACATCTCTACCGCATTATCATAAGGCGAGATTTCTCGACTTCGCCTGCGGCTCCGCTCGAAATGACAAATTGAGAATGCTCCGCTCGAAATGACAAATTGAGAATGCTCCGCTCGAAATGACAAATTAGGGACGGCGAGAACCCCCACCACCCGCTACGCGGGAGCCTCCCCCTTGAAGGGGTAGGCCTTAGCCCTCTCCCAACTTGTTGGGGGAGGGCGGCACCGTAGGTGACGGGTGGGGGCATTCTAAATCACGTCTGTGCCAAAATTTTTTCGGAGGTCGCAATGAAAAATCTTCCGTTTATCCATGCGCTCAAACTTTCCCTGTACGGGAAATGGATCACGCGCGTCATTACGATCGTCCTCTCGGCTTTCTCTTTTGCCCTCTTCGCATTCGTCACCATGGGCTATACCTACAACGAACGGGACTACATCGTGCGCGGTTACTCCAACTTTCTCGAGCGAACGGGATTTGAATACATTTACTACACGGGGCAAAACGAGCTTGGGAGAACCTATTATACCCCCGAGCATGTTGCCGAGATCGAGCAAAGAACGGGACTCTCCTTTGCACGCGACTACGAATGCAAAATCGAACTCGACCGCGCGGGCGGCGGGGAGTACTACGAAGAGCTCGGGTTGCTCACTGCCGCAGACGAGTTCGGCTTTGGTTTTTTGGCGGGCAGAGCTCCCGAAACACTCTACGAAATCGCCGTCAGCGAATGCGAGTTCGAGTATTTCCACGAATACGGCTACCGCAACGTGCGAAAGAATTACCATCTTGCAAAGGACGGGAAGTGGGAGGACGGCTCTCCCGCCTACAACCCGGAAGTCATAGGGGCGAACCTCCCGTGTGAGGACGGTTATTGGTATCTCGATGAGGAGTGCGCCGTCGAAAGAATCGAAACCCCGCAGGACCTCATCGGCAAAACGATCGTCGTCGAGTATTCCACGGAGGAGGGGATCCTCGGTTCGCATGGCGGGGCAACTCCCGAGCTTTTCGAGGTCGCGATCGTGGGTGTTGTTGATACCGGTTTCGACCCATCCCGCTTCGGCATCCGCTTCGACTCGCCCACGGGGAGGATCTTTGTCTCACAAGAATGGGAGGAGACCTTTCTTTCGGAAAAGGCGCCGCGTAGTCTCTTCGCCCCCGCGCCGAAGGACCGCGAGACGATCGCAAAATGCGTGGACGTCGCCCTCGACCTTATGGAATACGCATATCGGACGACAGGGACACCATTAGATCTCGGTTTGTATCGTTTTATCTATCTTTTGTCCGAGTTCGACCTCTACCCCAAAACAATGGATGAGTTCGAGGACTTATTCACCTTGTCCGGCAGACGGCGCGACCTTTTCCTGCTGTGCGGGACCGGCAGCATTTTTGCCGTGCTCTGCATTGTTTTGAACGCCTACCTTATGACGGCGTTGCTCGAACGCAGCCGCAAACAGATCGGCATATTGCGCTCCTTGGGCGGGAGTAAAAAGAAGATCGCCCTCATCTATCTCTGCGGCACCCTCGTCATGTGTTTCTTCATCTTTTTGGTCGCGCTCGCCCTGCTTTTGGGGCTTTATTACCGCTTTATTCTGAGGGGACTTGAGGAATACTACATCGGCGTTTCGCGCTATGTTTTAACGGGTTGGAACGTGCTCATTTTGGCGGGATTCAGCTTTATTGTGCCCGTCTTATCGGTGCTCATCCCGCTGATTGCATTTATGAAACGTTCCTGCGTGGAGATGATGAAAGACAGCGTGAAAGGGAAAAAGGGGAAGTAGGGGAAATTGGACGCCCACCCCCCTACCCCCTCCACCGGAGGGGGACTTAAGGGGGTGGGCTCCTTTCTAAAATGTCACCCTGAGCGGAACGAAGTGGAGTCGAATGGGTCTCTACCTTATTTTAATAATGTGAGATTTCTCCACGCGCTTCGCTTGGTCGAAATGACAAATTGAGAATGCTCCGCTCGAAATGACATATTGGGAAATCTTGCCCTCCCTCAACGGGTAGCCGCGCAAAACCGGCCTCCGGCGAGCCAAAGAGTAAAATTGTCGCAAAAGTAGCAAATTTTGGTACAGAAAGTTACAGTATTTTTACACACGATTTCCCGAAAATCGGTTATAATGAAAATATATTTATGGATAGGGAAAAGTTAAAACATCTGCGGAAGCTCCGCGGCATTTCGCAGGAAAGATTGGCGGAAGAGGTCGGCGTTTCGCGGCAGACGGTGTGCCGTTGGGAGAACGGCCGCGCCGTCCCGCGCGCGGAGGACATGGAAAACATATGCCATGCGCTCGGCGTTGGCTATGCCGAACTTGCCGAAGAGGCGGCCGTCGCCGAAACTGCGGAAAGAACTTCCGAGCAAGCTCCTGCGCAAACAAACGAACGAGCCACGATACAGCTGTTCCTGCAAATGCAAGCCGAGGAAAAGAAGAAAAAGAGAAGGCGGAATGCGCTGATCGCGCTCTGCTGTCTTGTGCCTGTTCTCGCTCTGGCGCTGTATATCTGCGGCGAAATAGCCTTTATTTCCAATACAGGAGCCGAAACCGTGGTCATAACGGTAGCTCACATGGACTATGCCGTCTTATTCTGGTTTTTGGTGATCGTTCTCTGCGCCGTGGTGATCTCCGTTGCGGTCATGTTTTTCCTGCGATGGAAAAGACGAAAGAAGCAATGGAGTGCAGAACAGGACAAAGCAGAATAGCAAATTTGTCGCACAAGTAGCAAATCTTGGCACAAAAAGTTACAGTATTTTTACACACAATCGCGCAAAAGCATGTTATAATAGAGCCATCTCCAAAGACGCAAAAAGTTTCCGAGCTTTGCGCGATGAGGCCGTCATGAAGATCAATCCCGTTTATACATCACTGAAATTTACCTTCCGCGGGAAGTGGGTGACGAGGGGGATCACCGTGTTGCTTACGGCGATCTCCCTTGCCATTTTTTCCCTTGCCTTTACGGGCTATTCCTATGACCGCGAGGAGTATTTTCATCGGGCGTATCAGAACATGCTACACGAGAGAAAATATTTGACCTTTTCGAATGAGATCAGTATAAACGTTGACAGCCTCACGGGTCTGCACGCGTCGGGAGACGTGTGGGGCAGACCATACTATTCTCCGAGCGAAGTGCGGCAGATCGAGGAGCTTCCGCTCGGGTTTCTCTCTGTTTGCCGCACCGATACCGAGGTGCAGGCGTACATTGATAAGTTCTATTTCCGCGGCGTAAAGGAGATCGACGGGAAACCTACGGCGGAATACAGCGAATGGCTCGAGGAGCAAGAAAACCGCCCCCCGCACATGATCAGGCTTCTAAGCGCCATCGCGGGAGAAGAGCAGGCGTTTCACGAGTTCGGTTTTCAACTTGCGGCGGGACGGTATCCCCAAGCGGAGAACGAGATCGCCATCGACGTCGGCCTCTATGAACGGTTTGCGTGGGGCGGCTATATCGACGCGATCGCAAACGGCGGCCTGAAGAAGGAAATGGGATATTATAACGACGAATACCAAGACGCGTATGTCGTAGATTACGATGTACAGCCGCCCGAAGAGAACGGGATAGCGATCTCCTCCTATCAAGATATTCTCGGCAAAACGCTTGCCACCTTTATGCCCTTTCAGGCTCCCGAACTTCTTGAAAGTCACATGGACGGGATTTATCCCGAAACAGATCGCTACGAACAAAGCGTGATCGTCGGAGTCGTGGACGCGAGTTCGACCGAAAGATATACAAGCCTCAACGCCAAGGCCCTTGCTTTCGGCGGCGGGTGCTTTGACGGGAACGCGGACGAGTACGGCTGGTTCGGACAGATCGTTTTCCATTCGGAGGCTTGGCGGCAAGCGCATCTGGAGAAAGGGGACCTCTATACGGGCGGCTTGATCGCCAAAGGCCCCATATCGGATGAGACGCTGAACCTCGTGCTCGATTTGAGCAAACGGCAACAGGAGGAGAAACTTGCGGAGTTTACAAAGAGCTATCCCTACGCGGCCGCACAGCTTGACTATTACAATTTCATGATCGGAGCGGAAGGCTCCTCCTCTTTGTTTGAGTACGGAACGACAACGGCACAACAAACGTCGCTCATTCTCAGTGGGATCGGGCTTATTTTCCTCGTGTTCTCGGTCGTTCTGAACGCCGTCCTCATGAACGCCGTCCTGCAGCAAGCGCACAGGGAGATCGGCGTCATGCGCGCCCTTGGCGGGAGCAGGGGGAAAATATCGACGTATTTCCTCATCGGAACGGCATTTCTCGGGCTTGTCGTCTTTTTGGTGGCCCTTGTGATCACTCTTACCGTATTCTACTGCTACTTCGGGCCGCTCTTTGCCTACCGAGGCTTTGAAGGAACGAGCCCGTTTATCTTCAACGGCTGGAACGCATTGTTCCTTGCTGGGACTTCCCTGATTGTGCCCGTTTTGTCGGTGCTTCTCCCGCTGCGGCTCTTCATGCGCCGCTCCTGCGTGGAGATGATAAAGGCGACCGAAAAAGGCAAGAAGGAGAAGTAGGGGAAATTGGACGCCCCACCCCCTACCCCCTCCCACGGAGGGGGCATGAAAGCGGAACCCCCTCCACCGGAGGGGGACTAAGGGGGTGGGCAAACTCTCGGCGCCCCCATTGGGGGAGCTGTCACGAAGTGACTGAGGGGTTTTAGAAAACCCTTTCGGCATTCGCTTCGCTCATGCCACTTTCCCTAAAAGGGACAGCGAGGAGGAAAGCGAAACACCGTTCTCAAATAACGTCATGTTGAGCTTGTCGAGACATCTCTACCTTATTTTAATAATGTGAGATTTCTCCACGCGCTTCGCTTGGTCGAAATGACATAATAGAAGCGCGGGACGAAACACCGTTCTCAAATAACGTCAATCCGCCCCGCGCGAAGTTCTGTTTCTCTAAGCGCGGCACGAGCCGAAGGCGAAGTAGCGCAGTCGAGGAATGTCCTTATTATAATGCGGACACCCTTCGACTACGCTCAGGGTGACGTAATTAGGAATGCGGGGCAGGGTGACGTAATTTAGAATAGTGCTCGATGTGAAATGACAAAATTAAAACATCGGTCTCTACCGAAATATCATTGTGCAAATTACGCCGTCATTGCTACCGCATACGCCAAACCTCTTGTATAAATTTGCTGACCGTGCTAACATGCTGCTCAGCAGGAGAAAATAAAAAGGAGATCATCGCCATGTTCGAAGTCAAAAATCTCAAAAAAACCTACTATCCCAAAAAAGGAGTGCCTGTGGAGGCGCTCAAGGGGATAGACCTTCAGTTCGGCGAGCGCGGGCTCGTGTTCATCCTCGGCAAGAGCGGCTCGGGCAAGAGCACCCTTTTGCACCTCATGGGCGGGCTCGATACGCCCACCGAAGGGGAACTTGTCTTAAACGGCGTCTCGTCGAAAAATTTCAAAGACGCCGACTACGACAACTACCGCGGCGAATATCTCGGGTTCGTCTTTCAGGAGTACAACCTCCTGCCCGAATTCACGGTGGAGGAGAACGTCGCCTTGGGGCTCGAGCTCATCGGGAGAAAGGCAGAAAACGTAGAGGAAATGCTCTCCCTCGTGGGGCTCGAAGGCATGGCAAAGCGCAAGCCCATGGAGCTCTCGGGCGGACAGCGGCAACGGGTGGCGATTGCCCGCGCCCTCATGAAGGACCCGCAGATCATCTTTGCCGACGAGCCCACGGGCGCACTCGACGAGGAGACGGGCAAAAACATTCTGACCCTTCTCAAAGAGCTCTCCGAGAAGAAGCTCGTCATCGTCGTCACGCACGACCGCGATTTTGCGGAGACGTTCGGGGACCGCATCATCGAACTTGCGGACGGCAAGGTGGTCTCCGACACGGAGATGAAAGCCGATGAAGCATAAGCTCCCCTTCAAAACGGCATTGGCGCTCGCTTTGAGCGCATTGAAGGGAACTTGGCTCCGCACGGCGATCACCGTGCTGCTCCTCACCTTTTGCGCCACGGCGTTCGGGTTTACATCCACCATGTTCATCGCCGACTACACCGGCAAACAGGTGAAAATTTTCAACCTCTCTCCGCTGTCTACGGTCGGTTTTGTCAAGGCCGATAAGAGCGACGGCACGGTGTCCGAACGCGATTCCTATTTCGATGAAGTAATTCATGTTCCGGTCGCCCCGGGCCGAACTGATGTGCGAGAATATCTTTCGAGAAGCGAGATCACGCGCATCGAAGAGACCACAGGGCTCGAATTTGCAAGGATATTTGCCCCCACGCCGAGTATGCGCGCCTTCATGGACGACGATTACTATATGGGCATGCTTCCCTCTTGCAGCGCTCCGAGATACAATCTCTTTTACGGAGATTTCGACCGCCGCGCCTCCGTTCGGTCTTTTAACGAAGGATTGCTGGATGGGACGATCAATCGGGAAACATTAGGTATGTATCTCCTTCATACTCCATATGAAAAAGCATATAGCGAAAAATATGTCCCCGACGAAACCGAGCACGGCGTCAGCACCCCCGTTTCCGATAGCGATGTCAGATATGCGCAGAATTTAGCCTATATTCCCGAAGTTACTTTGGGAGAGTTTGGCTTTTCTCTCCTTGCGGGGAAAATGCCGCAAGAAGCAGACGAGGTGGCAATTAACGAGTGCTTTCTCCATGAATTTATGAAGCGGGGATATTATCTTTACGAGGACGTTGAGGCGGGGAACATGGCGGAGCCGATGTACAATCTTTCCGGAGAAGAATGGTACGACCCGAATTTGCCCGCATATTACATTCTGAATGAGGACGAATTTCCCGCCATCGACGAGAGCAAAGTGGTGAAGGTGACCAAGGCGGAGGACCTTGTGGGGAAAAAGATCGCGCTGCTCGGCAATCTCGAAAGCGGCACCATATTCGGACACAGAGTGGACAGTTATTTCCATACTCCCGCAGACGAGTATTATATCGTTACGATCACGGGCGTTTTGGACACGGGTTGCGGGATCGACTTCTATAAAAGCATAAGCAGTACGTCGCGTAATTTCTATTTGCAAGACTGCATTTATGTGAGTAAAGCGTGGACAGACATTTTTTTCCCGAACGGCGAAGCGTATGAAGTGATCGCGCCCCGTCCAACGGATAGAAAGGCCATCGAAAGGGTGATCTCTCTCCTTGAAGAGTCGTTTGACCGCTACAACGCAGTTCCGATCGGCGAAAACTTCCCGTCTGACCTTCTCTTGATCGTAGAAGAAAAAGAAATTTCACGACTGCTTTTTAGGTGGCACGACATGTTTGATCTTTTTGCGCCAATCAGCTCCGGCTGTGGCGTCATTACGGCAGTGTTCGGCGCAATTCTCTGTTTCACCCTCATCTCCGCCTCGGTGGAGGGGAAACGCAAGCAGATGGGGGTAATGAAGGCGCTCGGAGCGCGTAATCGGGATATTTACAAAATTTATTTGTTGGAGAGTTTGTTGCTCGGGTTTGTCATCTTCCTGCTTGCGACGGCGTGCGTTGCCGCGCTGTGTTGGGGTTGGTTATACCCCGGCGGGTGGTTTGATGTGCATGGCATTCCGGTATTCGATTTCGGTATCTTGCAAATTTTGTGTATCTTACTCGTGAGCGTGGGACTGCCCGTGCTCTGCGCCGCGCTGTCCGTCCGCAAATTTTTGAAGTATTCTTGCGTCGAGATGATGAAAAACAGCGTGGAAGGGAAAAAGGGGACTCGTCATGTCCGGAGTCAGAAATCTTGCGGACGGTAGAGTGGTCTCCGGCACGGAGATGAAAGCTGATGAAGCATAAACTTTCTTTCAAAACCGCATGGACGCTCGCTTTGAGCGCATTGAAGGGAACTTGGCTCCGCGCGGCGATCACTGTGCTGCTCCTCACCTTTTGCGCCACGGCGTTCGGGTTTACTTCGACCATGTTCATCGTCGACTACACAGGCAAACAGGTGAAAATTTTCAACTCTTCGCCGCACACCGCCTTGACATTCCTCAAAGGCGATTTCAGCGAGGACAGCGCGCTTTCGCAAGGATTTCTGTATTCCGAGAGCCTGCCCCTTGTCGGACAGCGAACGGTGCGGGAATATCTGAGCGGGGAAGAGATCGGCGAAATTTCCGCGCGGACGGGGCTTTCCTTTGCCAAGCTCTATGCTCCGATCTCCTACGGGCACAGTTCGAATACTTTTTACAGCTTTCCCGATAGGGGCTACGATATGGGTCTGATCGCCTCGGGCGAGATCTACGAATGGAACCTCTTTTACGGCGATTACGACCGCCGCGCCTCGGTGCGTTCTTATAACGAAGAAATACGGGCGTTGGAAGGGCGAATTTCACAAATGGACGAAGTGCGCAAGGATCGTTTTTTCGGGCAAATGAAGGCTCTTGCGGAGAGGACTCCCTATTCGGCGGAGTATCAGAGAAAATACAACTACGATTTTTCCAACGAAGAGGGGCCTCTCCTTTCCGAACACCGCGTGGCGACGCGCGTCTCGGCGTATGACGACACGAATCTGAGGCAAAATCTCGCCTATCTTCCAGAGGAACTGCTTGGAGCGTTCGGTTTTTCCCTTCTTGCGGGGCATATGCCGCAAAAGGCGGACGAGGTCGCGATCGACGCCTGCTTCCTTCACGAGTTCATGGCGCGGGGCTACTATCTGTATGAGGACGTAGAAGCGGGGGAGATGGTCGTTCCCCAATACAACCTTCCCGAGGAGCCGTGGTACGACCCCGAGGAGTACGACGGCGTGATCTTGAACGAGGAGGAATTCCCCGCGATCGAAGAGGGGAAAATCGTCCGCGTCACGCGCGCGGAGGACCTTATCGGCAAGAAACTTGCCCTCTACGGCAACCTTCAAACGGGGGAGCGGTTCGGAAAATACGACAGCGAAAATTTCGGCGTTCCCAAGGACATGTTTTACACGGTGACGATCTCGGGCGTGGTAGACACGGGCTGCAACGCGGAGTGGTATCTTGAGAATGTCGATTATCTCAACCGCAAGCTCTTTTTGCAGCACAACCTCTTTGTGAGCAAGGCGTGGACGGACATTTTCTATCCCGATGGAGGGGCGTTTGCAGTCGTCTCGCCCCGCCCGACGGACAGAAAGACGGTGAAAAGCGTGCTTGCGCTCCACGGGGAAAACATCGAACGGTACCGCGCCACCGGCGTGGGGATGCCCTATCCTTCCGACCTCATCTTGATCGCCGAAGAGCATGAACTGACGAGCTTGATTTTCAACGCCACGGGGAGCTTCCGCATTATGCAGACGTTCAGCGCGGCGGGCGGGGCGCTCTTCGCCATCTTCGGCGCGCTGCTCTGTTTCACCCTCATCTCCGCCTCGGTGGAGGGGAAACGCAAGCAGATGGGGGTAATGAAAGCGCTCGGCGCGCGCAATCGGGATATCTACAAAATTTATTTGTTGGAGAGTTTGTTGCTCGGGCTTGCGATCTTCCTGCTTGCGACGGCGTGCGTTGCAGCGCTGTGTTGGGGTTGGATGTATCCCACCGGACTCCAAGTACGGGGAGTGCCGCTGTTCGATTTCGGCATCTTGCAAATTTTGTGTATCTTACTCGTGAGCGTGGGGCTGCCCCTGCTTTGCGCCGCGCTGTCCGTCCGCAAATTTTTGAAGTATTCCTGCGTCGAGATGATCAAGGGGAAAACTTCGGGAGGAGAAAATGGCAAAAAGAAAACATAAATTGCCGCTGAAAACTGCCCTGAAAATGGGGCTTTCCATCAAAAAACCCGTGCGGTTCTGCCTTACCGTGCTGCTTGCGGCCGTCGCCTTCGGGATGACGGGGCTCGCCATCCTTGTGGGTTCCTACGACGAAGCCCGCGCCAAAGTGCAAACTTACGTGCAATTCGGCGACGCCATCTCCCTCTATCCGACCGAAACGCTGACCTACGACAATGTAAAGCAGCTCTCTACCGAATGGGGGTTACCCTGCGGCGCGCTCTCTTTTAGAGAAGCGTACTACGAATGCGGGGAGGAGGCGGCAAGCGGCATGCCCTCCTACATGGTACAACACCACGTACATGTGACCGTGCAGGTAGGGGTAGTCGGCTGTTTTGACGAAGAGATCCTTTCTGCCGAGGGGATAGAGCTTCTCGCGGGAAAGGGCGGACTTGCGGGAGGGGAGGTCCTCATTCCGTCCTGCCTTGCAAACGGCTTGCTCGCCAGCGGGCTTGCCGAGAGCGCGGAGGGGCTTATCGGGCAAGAGCTTGAATTCAGATTTCCCTCGCCGAGCGCGGTCGTCATCGCGGGAGTCTATCAAAACGACGGCTGCTCCTACGCCAAGCAGTATGCCGAGACGGAAGGGACGTTTTCTTCCATCACGTTCGGTCCGTGCGTGGGAATAGAGCCGTACACGGGCGCGCTGTTTGTGAGCAGAGACTTCTTTCAAACGCTTGCAAAGAATGTGGACGTCGGCTATTTTGCGGGGGACGGCTCCGCCGCGACGGGGGAGAAGGTGCGCGACTTTTTCGATTCGCACCCCGAATACCGAAGCGAACTGTTTCAGCCGTTTACAAAGCTCAGCGAGGAGATCGCAAAAATCACGAGCGCGTTCGGAGCGGTCGGCGGCGTGCTTGCCGCCTTCTCCGCCCTCATGATCTTCCAGTTTATCAATCTCTCCATCGACGGAAAGCGGCAGATGATCGGCATTTTGCGCGCGCTGGGGGGAAGAAGCGCAGACGTTTTGAAGATTTTCCTCATCGAGAGCGGATTTTTGGGGGTTCTTTCGGGCGCGCTCGCCCTTGCCCTTACCGCGGGGATCGCGCCGTTTTGCAATACGCTCATCGCCTCGGCGGTGAGAACGAACGTTGCGATTATCGCCTATCAGCCGCTCGTGTTTATCGGCGTCTTTGCACTGTGCCTTGCCGTTTCCCTCCTTTCCGCGCTCTTCCCCGTCCTGCGCGAGGCGAAAAAACGCCCCGTGGACGTCATCAAATTCGCCGAGGAATAAAAGCACACTTGCCGCGTTACTTGTAAATATGTGAGCGACGCAAAAGTCGGGCTCTTTTGTCCTTTTCGGAAGAGAAGAATGGTAAATATATTTCTAACGTCCCGCGCAACTTTGTTGCGCGGGGCGGAAATTTTTTTGTCCTCCTCCGCCTTAACTGGGGGGAGAGGGGTGTGGGGCGGCGAATGGCCTCTCTAAAGCGTCATGCTGAGCCGAAATGCAGTAACGCAGTCCCGTTAGAAAGTCCGCGAAGGCATCTTGTTGCGTTTGGGTGTGGTTTTGAACGTACTTAGACGTAGCAAGATTCCCTCGGGGAATTGCCATGCCGAACTTCGTTATTGCTATATCGGCTCGGAATGACGCGCTTGCGCGCGGAGGTCACCCACCCCCTTAGTCTCCCTCTAATGGAGGGGCTCGTCATTTTCGCCACGGACGGCACCTTTGCAGGTGCCGTCCGTGGGTGGAGGCGTGAGTACTTCGTCGAAGAGGTTGCGCCGAAAGTCATAAACCTAAAAAAACGGCAACCGCCGACAGAGCATTACGCTCCGTCGGCGGTTTTTTCTATCTTTATTATTTAGCTCGGATTTGAACCGAAGCGACCGAAATCTAATGACATTTAGAGAATAACGAGAAACCTAATTTCTTTCTGGAACTACTCGGTAATACGCCTACTTAGCACGATGGTCGAAAAGGCAGACTCGAACACATTATCTGTACTTATAAGCAAGGTCGCTGTTTCTGAGTCGTACTTCACTTTACCGCTCAATAACAACTCATCAGTTCCAACCGATATTCCATCTTCTGAATTATAAACATAGATCGAGAACGTGTAAGTCGGCGGTCCCCAACATAGATATACCTGTACTTGTTGTCCGTTGATCTCCATATATCCTATCGACGGCTCTCCGGAATATTCCGTGTGCAATTCCACCACAGGATCTTCCGAATACCAATCAACATTGGGATAATCCCACGGTTCTTTTTTCGTACAACTAATACAGGCAAGCATCACGAAACTCATCAATACAGCTGAAAGCCCTAAAAATAATTTCCCCCTCAATTGTTTTTTCATGTCAATCTCTCTTGTATAGTGTTACTCTCCGCTAAATTGAAATTTACGCCTACTCGAAATATAATCGAAAATTCCACCAAAATAAGACGTATGACAGTAGTAATCCAACACAACATTCATCTCTTTATCAAATTCCACGACCAACACGATATTTCCCTGCGGAAACGATAATGGGCTTCTAAAATACTTTTGTAGCACAGCTCGATTATCTATCACATAGCAAGCGATATTTCCTGAGGAAATTTCTCCTTCCGTAAAAAGTTCGACCGTTTTTTCTTCGTTCGATAATTCGACCTGGTTTCCCGCGTCATCAATGCCACAAGCTGGGCGAAAATCCCATAATTCTTTGAAGGAAATCTTTTTCGCCCGATATTTTTTTCGCAATTCCCGATCAAGTTCCGAAAAACTTAAATTGTATGTAATCGGTCGTCCGTTCGAATAAAACTTCATATTTTTTCTCCGCAGGATTCGGCTTTCCGCCTTCATTATACCACAAACTAACACAAAAATCAAGCAAGGCAGGTATCGCCCCAAAGATTTCATTATAAAGAACCGCCGAGGGAAAAATTCCTCGGCAGCTTGGCTTATGCGTTCTCATTCCCGAGATACAAAATAAATCCGAACCAATCGCGGGTTACGATTACCCTTGTTGAGTTCGGATTATTTTGATTTGGTGGAGATAGCGTGAGTCGAACACGTGACCTCTTGAATGCCATTCAAGCGCTCTACCAACTGAGCTATACCCCCATATATATGAGCAATTTTAGGAGACCCACCCCCTTAGTCCCCCTCCCGAGGAGGGGGTTCTATTAGAGTCAGGGCTCCCAAAAAAGATTTGCGTAGCAAAGATTTTTTGGGAAGAGGAGCAACCCGCATTAAAACCGCGGTTTGGGCGCTTGCGCGCAAACCCGAAGAGAATGCGGTGTTGCGACGAGGTGGTGGACCTGCGCAGAGTTGAACTGCGGTCTTACAAGGTTCCTCCGCGGACACTACACGTTTAGTCTGTGGTCAAATCTCGCCCGCCGTCGGTCCACAGACAAGCGTTAAGCGGGCATACTTCCGAAATTCATCGTTCTTTGGGGGAAGTCAGCCAAAAAACAACGTTCCCTACTTGAATGACGCCCTGTTCCCGACCGTAGGCTTCGGGACAGAACGGAGCGTAAATTTACGCTGCAAGCGCTACGCGGCGAGCGGATGCTCTACGGGTAGCAGCTCTTCTGCCTTTATTATCAGCAATTAAAAGATTTCCGTATTTACGGAGCCGAGCCTCCGACGTGCGTCCGACGAAATCCGCTTGCAATCGAATCCGAAACAGGCCCATGCACTTCGTCCGCTTTTTTATCATAACTGATTTTATGCGGAATGTCAAGCCATTTGCGAGGGAAATTCACGTTTCCTTGTCTCGCAAAGCGATCTTTCGGCAGAAAAGAAGAAATCAGTCTTGCGGTATCGGATATTCTTTGGAAATACACCGATAGGTTTTCAGATAGCCGTAAGCATCGGCCCATTCGACCGTTTCCCGTCTTTCCGCGCGAGAGACGCACTTATACACGCCGAGAAATTTGTATTTGCCGTCTTTCTCTTTCGCAAAAACGACGCGGGTCGTCATCTCGGAAAAATCATGAAGATGATCGTAGGTGCAGTTTTCCCAAAATTCCTTGATCTCTTGTTTGTCTTTGGAGATTTCATTGTTCCAATGTCCGCCTTTTGCACCGTTTAAGTTGCTGTAAGCAATGCACCACACGCTGTATCCCTCGGGCGTGGCGGAACGAGCATAGAGGGGCTGACCCATCTGGCCGAATTGAGACTTTTGCCCAATATCCCAACCGAATATTTCGGCATATTTCTCGTAAATATCTTTGCTGTTTGTGCCGCACAGATCGCCGCGATAAAGGGATGTTTTGCCGATGTTTTCCATTGATTTTCTCCTTTTTTATGATATTTTAAGATTTTTTCCACCAAAAATCAACGTTTTTGTCCTAAAAAACCCGTGATTTTTCTATATATTTCAAATTCAATAGTAAAAGAAAAAATCAGTAGCTTCGGTACTGTTTATCAGGCGCGTCACGACGACTGCGAAGGCGTTTGTATATTTGCCAACAATTCTTTTGCCTGTTCAACCTCGGCAGGTTCTAAGATATCACTGTATCTTTTGAGAATATCGGTCAAGGCGAACTCTGACAAACCGAGACCAATGATTTTTTTCGCGGCATTCAAACGTTCTACGCGTTCTTGGGAGGAATAGTTCTCCGTAACGGTTACATCGCGCAAGGGCAGGCGCACGATCTGCCGATAATACTTGATGAAAAATTTTATGCCGCACTGCTCGATCAGCGGCCGATATTGCTCCATATCTTGCTGGGCTTTTTGTGCCGCCTCTATTTGTTCCTGCGCGACCCTTTCTTTGACAACAAACATGGGAGGATTTTTTTCCCATTCAAGTTTGATTAATTTGCGAACGAGCATTAAAATTCCCGCCGCAGCGTAAAGAAAAATACGAGCCGGAAGCATACAGCCAATATGCGAAGCCAAATCGAGTAAAACGTACCACGCGCTCTGTGTGCCACATAACGCTAAGATTACAAAAACAAGCCAAATGCAAGCGTTTATCGTCAGTGGAACCAAAATGCACATAAAAAAGGAGTTTAACGTCGTGCAATCATTAAATTTTTTGTTCTGTACCCGAGGCGTAAAATGAGAATAAGAAACTATCGATATGAGACCGGAAAAAGACCATAACAGACCTGTGTAGAACATTACTTTTGCATACACAAGTGATTCTGCGCCGTATTCCTCTGCACCGAAAGGGAAGTCTAAAATCTCATAGTAGATCACATACGTGAGAATGGTCAAAACGGATAGGACGCAGGAAATAACCGTCAAAACTTTTGCGGTTTTGATGTTCTTATATATCTGCGGGTCATTATACCTTTGAAACATGTTCTGCTCCTAAAACAAAAAATGCGTCAACCGAAGTTGACGCATACAAAACGCAAACTCCGATTGTCGCCAAACAAGTTTATATACGGTACAGTTTTACAACGTCCATATATTAGAATTTGCGTTATTGCTAAATCCAAATATGAACGTCGTAGGGGCAGGATATACCTTACCTCTTCATATTAAAAACAAAAGAAAAAAACTGTACGCCTCCTTCATGAAAATATAAACTTGTTTGGCATTTTTAGTATACCACAAAATCAGCCGCTTTGTCAAGAGCGGCTTAAAATTTTTTTATTTCTATCTGTCATTTCGACCGAAGCCGCAGGCGAAGTGGAGAAATCTCGTCTTATTATAATCACGTCACCCTGTCCCGCGCGCAGTTCTGATTCTCTAAGGGCGGCACGAGGAGCCTGCGACGAAGTAGCTTTTCGAAGGGAGTCCGCAGTATAATAAGGACATGTTTCGACTCCGCTTCGCTCCGCTCAACATGACGTGATTTGAGAATGCGGTAGAGATTTCTCGACAAGCTCGAAATGACATTTAAGAATGGTGCCACCCCCTTAGTCCCTTTCCGGTAGAGGGGGCACAGGGGATATTCACTTTTTGAAAAAATTTCATAAACTATAGTGGAGGGTCTTTGCAAGAAGAGGGATCCCCTTGTACGATGATAAAAACAAAAGAAGGGCGCAAGTGTACCCGAAGTATCCTCAAATGTATTCTGATCTTTCTGCTCGTCCTTGCGGCGGGCGGGGTTGTCATGATATTTTTTCTCACCGGCGAAAGCGGGCTATTCGGCTATCAGGCGCGGATCGTCATGTCCTCGTCGATGGAGAAAAACCCGCAAGCAGACGTTGAAAGTTACGCCATTCGCGACATTCCCGCAGGAAGTCTCATTCTCATAAGACTCCTCCCGCAAGAGGCAGGTGCGCGCGGCGCATTCTATTCAAGTCTCAAAACGGGCGATGTTCTCACCTTTTCTTATAAAGTTATCGGCGGGATCGCAGTGATCACGCACAGAATACGGCGCATTGAGAGAGAGGAGGGCGGGTACATCATTGTGCTCAGCGGCGACAACGGGACGCATGCGGGCACGCAGACGATCGACACGTCCGATACGCAAAGTCCAAACCGTGTGATCGGGAAGGTGGTTTTCAATAGCCACTTTCTCGGCGTGCTTTTTTGCATTTTGCGACAACCGCAATGCTTTGTCGCCCTCTGTATGGCCGCTTTTGCGGCGGCGCTCATGGAAACGCTCAAATATAAGGGCGGTCTTTCCTTCGGGCAAAACTCCCTCCGCGCAGAGGGATCTATGAAAAAGAAGATATTTGTACTGACTGTTGCACTGATTCTATGTTGTTTTGCGCTTGCGTTTGGGGTGTCTTACGGTCTGTACGACGAAACGGTGTCCACTCCGACCCATTTGGTTGCGGGGTCGCTGAAGGCGACGCTCGAGCGTGTGAAGCTCACCACCTACAATATCGGCAGCGACGGCAATTTTACGACCGTCGTGGACGACACGGTGAAGGACTTTTCCGCGGAGACGCAGGACAGCGTTTTCGGTATCGCCGCAGGGACGTTGGCAGCGCCCGGGAGCACGTTTACCGCCGAAATGCGGATATCAAACGGTGGCGACGTGGCGTTTTATTACTATCTCGAGAGCTTTTGCAACGGAATGGTGAGCGACCAGACCTTTGCTTCCATGCTGCAGCTGACGGTCGTGTCGGAGAAGGGGGTCACGCGCGAAGTGCTCCTCGGCGACGGGCTTACGGCGAGCGACGGCGAAGCGATCGGGTCGGTCAGCGTTGGCGGATCGGAAAACTTTACCGTGACGCTTAAATTCCTTGACGACAAAAACAACAATAAAGTAGAAAGCAAGTTTGTCCTGTTCGACCTTTGCGTCCATGCCGTGCAGAAGATCGATGCGGCATAACGGGATAGGCAAGATAAAAACGGGCACGCCGAGGCATTTTGCTTCGGCGTGTTTTGTAGGGTTTTGGGGGAACTCTCGCGTTCTGTGCAAGGGAGGGGGTTCCTTTGTTCTGATTATGTCATTTCGACCAAGGGAGCGGAGCGACCGCGTGGAGAAACCTCACACGATTATAATGAGGCAGAGATTTCTCGACTTCGCTACTTCGTCGCAAGCTCCTCGTGCCGCGCTTAGAGAAACAGAACAGCGCGCGGGGCGAAATGACATTTTGGAAATAGCAAAAAGGACGGCTAAAGCCGTCCCTTGCATGGTGGAGATAACGAGATTACTTCGTCGCGAATGCTCCTCGTGCCGACCTTAGAAAGCAAAAAAAGCCTCGGTCGGGGCGAACTCGGCATGATTTCGAGCGGCTTATTATCTCAACGCATGCAAAAAGGACGGCTGTGCCGTCCCTTGCATGGTGGAGATAACGAGATTACTTCGTCGCTGGCGCTTCTCGTGCCGACCTTAGAAAACAAAAAGAAGCCTCGGTCGGGGCGAACTCGGCATGATTTCGAGCGGCTTATTATCTCAACGCATGCAAAAAGGACGGCGAAGCCGTCCCTTGCATGGTGGAGTAGCTCCATCCAAATCCGAACTCAATTCTTCTTCCAATTCTTTTAAGGTCAGCTCT
Source organism: uncultured Clostridia bacterium (assembly GCA_947625695.1). Taxonomy (GTDB): domain Bacteria; phylum Bacillota; class Clostridia; order Christensenellales; family Borkfalkiaceae; genus Gallimonas. The sequence continues at coordinate 149 of CANQPO010000013.1, read as the reverse complement.
CGTGTGCCGTCCTTGTAATTGAAAGCGAATACAATCTTGTCGTCGAACAGGTAGATACTGTTTACAAAGGTATCGATCAGCCGCTTGCGGTTTTCCAAGTCATTGACGTTTATCTTGCGGTAACGCTCGATAAAGCAGACAATGTGGTC
>CANQPO010000012.1 GCA_947625695.1 uncultured Clostridia bacterium | reverse complement strand
GGGTTTTCTGTGCTGTACTGCCGCACGTTGTCGACGTTTTCAAGCCCCACGTCTTTCTTGCCGAGCGTGACGGCGCCAGTCTTCTCGTTGACCGAAGTGACGGGATAGGGCGGAGGGTTTTCTGTGCTGTACTGCCGCACGTTGTCGACGTTTTCAAGCCCCACGTCTTTCTTGCCGAGCGTGACGGCGCCGGTCTTCTCGTTGACCGATGTGACAGGGGCTTGGAAACTCGGTGATGTGGGAAGCGTGACCTCGGTATAACCTGCTTCCGTGACATGTCCCGTGTCGTCGTAAGTGATCGACGGGATCTTGATCGTCCCGCCGAAGTGCACGAGACCGCTCGTTCCGGAAGCTGTTCCCGCTTCTACCGCATTTTTATGGTTGATCGTTCTCCCGTCCTCGTCTTTTACAAGACCTGTTCCGGCGCGTGCCGCTTCCGATATTACACCATCGATTCTTTTGCCCAGCGCTTTGTACGCTTGCTCACGCGCTTCTTTTTCGTCCTTGTCCGCTTGCTCACGCGCTTCTTTTTCGTCCTTGTCCGCTTGCTCACGCGCTTCTTTTTCGTCCTTGTCCGCTTGCTCCAGCTTTTCGATCTCGGTTTGGAAGCGGTCATTTGTGACGGCGGCGAGCGGGTCTACCGTGAAAACGATCTCCCCGTCGTTCGTCGTTTGGATCGTCGCATAAAAAGTGAAGATATAGTCTGCCATCTCGGACTCGGAAGGCGCCCTGACGCCCGTTGCGTCCTGATAGATCGCCACGAGCACTTCCGCCTCGCTTCCCACTCTCGCCCAGATCCCGATCTGGTTGATGGTGTATGCAGCTTGGATCCCCTTACTTGTGATTTGCAATCGAATGCGCACGCCGTTTGCAACGCGCTCTCCCTTTTCGACAATGCTCATCGCCTGTTTTTCGCTGACGAGGCCTGTCTGCGCCATCAGTTGCACCGCGCTTGCGATGCCCTGTCCTGTTGCCGCGCGGGTGATCTCGAGCGTTTCCCCGTTCGTCCATCTCGAGAGGAGCTCGCGCCCCGCATTTGTAATTACCGCATCATTCCACATAGTTGTCTCCTTAAATGTTGCTTGCCACACCGGACATTGAAATCATGGTGCACATCGCCGCCGTCGCCGCTTTCTCCGTGACGGTTCCGACGTGCGCAAATTCAATCGTGTCAAGGATGGCACGAGCTGGCTTTGTCACCGCCACGAGACGGCGAAATTCCTCGATCACGCTTTGCGAATCGAGGGGGTAGTTCGTGATCACTCGGAAGTGGAACGGTTGCCCACCGTATTCAAACCACTCCTGTGCAGTCCCTCCGCGGAAGATATCAGCCATCACCTGCTCGACTGCCCACTTTGTTCCTCGGCGACTGTGCACAAGGTCGGAGCTCTTGACGATGGCGCGCTTTGTCTCGATCGGAAGGTCGGAAGAGTACCAATCGATGTCAAGTTCATAGGCAAGCTCGTCGAGTTGCGAGTCGGTGAGGCTGTCGATCTGATCCCAGACGCGCGCGGTCTTTGCCGCCGCCCCCGGTTCTCGTAAGATCTCGCTCATTGCGGTGGCAAGACCTTTGACCGCGGGGTCGTCGCGCATAAATTCGGGAACGAGCTTGAGAAGGTCAACGTCCGAAATTTTCATCTCTCCGTCACCTCGCGTTTGATCGTTTTACTCCCGCTGAAATGCGCGATGGTGGTCTCGCCGAGCTCCTTGAAAACAGGCTTTGTGATAACCACGCGCGCGGCGCCGACCGCACCGCTTTCCGAAGGCGCAAGGATGAGCGCGCGGAGCTTGTCCGGATTGATATGCCGACCGAGCTTTTCACACTGCCACGCGATGTATTGGTCGATCGCTCCTCCCTCGGATTCCACCGTCTGTGTGCAAGCGCCGGCATCCGAAGCCGTTGTATAGTAGGTGAGCTCGATGTCGTAATCTTCCTCGCTCGGCGCGATCACCTTCACGAGGTCGGTGAGCGGGCGCACCTCGGAGGCGTTGCAAGCGTCTTGGACTTTCTTCAGGATCGCCTCTTCGGGGATCTTCCCGCCATAGCAAAGCGGGAAGATCTTCACGATGCCGGCGTTCGTTCTGTCAATGCTGACCTTTACGGTCGCGGCGTCGTTGAGTGCGCCTCCCGGGGTGATCGTGATGGTGAGCAGACCGTTTTCGTATTCCGCCGTGTAATCGGTCTCAGAGGCGGCAGGAGCGCCATCCTGCGTCTGGACGAGCAATGTCCCGAGGAGAAGCGTGTCGCCGCCCATAAAGGCTTTTCTGCCGTAAACGGTAAGCTCTGCCGTCTCCGTTTCCTGCTCCGATTTGACAACGACATCCGAAATGGATGAGTCAGCGCTCATGGCATAATACTTGTATCCGTTGATCGGGCCCGCGGTCGAGAGCTTTGACGGTGCCGTCCTGATCCGCTCACGATATGCGGCATCGCTCTCCTTGTCGTCTCCGCCGCTCGTCTCCGTGATATTGGTGACGCTGTCGACGTAGATGATCGGATCGACGATCGTCGTCAATGTGCCGGGCGCATACCCGTTGAATGACGTTCCGCCGCCCACGCTTTCCGCGTCGACTTCGACGCTTGTCTGTCCCGCCTCAATGACCGCAAGATCCACCGTGGCAAAGTAGTGGGTGCTGTCGTTCGTGACTCTCGTCCCTTGCGGGATGATAATATTCTCTTCCACCGTTTCGGACGTCGAGAAGCGGAGCTGCGTCTTTGCAGCGGACTCTCCGATCCGAGTCACGCCCACCCGCTCTCCGAGCGCATCCAATACATCGCTCCGTGCGTAGCGAAGCAGTTTTTGCTTCGCTGCATCATTGAGCGCATTGAACATAGAGATCGTCCAAAAAGCAAGCGCCTCCGCAAAAATCCGTCGCTCATCGCCCGGGTATAACGGCTCCTCGACTTGTTTTTCGAGCGATTGAAGAATCGATTCGTAGATGGCATCTGCGTCGGTTGTGATAAACTCATTCATGAGCTTGTTGCCTCCTTCGTCGTAACTTTGGCATTGATAACGTAGCAGCCCACCTGATCCGCGTCCTGCGTAACATCCACATCGTCGACCCTGACCCGCGGTTCGTATGCCCCGAGCATCCACTCCGTATCCTCCGCGATCTCCGCGGCGGCAACGGGGGCGGGCTTATCGATGGACGAGGACAAGATCCCTTTGATGCGGTCGAGCGGGACTTCGCCGCGCTGTGTTTTGAGTAAATTTCCGGCGCAGATCTCCGGGTTGCTGTTTCCCTTGCTCAGCATGGGTGCCTCCTTTATGGAAGAATAAGACGCGGGAGCCTTGTCAGCTGCGCCGCGGGGATCACGGGGCTCTTTTGGAGCTGCATATTCTGCGGCTTCTTGACCGCCTTCAATTCGGTCGGGGCGGTCACTTTTGCCGCGCTTTGCGTTTCATCCACGGTCTGAATGGCAGCCTCGATCGCATCCGCCGAGGTGTCGTCGCTCTGCTCGAAGGTGAAAGTAAGTTTGCAGCTGCGCCATCGTCCCGCGTCATCCAGCTTGATCGCAGATGCTTTTGCTGCCGTAAGGAGAAAACTGTGTTGCCGAAAACGCTTGCTCCCGAAGCGTATGACGCCCGAGAGACCGATAAACGGCTGCCAGCTTTCATATTCTTCTCTGACGTCATAGCCGAGTCCGCTGATGAGCGTGGTCGGGAAGGAGAGCGACACTTTCTTTTGCCCTCGCAGATTGCTCAATGGGGAACCTTCGACCGCCGTGTTTTTCTCAGCCTCGAGCTCGAAGCCCGTGCTCATATCCCCGACGGGAAGAATCTTGCTTTGCGAGACCTCCCATGTCTTCGTCCCTTCCGTAGTGATAAACATTGCCGTGATCGCCATTGTATTCCTCCTTACTTGCTGCCGGGAAGTTCACCGTCCGCCCGACATAGGATCATCCCAGTGAGATCCGGGAAGACGACATAGATCACGGGCGTTCCTTTTTTCAGCCCACCGTCCGTTCCCCGAAGTGGCTTGTCGATCACGAGCGGCTTCGTGAGGGCGCTGCCGTATTGATCGGGAGCGACTTTCGCCCGCGTGTAGTTTCCCTTGCCGTCCTTCGGACCCTCGATGGTGCTGATGATCCCTTTTTGTATTTCCGCCATTTCAATATCCCTCCAAGGGCTTCCGAAAATAGATCTTGCTTTCGTTTTTCACGAAGTCATGGCGCGTCTTTGTGACGAAGATCTTCCCGCCCCAGCTTTTTGCTTTCTCCGTCTCGATTTCGATGACAGATCCCGCTGCCACCTCAGGCGTGAGCTTTCTCCGGAACGAGCCCCCGACCGTGTCCTTGTTGACCTGCCGTAAGAGCCCGCAGGAAAAACGCAGCGCCTCGGTGTTGTCCATGCAGTTGATCTCCTTCGAGGGGCGGAACACGCGGCTCTTGTCGCCGCTTGGAGCGTTGAACAGCCCGTGATAGCTTCCGCTTATGATCTCCGCCGCCCCGAAAGCGCCCGCGCTTCGGTCGTAATACCGAAAGACGGCATCTTTTCCGAGCTTGAGCTTTTCCGTGGGTTCCGAGCCTTCCCGTGCCGCTTCGTTGTAGACGATGATCGTGTTGTCGAACACAACAAGCGCACATCCTTCGAGCTGGCATCTCCTGTTTAGGAATTCGAGGTCTCCCGTGGTGTCCTGCTGAATGTAGCGATAAAGCTGGTCTGTGACGTCGTAGCTTTGAAAGCCCATGCCGTGCGCCTCCGCGATGTCTTGGCAAAGGCGTAAAAAACGGATGTCCTCCCATGTGCGCGTGTTTCGCGTATAGCATGAGAGAGGCATTGAGGATGCGAAGATCGTCATGAGCCCGTTTTCCGGTTTGATCTCTTTGACGAACATCGCGCCCGTCTCGAAGTTGTCAAATTCAAAACGCACTTCGTCGCCTTGTGCAGGGCTCCAACTGTCCCATAGCCCTGCGGAGTCGTCAAAACGGGCAAGCATTGTGTCGGCATGTTTCTCCGCAAACGTTTCCACTTCGCACCGATTGAGGAACGTCTGTTTTGTAATGTCGGCACCCTTGTAAAAAAATTTCATGTGCCGGAACGTCTCCACGGGGCAAGCGTCTCGGGTCTCTCTCCCCGATCGAAGATGGGGATATAGAGCCTGACGGCTCCCTCGAAAATAAGGACGTCGGCATAGTCCGGATTGTAGGCGATGATGTGGTGCGCCATCATCTCATTGTTGTACTGAGAAAGGGCGAGCGCGTCAAACGTGTCGCCCTCTCGCGTGGTGTATTCAAGAAATCCCGTCACCGTCATAGCTTCCTTCCTCCTTTCTGCGCGCCCATTCCGTGAGCCAATCGAAGAATTCCTGCTCGTTCTCTTCGAGCGCTTCCATGATGCTCTCGCGATCCGCCTTTCCGTTCACTGTGACTTGCGGGTCGTAGTGGAAGCCGGAAAAGTCATAGACGATAACGGTGGACTCGGTAAGCCCGCCGAGGCTGAAGTCGTCCATCTCGACGAGTCTGCTCGCCTGAGCAAGGAGGGAAGTCCGCGCGGCGTGCTCCGCTTCCGCCATTTCGACGATAGCGCCAACTGCCGCTTCGGTGCTCCCGAACAAACTAAATTCCTCGAGCGTGCCGAGCATTTTGCCGGCTTCTTGCCAAAGTTCGATGTTCTCTTCCCGATATGCAGGGTCGAAGGAGATGACCGCTTCCGTGCCTTCCTCGCCCGCAATACTGACGCCTTCCGTGAAGCCACCCGTCGCAAGCCGCGGGAGGGAAACGAGGGGGATCTCGGGGATCGCAGGGATGCCGAGCCACGTCCATGTCTTGCTGAGCCCGCCTGTGAGCCCATTGATCATTTTGACGAGCAAATTGATGCCGCTTTCGACGGCGGTGATCAATCCGTTGATGGCACCCTTCCCGAGGTTCTTGATCCCTTCCCAAACGTTTGAGAAGATGTTTTTGATGTTATCCCAAGCTCCCGACCAGTTTCCCGTGAAGACGTTTTGGATGAAGTCCATGAGCCCGCCGAACACGCCTGTCACAGCTTCGACAAGCGGCTGAATTGTGCTCAACGCATTGCCGAGGGAGCCCGTAAAGAGACTGGACACCATATCGATGAGAGGCATGAGCGGCTCGAGCGCATAGGAGATGAGCTCGGAAAACGCATCAATGAGCGGGCCGAGCGCCGTTTCAATGAGATCGAGGATCGGGCTGAGCAGCGCGACAATGAGATCGAGGATCGGGCTGAGCAGCGCAATCACAAGGTCGAGGATCGGCGTTATGGCATCCAAAAGCGTGATGACGATTGGAAGTACCGAATCAATGAGCTTCATCACAAGCGGAAGCACCGCTTCCATGAGCTTGATCACAACGGGCAGGATCTTCTCGATGAGCTTCATAATGGGCGGCAAAAGCGCGCCTATTATGCTGACGAGCACCGGCAAAACGGATTCCGCGATGAATTCAACGATCGGCATGAGAAGCTCGATGAGCTGGATCGCCACGGGGAGCACGGCTTCGATGATATCAAACAGCGGCGGAAGCAATTTGCTCACGAGGGCAGTCGCGATTTCCGTCAGCGGAGGAACGAGCTTTTGAAGCATGGGCCCCAGCTTCGCTACGAGGTTTTTGATCAACGGCGCCATTGTCTTCGAAACATCCTGAATGACAGGAATGATCCCGGAAATGAGATCTGTCACAACGGGCATGAGGTCGTTGATCGAATCGAAGAGCGTCATCGCAAGCGGCTCGAGCGCGACCTGCATCTGCTGTTTGAAGATTTGGAAGCGCTCCGAAAAGTCGTAAGTGTCTTCCGCACAGCCCGCGATCGTTTCACCGTTTTCCGCAATCGCCTCCGTCAGTTCCTCGATCGAAAAAGTTCCGTCTCGGATCGCCGCCGCCATCGTCGATCCCGCCTTCGAGCCGAAGAGCTCTGCTGCGATCGCCGTGGCTTGCGTCATGTCCTTCGCGTTGACGATGGCGTCGATATACATTTGAAGCCCATCACTTGCATCGATCCCTTCATTGGCGAGCGCTGTGACGGACTTCTTCATAGCGGCAAGCGCCTCATCGGCGTTGACGCCCTCTTTTTCGAGTTGGGCGATAAAGACGGTCGCCTCTTCGTAGTAATAGCCGAGCTCCTGTAGCTGCGCTCCATAGCTCTGCATCTTCCCCATGAGGTCGGAAAAACCGACGCCCGTCGCTTGGCTCACTTTGAAAACGTGATCCATCGCGGCGCTCATGTTCTCCTCGTCGATATTCCACTGCTTGAACGACTTCGAAGAATTTTCTATGACGCTGTTCAGATCCTCGTCGAGCAGATCGCTCACTTGGATCGCTTGCTTAGAGAGGGTCTGAAGTTGATCTCCCGTCAGCCCAAGGCGGGTATTGTAATCCGCGACCGCTTTTGAGGCGTCCTCCATTGAGGTTGGGACACTCGAATAGACCTCTTTGAAGTCATCCTTCAAGGCGTCCAGAGCTTCACCCGTCGCACCGGTGCCGACGCGGATCGCATCGTAGGCGGAGTCAAATTCGCTTCCGAGATTGACGAGCTCTTTTCCCGCTTTGTAGACTCCCTTGACCGCTGCCACCGCGCCCGTGGCGATCGCTGCCGTAACTGCCACGGCTTTGAGGTTTATCTTGTCGAGCGTTTTGCAAGCGCTTTCGACCGTCTTCCCGAGCTCCGGGCTGATACTCCCGGCAATTTCAACGACCGCAGATAGAATTTGATTTTTTGCCATCTTCACCTCCTATACCTGCCGCCGTGTTTCATGCGCGGGATACTTGCTTTTCGTCTTTTTGCTTCCGCTTCAAGCTCTTCTGCCGCCTCCGCATAGTTGAGCAGAAAAACCGTCACGGGGAGACGGCTCAGCTCTCCGAGGGGGGTGTAGTAGACTCTTCCGTAGTCGCGGAGCCGCTTTCGGAGTTGTTTTGCTGTGAGTTTTCCTCCTCCGAGTTCTCCGATGCGGTAAAAAAACTTCTGCCGACCTTCATGATGCTTGCGATGTCGCGCCCCTTGATCCGCTTGAGGTCATCAAAGTCGTAAGCGGGGTTGACGGCGATGATAGCCGCCATACCGATTGTAAGATGAAGTCCCGCATCAATTTCCGCGACGGCACCCGTGGGACGTCCGGAAACAGGCACCGTCTTTTTTGCGAGCGCCTGAAGGTAGAGATCACTCGTGATCTCCTCGATGTCATAGGTGAGTTCCTTGACTTCTTCGCCGTTGATCTGGATGGGCTTTTTGAGAATGATTTTATCCATGATTGTCTCCTTAAAAATTTCACCCCGGAGACGATGATGTCGCCGGGGTGATGATCGTGCGATTTAGAGCAGATTTGCGATCTGTCCCCAATAGTCCTTCCCGCGGATACGCAGGATCTGACTGAGCCTGTCGATGCAGCAGATCTCCTCGCCGCCCACAAAAAGCTGGTAGCGCGTCGTCTTGATCGTTACGTCCACCTCCGTGGGGTTCCCGGGTTCGGGGGCAAGCGCGGGGATCCCCGTAGGGGTGCCCGTCAAGAATGCCTTGCATCCTTCGGGAGCCGCCGTCCCGTCTGCTTTGAGCACATTCTGCACCCATCTCGCCTCAAAATGATGGGGCTCGGGGGTGCACGACCGCGCAAGGTCGGAGTCGATCCCGACCTTATGGAACGATGCCTCCATGTCCTCAAGTAAACCGACAAGCACGGTGCTCATCGTACCCATCGCTTGCACATCTGCCGTTTGGAAATTGACCGCGGGCAAATTGACCGCGACATCGCGTGCTACGAGCGCATTGTCCGTATAGACCGTGCTCGCGATTACTCCGTTTCTCGAATCCATTATTCTTCACCTCCGCTTTCGTTGACGTAGACAGAGTAGCCGGCATCCGTATATCTGACGATCGCCGTTGCCGCCTTGAGGGGCGGCGTGTTGGTCGCCGAGATCTCCCAAACAAACTGACCCTCACGGATATCCGCGTCGGGGTTGTTGCTTTCATCGAATGTGACAAGCGGGTTCCCGATGAGCGCGCCGCGCGCGACAAGAGAGTCGAGCTTCTCCTGTTCGCGATTGAGGATCGTTTGCGAGAGCGCCACCGTCATGGGCTGATCGATGACGGAGCCCCACTCTTTTTGGAAGCTGTTCATGATGTAGAAAAGCATCATGATGTTGACGTCGAAATTGTACCGCACGTCACCGGACGCTCCGTAGGTATAAGCCGCCGTATGGTCGCCCCATACGCGCCAATTGCCTTCCCAATAGACCGCCGTCGTGATCCCTGCCGCGGTCAGATCGTTCGCTTGCAGTTTGTCGAAATTCGCTTTGACGCCTTCGCCGAAATAGAGCCCCGTAATCGGGATCGTCTTATTGCCGCAGGTCTCAAAGGGAATGTCTCCGTTCGCGGCGTCGGTTCGGAGCTGTTCGACGAGCGCGAGCGTGGAAAGCGAGTACACGTTTCCGTCCGAACCTTTTGCCTTCGGCCAGAATACTTTCGAGAAGCCGCTCGTGTAGCCGTTGTCCTCCTTCCATTTCTTCGCCGCCGCCCGCGTCGTCGTCTCCGCGATCGTAAGATCCGCAAACACGAAAGCGTACCAATGCCCGTTGATCTGCTGCGATGCCGACAACAGCGCATTGTAGACGCTCTTCTGGTCGCTCCATCCGGGTGCAGCAAGGTGGGTCGGGACGACATTGCAGGTCTGATACACGAGCGCAACCGCGGAGATGCCCGTAAGGTTTCCGCTCTCATCAGTGCCGCCAATGATCTCCGCAGCGGTGATCTTTTCGTGATCCACCTCGTCATAGGTCGCTTGGATCGGCTCGCTGATCCCTTCCGCACTAATGTCCGTTACGGTGAGCGTGGACTTGTTGAAGTCATAGCTCAAGGTATAATCGGTGCCAAGCGCTTTGCCGTCGAGGGCAAAAGACGACAAAATGATGTCGTCGCCGACGATCGTTGCGCGCTTGTTCACAAACGTAAGGGATGTGGTAGTCGACTCATCTTTCTTATGAGCCGCAGGGTCAAGCACGTTGATGACATAGATGGGCCCGATGTTCCCCTTTCCGTTGGCAAAGTGCGCCGCGACGGCTTCGCAAAGGGTGTATTTGCTCCACTTGGAGCCGTCCCCAAAGTGTCCGAGAAGCTGTTGCGCTTCATTCAGACTTCTGATCTTGATCGGCACATTCACCTTCCCATCGGAACTTCCGAGAAGGTTGACCGGCGCCGTTCCGATATAGACGGGAACCGACCCGGACGATGCCGCGCTTTGAACGGCGTCTGCGCCAAGCTGAGCGAAGGCGCCGTATTTGTAGTCACTCATTGTTCTGCGTTCTCCTTATAAAAATTTCCCGATCGTTTTTTGACTCCTCGGGATGGAGTTTTCGACGGTGAAGATGACATAGCCCATGAAGTACGGATAGAAGTCTGAGATCTGACCGTCCTCGGAAAACTGCCCGAAGGTCACTCCGAGTTCTTTGACAAGGCGCAAGCCGTCCATATATTCGACGTTTTCCACCTCCGCAATGACTCGGTCTATGAGCTCCCAGACATCTTTCCATCCTTCCGTGGTGCGTTCAAATTCCGCCGCCCCTTCGCTCTTGGTCGTCCCCGGGTTCCATGCAATACAGGTGAGCTGAAGTTTGTACCTTCCGTCTTGCCCGGGGAAATTGTGATTGCCTTCGACAAGCTGCACGGTGATCGACGGCGCAATGTTTTTGATCTTCGAGGGAAGTTTATCCTTCGTCGGGATGAACATGGAGAAAGCTGTCGGGCTTACTCTTTTGAGCTTGTATCCCGTCCCGGCATTTTCATCGCTTGGCTCCTTTAAGACCACCTTCGGACAGACGTTTTTATTGAGCCATTGCGTCATCGTTTCGATTGTTTGAACGATCGTCATGATGCACCTCCGTCATCCTTGCTGATTTTTCAGGAGATAAACGACTGCCATGCCGTAATCCTCCCGCCATGAAACGATGATGTACTCGCCGCCATCGACGTTCAGGCTTTCGCCCGCCGCCCGCCGCTCCGGGAGATCTGCGATCCGCGCGTTCACGGAAAGATCCGCTCCCGCAAGTCCGAGATCCTCCGCACTCTTTGATTCCGTCTGAATGTCGGTGTCAAGAATGCAATCGATTTCCTTCCCTTCGACAAAATGCCTCTCCGTAAATTCTCTTGCGTTGAGGAAGACCCGACCGATGTCAGCTTTGAGTCGATCTTTGAAGTCAGCCATCAACGACCGTGTCCGCCGCATCGCCGCCGGAGAGGATGGCGCGCGCCTCGTCGAGTGCCGCGACGATCTCTTTCTTGGAGCGCAAGCCCGAGACGTCTACCTTATAAGCCGCCGCCACGGTTTTGAGCTCTTCCAGCTTCATGTCGGCGGAGTATTCGGGAAATTCGTCTTGCACGGGTTCCTCGCCTTCCGCTTCGGGCTCGTCGTGTTCCGCATCTTCGGGAGTGGAAGGAGCGGCGGGCGCCACTGCCTTGACGGGATGCTCCTCGGTGACTTTCTCGGCGACGCCGATGCGCACGAGCCGCGCCTCTTCCTCGGCGGACAGTTCGAGGACGGTTCCGCATCCGACCGCCCGGACGACATGTCCATCACGCTTTCCGTAGGATCCTTTGATAATCTTGATCATGTGTTTCCTCCTCAGTCGTTGATCGCGTTGATGACGCACCACGGGCTCTTGTTGTTCGGCACAAGCAGCGGGCGAGAGGTCAACGTGATCTCGCGCGTATTGCTGTTCGCATCGCTTGTGTATTTCGGAACGGCTTTGCCCGTGTAGGTATGGAATTCTCCGTCCGCCTGCTCGAGCTGAGTGACGGCGCCGTAGATCGTGCGCCCACAGGAGGGCGCCGTAAGGATCGCCTTCTTGGGATCGATGAAGGGCGTCGTCTTGCCTTCCTCGTCCTCGTAGGTCTCCTCATACAAGATCACATCGACCATCTTGCCCTTGCAGTTCAGGCGGGCGATCTTTGTCGCACCGCTCGGAAGCTGTTCGGGGCTGATGCCGCCGATCTGAACGTTTCTGTTGTCGAGGAGCTTCAGGATCTTCTCGTTGTTCAGGATGGCGTCCGCGACGTCCGTGCCGACAATGAGGTCGGTCGCGGGCAAGCCTCTCGAGGTGAGGAAACCAGCCGCCGCCGCGATGTCCGCGATGATGTCCGCGGTCGGTTCATTCCAGTCGGTTGCGGGCGTAAAGATCGCATCATCCTTTCCGGTATAGAACTGAACGGTGAATTCCTCGGGTTTATTGGGATCGTCCGTGATGTGTTTCATGACACAGCCGTTCGTGAGAAGCGTCTCCGCCGCCATCTGCTCGCGGCGGCGTCTGATTCTGCTCTGAAGGTCGTCGAAGTCGCCCATCAAGATGATGAGCTGACGCTGTTCGGGCGTGAGGTTTGCATAGAGCGCTTCGCCGAAGCCCTTCTTCTTGAGGTCGTCGATGGTGAGCGTCCTCTTCGGCGCGATGTTCGCGGGAGAGAAGCGCTTCATCTCGTATCCCTCGCGAGTGATGGTCACGCCACCGCGGCGGGGAGAGACGAAGGGCGCGAGCTTCTTGCTGCCCTCGCGGTATTCCGCCAGCACATCGTCGGTGCTGAAAAGGTCAGTCGTGTCGTTGGTGGGGAAGTAGCGATCGCTCAGAAAGCTGGGAACACGCGTGAGCTGATTTACAGCCATGAGCATGGTGTGGGTTTCAAAAGGGTTCAAAGACATTTTCCGTTTCCTCCTTGTTTTTAGAGAGCCGTCGAGAGAAGGATGCCGCCCTTTCTGAGCTCCTCCTCATCAGTCGCGGTGAGTTTGTACTCCGCTTCCACGATCAGCGCGGTGCGGTTGAAGTGCCCCGTGCGGTATGCGGGCGTGAAGATGTCGTCCTTGCCGACTTCGATGTCGTCGCAAAGGATGCAGTTCGCGGTGAGGGTTTCCGTCTGCGCTTCCTCGGGTGCCTCGTAGCCGAGCTTCTGGAGCTCGTCCGTCGAGAATTCTTTCGCGGCGGTTCCGAGCGCGACGCACTTGCCGTCAATGTCGGAAAGCGCGAGAACGGTTCCGCGCTTAAGCGCTTTCTTGGTGTCCGCTCCCGTTCCTCTCAGCGTGACGTTGAACACGTCGAGAGCGGGCGACCCCTGATAGATGAGGTTGTCAAACTCACAGGAACCGACGGTTTCGTTGAGTTGCTTCATTTTGCCTGTCCTCCTTTCGTCTGGTTGTAGGCGGCGACGGCAGCGGCGAGCTCCGCCTTGTCCTTGTCCGTGTCGTCCTGCGTTCCGGCGTTGGGATTGCCGGAGACATTGTTCGCCCCGGATGCCGCAGCGTCGGCCGCGAGGCTGGTCATGAAGTTTTTGCCCTGCTCTGCCTGTTTCTTCATCGCGGCAAATGCGAGAGCTTCTGCGGAGCACGCCTTTTCACCGTACTTCGCATCGGCGATCATCTTGGGGTCGCCGATCCCGGGTGCGATCTCGTCGATCGCTTTGAGACGGGCGCGTTCCTGTTCGACCGCCTCAGTGCGAGCCTTACCCGCTACATTCGCCTCGATGGAGGCGACGATCTGGGGATATTGTGCTCTGAGTTCCTTTTCGTCCATTTCCGTGGATCCTCCTTTTCCCGCCTGTCCGGTCGGGGGTTCGTTATTTGCGCCCGGCGCAGCGCCGCCGTTGGTGCCGTTGTTTGTCCCTGCGCGCGTGGGGATCGTGCCGGGAATGTGGTGGAAGCTGTGAACGTCGTGGGTGACTCCCGCGACGAAAAGCAGTTTCCTGTCTGCGGAGAGGCTCATCTCGGGGCCGCTCCCGCCGATGAGCTCGTCTGCGAAGTGGTTGTCGAGTGCTTTCTGACCCGTCATCCACTCCTCCTTCGCCATCATGCTGCGGAGTTTGTCGGTTTCGAGTCCGGTCTTGAAGTGGTAGATCTCCGCGATCGCCGCTTCCATGGAGTCGACGGCTTTCGCGAGCTTTTTCATGTCACTCAATGTCATGGGGTCATAGTTGGTCACGCTGACCCCGTGGATCATGATGAGCGATCCCGGATAGACTTGCACCGTGTCGCCCGCGCACGCAATGACCGATGCGGCGGACGCCGCGATCCCTTCTACGATGACCGTCTTTTTGGCGGACAGTCCTCTCAGCGCATTATGGATCGCGATGCCGGTGTAGACGTCGCCGCCGCAACTGTTCAGCTTGATGGTCAAGCTGCTTTTATTTTTCACGCGCTCAAGGTCTTCGAGGAAGCCCTCGGGGGTGATGAAGTTGCCCTCGAGAGCCTGTCCCGTCCACCAGTCAACGGGACGGCGCTCGCAGACGTCCCCGTATAGGGTGATCTCTGCGCTGTCGATGTCCTCGTTCGTGACGACGTTCCAATACTTCGCCGGGGGCTGAGCGGTTCCGACAGGCGCCGGACCGTTCGTGAAGCGATGGATTTTCATGAATTGCCTCCTTTTATTTTGCTGATGATCAACGGCACGAGAGCCGCCGCCAGAGCTTCAAGTTGTGAGTTTTCGGTCGTTTCGACCGGCGCGGTTTCTTCGGCTGCTTGCGCATCTCGGAGCCGCTTGTTCTCGCTTGCGAGCCGTTCGACGTTCGCGTCGTAAGATCCGCCCGTGAGTCTGATCGTCGACTCCTCGCGCGTGCTGAAGCCTTCCTCGCACGCCATCTTCTCCGCCGTGACTTCCTTGACGGGATCGAGCTGTCCTTGCGAGGGGCCCACCCACTCACTGCCGAGCCAAGCCTCTCTGATCGTGAGATCGGAGAAGAAGCCAGGAGCGTGGATCCTGCCGAGCGCGATCGCCTCGGAGAGCCAGACCTCATAGATGGGACGGCAAAAATCTGCGACGAACCATGCGCGCTTCATTTTGAATGCCTTCCATGCTTCGAGGAGGGCGGCGCGGGACGCGCTGTACGATGCGTTGAACGCCTTCAGAAGGAGATCCGCGGGGATCTCAAGGGCGGCGCCGACCTGTTTGCAGACAGACGTCATGAAGGCGTCGAAGCCGCCCGCGGGGCGCTTCGGGTCTGCAAACACAACGTCTTCTCCGGGTTTCATGACGTTGACCTGCCCGGGTCCCATTTCGTAGTCATTCGGATCGCTTGAAACTTCCGTCTGATCTTCCGGTATCGTTTCATTGAACGGCATATCGTCCGGGCGCGCTTCCGTCTTAATGAAAGCGGTGAAGAAGCTCTCGACGACCGCCGCCGTGAGTTCGCTGTCGGTGTACCGTCTTCCTTGAAGGAGCGGCTCGATGACCTGTGCGAGATAGGTGACGCCCCTGTACTGCTCGGGGCGTTCCGCCTCCATGATGTGAAGTACGTTCGGGAGCCCTGTATTTTCGCCGATCGCCGTGACTCGCGCCCACTCCGTTTTTCCCGCTCTGATCGGTTCGAAGGGGTAGGTGTTGCGGATGTGATAGGCGACGACCCTCCCATCTGCATCGACTTCAATGCCGTCGTAGATCTTATTCCCGCCTTCCGTTACGCCTTCCGTCGAGTTTGTAAAGATCGCGTTCGCGGTTGCGTTTGAAAATCTTGTCGGAGTGCTTACGCGGTCGGCTTCGATGATGTGGAAGCGCAGCCCGTAGGGGTTGAGCGGCGTCCGCGGTAGATGCTTCAAAATGACAAAAGAATCGCCGGAGAGGATCGAAGCCGTGAATGCAAGCTGTTGCGCGTCGTAGAAATCGCAGAGCCCGAGGGCGTCGCAGTTTTCCTTTCTCATCGCCCAGAGCTTGAATTCAGACTCCGTCTTTTTCTGCCATTCTTCCGCCGCCTCCGCACTCATATGAAGGGCCTCTCGGTCGATCCTGCTCTTCATCTGAAGCCCGCAGCCGATGACGTTCGTTCGGTTTGTTTTGATCGCGGACGTTGCGATCGGTGATGCCATATAGAGGACACGGGCGCGTTGCCGAAGCGTCAGATTGTTCGCGTCAATGTCCTCTTTGGGCGATCGGCTTGTTGCGGTGAAGCCCTTCAAGGCTCGCTTTGTATAGCTCGCGCCGGCTTCGCCGTAGCCCGTGTTCTGACCGCGAGGCGCGCTTCCGTGAGGTTTACTTTCCATCTCGCTCCTCCCTTACCAGTCACGGGGAACGACGCCGACCGCTTTCCGCGGCTTCCTTCCCTCAAGAGCCGTTTCCAGCTCCTCGATCTCATCATCGAGACCTTTGATCGCGCTTCTGAGCTCCGAGGCGGTCATGCCATACCTCGTAAGGCTCCTGCTGCCGACATTGTAGCTTTGGGCGCCGCCCGTGAGGAGCTCTCTTTCGGCGTCGAGATAGAGCTTGCGCCGTTCACGTAGTTCATTGAGTTTTTCTTGTCCGTTCACTTGATCCTCCTTTACCAGTCATCTCCGTCGAGGAGCGGGTTGCGCTTTTGGGGTCGCGGCGGAAGCGGCGCCCTGTTCGATTTTTGCGGGACACCCTTCATCCGCTGCTCGATGGCATCAAGGTCGGGGTGCCACGCGACGAAAGCGGCATTCGCATAGTTTCGGCAGTCAAGAGGCTCATTGCGTTGATGCCCGGGGATCTTCTCCCAAGCAAATTGCCCGGCTCTTTTGCCGCTTTTGATGAGCGTCATCTTTTCGGAGAGCAGCCCACTGAAATAGGTCTCGTCATATCCGCGGTCGCCGCGCGGGAAGTGCGAATAGCGCGCCCCCGGCTCCTGAACGCGAAGCGAATTCATGATCTTCGTCTTTCCTGCGTCAACACCGATGGTGTATAGCCAGCATTTGATCCGCTTATTGTCTCTGATCGCGACCTGCGTCGGAAGGGAAATAAACGGGATATCCGAGCCGCCCTTACCTTTGATCGCAAATACCCACTTGCCTTGGCGCGCGCGGCACGCTTCGTAGACCTCTTGCGTGTAATGCCCGCCCGAGTCGACGAAGGTGCGACCGATTTTCAGTCCTTTCCCGTCCGCAAACTTGTAAACGTGATCTATGACGTCGTCCAAGCGCTCCCATACGTCCGCCGTGTCCGGTCTGCCCATGATGACGCCTTTTTCGATGCCCCACTTTTCGTCGTAGTGCCCATGCCCGACAACTTCATATTCGAGGCGGTTGTCCTGCGTATCCACGCCGCAGGTCAAAGCAAGCACGCCGTTCGGGAGCTCCGCGGGATATTCCTCGCGGCGGCTCAGGTATTCGTCCTCACTTTCAATGTCTCCTCGATCTTCCCATAGCTCGCCGAGCAGGGTATTGAAGACGACTTGCAGCCGCTCGGGATCGTCTTTCGCCTCAAGGAAACGGACGATGATCGTCTCCCATGATGTCCAAGGGGAAGAGAATGCGTTGAGCCAAAACGAGCGGACTCCTTTGTCGTATGCAGAGGGGTTCGCCGCGATCCATTTCTTCGGTTGGCGCCGCATTTCCGTTTCCGAGGAGATTGCACCGCAGGAGGGGCAAGCCCATCCGATGTCATGGGCGCTATATACCTTCCGCCTGTTGATTTCTTGCGTCTCGGGAGTGAATCTGATGTCATCAAAGCGAATATCGTGCCATTCCCCGCAGTGGGGGCATTGATATGACCAGCGCTCTTGCGTTCCGCGGTAGAATGCCGTCTCGATATTGCTGCGCCCCTTAACGGTGGGCGTCGAAACTTCGACTGACTTTCGGTTATAGAACGTCGTTTGACGGGCTTTCGTAAGTTCCCACGGGTCGCCTTCGGTTCCCGCCGACTTCGCCCACCTGTCCCGTTCGTCGCCGAAGATGTAGCGAATAGGGGTGGAGGCGAGTGCGCTCGGGCTGTTGCTTCCCGCAAGCGTAAGTACGCCGCCCGGGAAAACCTTTTGCAGGATCGTATTGCCGCTGTCGCGGGTCTTAACATCCGCGACCTTTTCCCGCAGCGGCTTCGAGTCCCTGATCATCGGAGCTATACGAACGCGGGAGAACTTTTGCATGTCCTCGCGGGTCGGCTGAATGAGCATGGCGCTCGCGGGGTCTTGATCGATGAGGTAGCCGATGCAGTTGAGGAGAAATTCCGTTTTGCCGACCTGTGAAGCCGCGACCATCACGATGTCTGTGATCTTGGGATCGCAGAAGGCTTTCATCGGCTCTTCCAAATACGGCGTGCGCGCGGTGCGCCAAGGTCCCGGCTCTGCCGAAGTCTCGCGCGAGAGCCGCCGGTATTTATCCGCCCACTCCGAAACATTCAGATCTTCCGAAGGGGCAAAGTTTTTGATTGCGGAAGCGATTGCGGCATTGAGGCGTTCGGTCGCGTTACTCTCCGTCGCCTTCATCTTCGCTGATCATCTCGCTCCATCCCTTCCGACCGCGCACCAGCTTCCGATAGGCTTCGGGGTCGTATTTGAACTTCGAGAGCTCTGAAAGGATAGAATCGGTTTCCCGTTTGATGCGGTGCGAGACTTCCGCCGGCTTATCCATCTGCGCAAGATCGACGGCGAGACGACCGGGAAGCGCAACGATCAGGGAGCGGATCGTGAATACGAGTTGCGTGGTCATGTCTTCGACGTCTTCACTTCTATGCAGCTTGCCCTCGAGCTCTTGGGCTTCGAGGGAAGCAACGCGAGCCTTTGCCTCTTTCAAATCGGCTTCCGCTTCGATCTTTCGGCTCTCGTTTTTGGCGTCATCCTGCTTGCCTTCGCGGCTTTCTGCTTTCGCGCGAAGGTACTCAATATAGCGCTGCACATTTTCGATCAAATTGTAGCGGCGCTGTTTGTTGACGATATCGGTGCGGAGGATCCCGTCCTGCGTGAGCTGCTGAACCCTTCTGACCGTCAATTTGAATAGGGTGGCGAGCATCTTGACATCTACCATGCCCGCCGGCTTTTTTTCGTCTGCGTTCGGCATGATATCCTCCTTTTGCGTAACGAAATGCCTCAAAAATTCTTCTCTGTAACTGCGCAGATTTTGGGCTCGCCAGCACCGCAGAGAAAAAATTGTTTCAGCAGTACCTGCGACGGAACTTTTTTGCGCTCTCGCTGTTGAGCCGCGACCTTTGGCGGTCTGTGCCTTCTCCCGCAGATACTGCTGAAAACGTCAAAAAGAAGGCGGCGGTCTAATATCGCCGTCATTTCCGTTCACCGCCGCTTGTCGGCGATCCTGTCAACGTTGTGCTGTAAGCGCTCCGCGAGAAGGTTATCGAGCCGCCCTTGAATGTCCTCAGCGACCTTCTCATTCTCTATCATCTGTGGGATACTTGTAGTGTGGAAGGCTTCAATCGGCATCCGCTTTTTTGTCATCCGTTGGAACGGGAGAACAACGCCTTGCTTCTGTGGAGCGAGGAACACGGGGGTTCCGTATTTGCTCTTCCCGTGCAGCTCTTCCTTTTTGCCCTTGAAGATCGTCGCTTTGACAGTGTATTTCTTTTTCCCAAGCGGGCGAGTGCGCGGGGTCATGGAAAAGTGTATGGGGGTCAGCCGCCGCCCTTCGTACACGAGCTGAATGGTGTCGACCGTCGTCCCCGCGACTTTGATCTTCCCGACGGTTTTCGCGCCCTTTTTTGCCGCCTTCCCCGCCGCCGTGACTTCGCTGGACTTGATCCCATAGACGGATGTGACAGCCTTCGTGATCTGGGCGGGCGCTCGCGTTTTGCAGTCGCTGATGGTGGACTTGATCGCTTTTGTGATGTCCTCCTGCGTGCCCTTCAACTTTGCGGCGACATCTTGAAAGTTTTTCGCAGAAGTCTTCAATATCCCGCTTTTCGCCATCATACACCTCGCTTGGCATGAAAAAACCGCCCGGAAATCTCCTGTGCGGTTTTTGACAGCGTACATTATAGCACATGACTTTACTCTCATTCACTCCCTTTTACTCTCAATTACTCTCCAAATTCCGTCTCGCAAAAAAATATTTTTGCAAAAGCCAAAAAAATTTCATCAAAACGCTTGACATTATGCGCATTAGTGCGTATAATATAGAGTGTAAAGAGGTTGCAGATGAAACGGAAAGACTTGATAAAACTGTTCGAGCGAAACGGCTGGAGATTGGAGCGCGAAGGCGGAAATCACACCGTTTACACCAACGGCGAGAAAAGCGAAGCGATCCCGCGGCACGGCGAGATCAATGAAAGGCTTGCAAAAGCTCTCATCAAAAAGCACAACCTGAAATAAAGCGAGGTGAAAAAAATGAAAAGCATTTACGCAATCATCATCACACCCCCCGAAAACGGGGAGAAGTACTTCTCGGTGCATGTCCCCGATCTCGACCTCTACACGCAGGGCAAGGACATTGAGGACTGCATCGCTATGGCGAAGGACTGCATCGGCATTTGGGGAATCAGCGAAGAGGACGCAAGGCGGGAGATCCCGAAGGGCGTCACCATGAAACCAGAAGCCGCAGAAAACGAGATCGTGACGCTCGTCGAGGTCGATTTTACCACCTATCGGGAAAAGAACGAGAACCGCAGCATTCGGAAGAACTGCACCATTCCCGCATGGCTCGACAAAAAGGCGACGGCGCAGGGCATAAATTTCTCCGCCGTCTTACAAGATGCCCTTCGGGCAATTGTAGATAATTGATTATCCGCGCGAAAAGCACCCCATCTTGGGGCGCTTTTTCATGTGCTGTGTCGTTCAGATAGGAATAGAAGAGCACGACCGTGTTCATTATAGATTCTTTTCATATACAGATCCATGTTGCCGTCATAGTCCTCACGACGCCCGTAGATCTGCTTGCAGATGTCCTTCCAACTTGCGCCATACTGATAGCGCAGATTTATGATGAGCGTCTGCATCGGTCCAAGATCGTTAAAAAGAGGGGAGAGCTCTGACCAGTCGTCCGAAATTTCCGCCGCCGCATTTCTGATTTTCTCTTCGAGCTCCATTTTTTTATGTACGATCTGTTCCGTCTCGGTCAATTCGCTTGAGCCGCCACTTGGAACGCCGGAAAGATTCGGGCTTCGCGGACTTCCGTATCTTGCCATGATAAAAGAGAGCTCTTCCTTGAGTGCTTCGAATTTTTCAAGCATTTTACGGTGTCTATTCAATCGGTTTTTGATGAATTGCGTTTTTTTCATATCCGCCGCCCGGGAAGATCTATCCTTCCCAATAATAATTATCTTCACAAGCCACCTTCATCTCCCGTAGGGTATCGCAAGGTCTCATTCTGAACATTTTCCCGGTTTTATAACTTTGATACTTCGCCCAAAATCGGCGCCGACCGCCCGCTCTGCTCTCGTTGATCTCAAAAAATCCATCTTCCCCTTTGGCGACGTGGTGCGTTCCCCTTTTTTCCCATTTCATAGATTACCTCTTTGCATTTGAATGCATTCTGATTGCTCATCTTTAAGCGGACACCAACGGGGGAGTCCGATTAGTGTTCGCCTTGCTCATGATTTTCTCCCCGTGTGAGCTTCTTATCGGTGAAAAGCGTCTTGTCGCATTCGTCGTTGTAGCGTTTGAGTGCCTCTTCTTTTGTATAGCCGTAGTATTGACGCACCCCGAGTGCACCGTAGACCACCCAAGCACCGCGCACATTCTTCTCGACGAAGTGGACGTTGCCGACGCTCATTTTTGCACCGCCTTTTGACGAACAAGGATCTGAATCGCGGCATATTCGGAGCAGTCTCCGTATCCGGAAAACATGATCTTCTTATTCCACGGGCACCCCTTGCACACTTCCCGCCGCCCGCACATCTTCTTCAGATACGCATGGATCATTCCGAGAGCCGCCGCCTCGCTTTCTGTCATTTCAAGCGGACCCGAAGCTGCGATATCTACGAGCTCACCGTCTTCGATCGCATTTTCAAGCCGCCAAAGTTCATGCTGCGCTGGATCTTGCGGTTCCTGCTCGCGGTATGTAAGGCGCTTCCTTTTTCCGCTTTCACGCAATTCGTCATACTTGGTCTTCATCATCGTCCTCCTCGATGCCATCGCCGTCCATGGGTTGGCGGTTGCCTTTAAGATACGGCTGCTCGCGCCCGTAGACATCCGCTTCGCTTTCAATGCGGATGAAATGCTCTGCCTTGTTTGCGATGATCTCCGAAAAAATGCGGTCAATGATCTTGTCGAGCTTATCATGATCGAGCATTCCGACGGAGACCTTTGGGATGCTTGTCTGCCAAAATTCCTTGAATGCCATCTCCGCCGCCCGCTTGAGCCAAGAGGGGGCAAGTTGGATGTTTTCGCGAAAGGCATGAAGATAGGTGACGCCGACTTTCTCCGAGAGCTTGACCATCTTGTTGAGGAGCTTGGCGGGGAGACTGAATTTCAAAGTGGAGCTCACCCTCGTCTCCTGCCCGAGCGAAACGCTGATGTTCCCGACCTCACCGTTCTCGTCCACATTGTAGAGGTCGGCATCAAACATACCGATCTGGGCGCCCGGATAGAACGTGACCTTCACGGGGTAGTTCTCGGTAGAGATCTCTACGGAGAATCGGGTTTCCGTGCTGCAAAACTTTTCAAGTTCCGCGACGGCTTCATTGTAGTCGATTTGTGCGCTCATTTTTTGCTTTCTCCTTTTGAAAATTTTTTGAAGCGATCCGCCGCCGGACAAGTCGCCCAATGCGGAATGTACCCGAGCCCGGTTGCCTTATCGGCGATGTCCCTGTCAAGCTCGGCTTTTGCGATCGTTTCACCGTTCTGCGTAACAATCGTGTGCGACCCTTTTTTCGTGTCCCAATAGACCACGGCGGAGGCATTGCACGGCATGTTTTTTCCGTGCGCCGTTTTGATCCAAATGATCCGCTCTCCACATGCGCGGCAATATCCTTCTCTTGCGCTTTTCATGCCGAACCGTCCTTTTTGATCTCGATGATGTTCTGATAGAGACTGAGAAACGGGATCCTCACGCCGACGACCGTGAAGGTGTATGTCTCGCCCTCTTTGATCTGCGCATAAAAATCGGAAGAATTGAATTTCCCGCGGAGCCATTCGTCGGTATTCTCAAATACGATCGCTGTGCCGTCCGCCGCCTCGCAGTAGATGAGATGTTCCCCTGGCTCATTGTAATTCTCCCGCTCCACCCTCACGACCGTGACGGTATATTCCGCATCGTTGAAGCTGAATACGACCCAACAGGTCACGGACGCGATCGCCATTAAAAGAAGCAGCGACAGAATAACGGAGTAGAGCAAGAGCCGCTTTTTATTTCTCTTTTCCAATTTTTTCCTCCTTGGTCGGCATATCTTTCGGAACACAAAGTGCCTGTGCGATCGTCTGCGCGACCGCTTCCGCGCGGATGGGGCCGATGTCGTCTGCCTGTTGTAAAACCTTTCTGAGGGCGGCGGGGAACACCTCTGCGGATGTCACGGAAGCGGAGCCCGCCTTATAGGCTTTCTGATACAGCTCCGCCGCCCACTTCGACATTTCCTCAAAGCTCATTTTTTTGATGTCGCTGTACGCCGACAGCGATAAAGTAAAGTTCTTCATGAAGTTCTCCTTGCTTCCACATACATCCATGACTGCGGCGGTCGGGCAATACGCCTATCACACGCGACCGCCCCGAAATCACTGTCGCCCGCAAGCTCACACCCGTTGCAGTCGCAATATGTTTCACCTGCGTATTCGTCCAAGTTAATGCAGGGACGCTCAAACTCTCGCAGCTCCTTCGGCTTGTCGTAGATTTTGAGGTCGGAGATGTTCCAACCGTAGGCGTCTTTGTAGCCACGGTACGTTTCGAGCTCCTTCGCCGTCAAACAAGCATCACTTACTGTCGGTCGTGCTCTTCGCAGATCAACGGCGATTTTCCATATCTCGTCGCACATGAATTCACCGATGACCTTCCCGAGGAGCGGTGCCATCAGCGACCGCCACTCTTTCGGGATGCGGTTGAACGACCGCCTTTCCTGACTGCAATAGATGAGGGACTTTCTGTCCCAATCGGATGCTTTCGGGAAGCTCTTGCGGATTTCCACTGTCTTTTCCTGCTCGACCTTCCACCCCATAGCGCGGGCGATGATGAGGAAAACATAATACGGCTGAATTGATGTCAAAACTGCTTTCATCATTCCCTCCCGTCGCCGAGGAGCGGCAGATTTCCGCCCGAGTAGAGCTGATATACCGTCGTCCCTGTGCTGTCTGCCATATACGGCAGGAAGATCTCGTCGAGCGTCACCATGGCTGTTTCGAGAAACGCCATCTGCGCGGCGATCCAGTCCTTGATGTTCCGCCATGCGACCTTCGTCGCCTGTTCGCGGTCGCACTTGACCTTCTGCCTTTGAAGGACTTTTTGAAATTCGTCGATGTTCGCAGGGAGCTTGAAAAGCCTGTCTCCGAGAGGGGTCTCTACCACGAACATGACTACGCACGGCTCCCGTCGCTCATCGTAGTTCATCATTACGCTTTTGGCGCCGTGGGCGGCGAGGATCCCCTGTATCTCGCCGACGGTCTGCGCCGCCGGGATCGTTGTCGAGTAGTTTTTGATCGCCATTTTTTACTCCTTACTAAGTTTCTCATATCGATCTGCCGTCAATTTGACGACCTTGACTTCGTTCAACTTCAGATGGGCATTTTGTTTTGAAAATTCCTTGTGAAAAAGGGCTTGTATCGCTTCTTCGTCTCTGCTTTCACTTCCGAAGCTCACGAATGCTGCGATTGCCGCAACATCACGGCACCGAACGCCAAAATGAAGCGTTGCTGTGCCCGCATAGTAGACTGTATCTCTTCGAAGATCGCTTGTCTCAATATTTTTGTTTTCCATCTAATGTCTCCTTCATGCTCTTCGCGAGTCCAGCGATGTCGGCGGCACGATCCGTTTTCTCCCACGGAAACAGCTTATCGCTGGCAAATTGGTCGCCGAAATGCCCGTAAATCACGGTATTTTTATATTGAACGTCCTTAAGGTGAAGGTCTTTGATGATGCCGCTTGGAGTGAGGGGGAAGATATCTTCGACAATATCACGGAGAGCATCATCGGGAATGATGCCCGTTCCAAAAGTGGTCACGTCCACCGCCAACGGTGTGGGGTGCCCGATCGCATACGCAAGGGAGACTTCGCACTCCTTGGCGATATCCGCCGCCACGATATTTTTTGCTATGTAGCGCGCCATGTAGGCACCGGAGCGATCAAGTTTAGACGGATCCTTTCCGCTGAATGCGCCGCCGCCATGATGGGCAAGCCCGCCGTAAGTATCCACCATCAACTTGCGCCCCGTGAGCCCTGTATCTGCCTCAAAACCGCCGATGACAAACTTTCCCGACGGGTTGATGAAGTACTTCGTCTCGCTGCACTTCGCGCCATATTTTTTTGCTTGGTCGGAAACGGCACGCATGGCGATCCGCAAGATGACGCTATTGATTGCCGTCATATCCAAGCCGAGAGTGGGCTCGATGTGCTGAGCGGAGCAAACGACGGATTTGATCTCCGCTTCGCCAAAGTCGTCATATTCAACTGTGACCTGCGACTTGCCGTCTGGCAAAATCACAGGATCGTGCATTTTTTCAATCGTCAGCAGGTATGTGATTGCTCTCGCAATGACAAACGGAAGGGGCAAGAGCTCCTCAGTTTCATCCGTCGCATAGCCGTAAACGATGCCTTGATCCCCGGCGCCCTGTTGGGAGTCATCTTGAGATTCATCCTCTGCATTGGCGACCGCCGCCGCAATGTCGGGACTTTGTTCATGAACACGGACGATGAATTCTATCCCCTTCGTAGAGTACCCAACGCCTTCGATCGCTTCTTTTGCGACTCCCGCATAATTGACCTTCGCCCTTGTCGTGATCTCTCCTGCAATGACGCATGTTCCCGCCGTCAGCAGTACTTCGCAAGCGACGTGACTGTCTTTGTCTTGCTCCAGACACCTCGTAAGGATACTGTCCGAGATGAGATCCGCGATTTTATCAGGATGACCGATCGTCACCGATTCTGCCGTCAAATACCTCATATCTTTTCCTCCTGTTTCGTTTCAATTTCTGCTTTCTGGCACTTTGAGCGCTGACCGATTTTTCCCTTCGGTGCACGGAACACCCATGTTTTTCCTCCGAGCTTGAAATACTTCCATTCAGCGCGCAGCCACAGCGTGACAAACGTGAGAATGAGTGCGATCGCGATCAATATGGCGATGTCATAAATAATGGCAATGGTGGTGATGGACATAAAATTTCCTCCTTAAGGTTGAATTTTGAAAATATCGGAAATATCCGCCGCCGCGAGCTCTTTCCCGTTTCGGAAACATCTCACGTCGTGTTTCCCCGTGATAGTTATGTATCGCCGAACCTCGACGTCCACATATTTGGGATCAAGTTCCATCAGAGCGGTTCTCCGCCCCGTGTACTCTCCCGCGATCATCGTGGTTCCGCTTCCGCCGAAGGGATCAATAACAAGCTCCCCCGGCTGACTGCTGTTTTCGATCGCTTTTACGACAAGCGCCACGGGCTTCATGGTCGGGTGCTCTTTTGACCGCTTCGGTCTTGGGATCTCCCATACATCGTCCAGATCGCGCCGGTCGCAGAATGAGCTTTTCCCGCTGTTCTTCCATCCGTACCAAATGGGTTCATAACGCCGATGGTACTTGCTGCGCCCGAGCACAAAAGAATCTTTTACCCAAACGATCGTTGCGCTCCAATGGCAATCTTGTGCCCGTAGGCATCTGTCCAAAGTCGGCCACTCACTCGCGCCAAGAACGCAATATAAATCGCCATCCAAATACGCAAGGATCTGCTTTGAGAATGCTCTGACAAATTTTTCAAATTCTTCTTCCGAAAGATTGTCATTGAGCATTCCTTCGCGCTTGCGATGGTAGGGGTTGCTGTCAAGCCCAATCGCAACATTCCACGGTGGATCTGTGAAGCACATCGCGGCACGCTCGCCGTTAAGCAGCTCTCGAAAGTCGTCGGCATCCGTGCTGTCTCCGCAAAGAATGCGGTGTTTCCCGCAAAGCCATAGGTCGCCGCGTTGCGTAATGCTTTTTTGAGGCTTGGGCGGCGGCTCGATTTCATCCGGGTTTTCGGGAAGCGTGGTCGTACTCATGGACTCCGCAAAAGCCGCCTCGAGCTCTGTCATTTCCGCCGCCGTATATCCCGTCATCTCAGCGGAAAGATCCGTGAAATCGATTGCCGAAAAAACTTCGACCAGCTTCTGCATATTTGGATCGGAAAGCTCCGCGATTCGGTTGTCCGCAACAAGATCCGCGAGCTCCGCCGCCTCGGAGTCGTAATTTTGATAGTCGACGGGAACCTCTTTCAGCCCCGCACGTTCCGCCGCCATTAGCCGTCCGTGCCCTCGGACGATAAAGCCCGACCGAATACTCACGGTGATCGGATTGCGCCACCCAGCGCCTTTTATGATCGCAGACAGGCGCCTCAGCTGTTCGTCGGAGTGTTGGTTTGGATTCTTCGGATTCGGTTTCAGATCTCCGATCGGGACGATTGCATCATGAGCGCAATAGACGGGGATGCCGTCCGCCAAACCTTTTTCTGCGTTCTCGGTTTTTGACCTCACCGCCCAGATCCCTCCTTCGTTTCAATGTCGTAGGCAGCCGCAAGTAGTGCGATCCTGCCTTTCACGTCGAGACCTTTGAAGATGCGTAAAAGTTCGATTTCCTCCGGGCTCTGCGACTCCGAAGATCCATTTTGCACGACAAGCGAGTTTGCACGGTTGTTTTGTACGACCGCGCTGTCGTGTACGTTGTTCGCGGAAGCGTTGATTTCCACGATCTGTACGCATTCGGGATCGATGCAAAAAACGCCGTCTGGATCATACTCGCCCGAATCCCATATTTGCTTAAACTTCTCGAGCGGCATATCTCTGTATAGCTCGTCCGTCTTGTGCATGGTTCTCATGACGGCTTCATCGGCATCGTCTTCCCAAGAAAGAAGATGTGCCTGTGAGTGTTGATCGTAGTCCCAAAACCCGAGAACAACGGTATGCCCATCCAAGGGCAAGCCCGTTCCTTTGATCGTGCCTCGCACGGTAAGCGGTTTGCTATTCTCCATGTTCAATTCCTCCCATTATCGGTTTTCTGATCGAATCGTTGCATAATGACATAATTCTCTTTTAGGTGCTCAGCAATTTCCAATGCCGACGTCATATGTAATTTGGAGGACGGCACTACTTCGAGGATCGTAGCGGCAATGTCGTCGACTGTCGGAACGTTGCTTGCGCATTTAAGTTCCTTCGTGGAGCGGAGGGCGCTAATGCGTTGCTCCACCATTGTGCCGATTTGGGGCATGGCAGCTTCTATAACCGCATCCATCAGTTTGTCGGTCAGTTGGCTCTTCTGATCCTGTGTCAAATTGTTCTTGCTCATTTCTACATCTCCTTATTTTTTCAAAATTTCCGCAATCCCTTCTATTACAAAGAGAATATTGGGCAAAGCCATTCCGTTTCCCCACATTTTGTATTCGGGGGCATCCGCATGGGGAACGTCCGCGCACCACCAATCGGGCATTCCTTGAAGTCGCGCACATTCGGTCGGCGTAAGGCGGCGGACGATAACATAGATGAAATTTCTTTTTTCTTTTGCTTCAAATAAAATCTGCTCGTTTACCGTAGAAAGTGTTGCGGATTTATCTATTTGCAAAAGTGGACCTTTCCCGCCGCCTTCACATCCGGAACGGATCTTTAACAGTGTTGGTCTCAGTTCAACAACAGCGTGTCTGTCGATGGTATTGAGTGTATAGGAAACGCCCTCTTTGAAGCCCGCGCCATTACAGCCCGCTGTGTCCGACCTATCAATGCAGTTGCCTTGTAGGCAGTAAACGACCGCCTGTTCGTCGTGCATACAGTTGAGCGCGCCCGCCTTATCGTGCAACCCGAGCTGATCGGCTTGTCCGTTGCCGATGGCGAAACACACTGCTCCCGGACCTTTGCCTGTCAACGTGAACGCCGTCTTTTCATCCACGCCGAAGTCGTACTTTGCATTCACGCCTTGATTGAAAGCGGCGTAGTCTATGTAGCAAACGAGCGCAGTATAGTCCGTTACCCTGTCTTCGTGGTCGCCCGTGAGAGTCGGAACAGTCACTCCGCCTCCGTTGCCGCGGGCGTCGTACACCTGCGCGTCTCCGTAGGGCATAAGCTCTCCTTCGCGGAATATCCCCATATCGCGGATCTCGTCAGCCGTCAGTTTTCCCTGCAGGCAAAGCGCGATTTTGAGGAGCGTCGGGAGCTCTTTCCCACGATTGACGGCTCTCCGCAAAACACCTCTGCAAGCCGTCGCGCTTAAATAGTATTTCGGCAGCACATTCACCTCCAAAATCTGCGACAAGGTAGATTCTTCTGCGTCTTTGGGGGACTCCCCAAAATTGAGCGTCGAGGGTTCTCCAAGCAAGGGAAAATTCGTCTCCCATGATGCAGCCCGTTTTGCTCCATCGTATGCTTCCGCTTTCCGAAGGTCGAGGAATAAAATAATCGCTGTCTTTGATCCTCGCGATCGCTTCAATGACGACTCGGAAATCTTCTCCTTGATTTGAGCTGAATGCACCCGGGACGTTTTCCCAAACGACGAAGCGGGGACTTTTCTTATCTGTTGCATCTCTCATCTCCTTTATGACTCGTATTGCTTCCATAAAGAGGCTTGACCTCTCGCCTTCAAGACCCGCCCGCTTCCCCGCAATGGAAAGATCTTGGCAGGGGGAACCGAAAGTAATAATGTCAACCGATGGGATCTTCGCGCCATTGATCTTGGTTATGTCGCCGAGCTGTTTGCAATTCGGAAACCGCTTTGCCGTAACTTCAAGTGGAAACTTCTCAATTTCGGATGACCACACAGGCGTGATCCCGCATAGTTCCGCCGCCCAACATGCGGTGCCCGCTCCGTCGAATAGACTCCAAGCGTCATTTGTCACCTCTATGCGGTTTTTAACATTGCCTCGTATTCCGATTTCCCGACCTCGCGGATCACGCGGAAGCGCGAAGTGCGAACCTGATCTGTTGCATTTGGCACAACAACATCGTGGATATTGGTCTCTACTTCGAGAATCGCAAGATCCTTCCAGCCGTGTCCGAATCTTACGGCAAATTCAAGCGACGCAACGTGGAGTCCTTTCACGGCATATATATCCGGGTTCTTGTCTGTTTCCGTCTCGGTCCACTCACCGATCTTGAATTCCGTCTTGCCGTCATAATTGCTGATGTAGCGCCCATCTTTGCTTTTTCTGACCGCCTTGAAGTAGTGCACCATGACACTGTCGCCGTCATATTCTCCGATGGATCGATGGTTGAACCAGCTCTTATATTTCTTCAGAAAACTGCGCACCTCTTTTGTCATATCTTCATTGTTGTGCCCGCGGCATTGCACCTGATCATAATTCCGCATGTCCTTCTTGAGCTCGAGCGTGTAGAAGCTCTTTTCGGGATCCTCTGTGCGGCGGATGAATAGGATCACGCTTTCTCCCTTCGCCACGCGCTCGCAATACCGCCCGACGCAATGGCTCTGCCGCACGCCTTCTTCGACGATCTCCCGTGACGAGCGCGGCATCATGACAAGAAGTTTTCCATCCGACCATTCACACAGCCCGTGGATCGATTCATAAACCGCTTCGATGAGCTTGTCATACACCTTCGTCTCCATGCACTTTAATTCATCCGCCGCCCACTTATGTGCCTTCTGAAAATCTCTCGGCAGGGAGATTGCTGTGTCGTTCATATTTAGCCCGAGTTGGATGCAGTCTGGAATATAGTCGTCGATGTAGTCTCTCAAAAAATTGCTTACGAAATAGGGGAATCGATCGGGGTCGTCCACTTTAGCTTCGGGGCATTGCGACATGCAGTACTTAAATAGCCGCTCCCGCGTGACAAAGTCATAAGCAAAATCTTCTCCGCTTTTCCTGTTCAGCTCCCGAATAAACACCCACGCTTTCCGGATATCTGCCGCATCCACGTTCCACTTTTTCACTTCTTTTCGGGCAATCATCGTTTGCAGACTGAGAGTGCGGCATTCCTCGACCTCTTCCTTCTTTTCGATCCCGAGGTCTTTGAGCGATTTGATGTTCCGCAAAAGCTGCATGGTTTTTCCGTAGTTAGAATCAAAAACAATATCTTCGATGATCTTCCGCAATCCGAGCTTTGCAAGCAGTTCGATCTTCGGTTCCTTCTCCCAAAAATATAAATATTGCGTCGGGAGACAGCGGCACGCCGTTGCCATCTCATAAATACCTGAATAACGGTACTCACTTTCGGAAAATAATTCCGATAGATTATAGGGATAGGTGTAGATCTTGCAACTTCTTAAACGATAGCCCGTCCAGCCTTGCCCATGCACCTTGCCGCACCCGGGGATCCATTTGCCAACATTTGACCCTGTATATGCGGCACATGGATGATAGTAATAAGCAGAAAGAGTTCCATCCGGTTCCAAGGTCGGAAAGAGGATGTCGCGCTCCTCTTCGCTGATATAATCCCGCGTATGGATCATGCCATCTACATCCATTGACACCGTGCGGTAGAAGCCGAAGATCCTCTGCATCCAAGCATCACCCGCGCGCTCGATATAAGCGATCACTTTCCATGACCCGTCTTCAAGATAATAGCCATAAGACCGGTTTTGCTTCTTGATGATTGCTTCTGCACCACATCTGGGACAGGATATGACCCGTCCGCTCCGGGCTCTATCGAGATAGAAGATCTCGCGGCAATGAGAGCAGATACAGCGGTATTTGCCACGCTTTTCGGTAGTGTAGAAGATCACGTCCGCGACCTGTTCCGCCGCCCATTTGAGCACCTCTAAGGGGATGGGGTCGGCGGCATTCGCCAGTTCCTTTCCGCGTGCCTTGCGGAGCCTTTCGACTCGGCGTTGCTCCTTTTGCTCATTCGCGATCTTTTCAGCCGCTTCTATCTCACGGTCGCGCTCTTCCAGCAGATCCGCCGCCGATTCCGTAGATAATGGATACCCGCACATAAAAGCCTCCGTTAGATGTCGTCAAGACTGATCGTACTTCTTCGCGTCGGGTTCTTGCCCTCCGCCAAGCCCATCATCATGTTGTAGAGTCTTGCCGTCCCGCTGTTCTGCGCGTGGAGATGTTCGGCAATCAGATCCGCCGCCTCAAACGGACCGACACATCCTTGACGCGCATCCTTCTTTTTCGCTCGCTCCAAAATGAGGGCAAAGAGGCTTTCACAGGTGATTTTCGGGTCGATTTCGAAGTCCATCGACTCGTCCAAAAGCGCGATGACTGTGCAATCGATTACCTGCGCATATAGAGATTTTTTCGGTTCAGGCTGCGTTTCGTTGTCCTGTTTGAGCATAGTTATGAAATCCGCTTTTTTCATGATTTAACATCCTCCTGTACCTGTTCGGAGAAAGTGACCAGCTTTCTCCTGCATTTTTCCGCAAGTTCTCTGTCGGTAGCTCTTATTACGCCGACCGCCTCGATGACATCCGCCCATGCCGCAAAGAGCGTCTCTGCGTGCACCTTAAATTTTGCCGTCGCCTCCTGTGTCCGCTTGTATGCAACAAGCTGATCTTGGTACTGTTGGGTTTGCTTTTCGGCGATCTCTCTTTCTTCCTGCGCCCTTTGAGCGGCGAGATTCGCTTCCTGCAAAGCCGCTTCCGCTTCCTTTAACTTTTTGACGGTCTCGGGGTTTTCCACTTCAATGGTCTCCACAGTTTTCGGCGCCGCCGCCATGGCGTCACGCTCTTTTTTCAGCGTAGCAACCTGCTCTTTCAACTTCTTCTCCGTTTCCTTGGCGGAGAGGAGCTTCTTCTTTTGGTCATCATAAGCACTTTGTAAAGCTGCGCGCGCCTGTTCGTTTTCTGTAAGCTCGGTATCCTTTTCTTCCAACTTCGATTGGATCAAGGAAAGCTGCTCATGGGCTTTGTCGCGTTCGCGAAGCGCCGCTTGAACCGCCTCTTTCACTTCGGTCGTGCTTGCGGTGTCAATGTCGATCTCTTCCTCGATCCCCGCGCGGACAGATTCTTGCACCTGCGCCAAAAGGGTGAGTTTCGTCACACCGACGCCGGCGTGAGCCTCCAAGTATTCATCCGAATACGTTTCCGCCACCCGAATGTAATTGTAGGCGTGCCGTTTCTTGATCCCGACCGCTTCTTCGACGTAAGCCTCGAAGTCCGGGAAGCCGGCGGCAAGATACAATTTCCCATCGCGCATTTGCTTCAGCTTCCGCGCGAGTTCCACGAAATACCGCCCCGCCATGCGACCGCACGAGATGATCTGCTTGTGCGTCTCCACGAAATTCCGTTGCTCAATCGTGAGCTCGGAGGTTTGCTCCGTGATCATAAGCTGCTGAAAGATGCTGTTTTCCATAAAATATCTCCTTATTGAAAAGTCTCTTTGAATTCTTTGCGGGAAATGACCGCCCAGTCGATCGGGTTGATCATTACCCGAAATTTCCCCCAGCCGATGCGTTCCACCTCAAATCGTGCGCCCTTGGGCAGAATGATGTTCCCCACAAGGACAAGCGTTTTTATGACCGTATAGTATCTGATCTTTCGCATCGCCATTATTTTTGCTTGATCCTCATGTCCTGCCGTAAGGAGGGGGTTTCTCCGTATAGCATGTACGTTGCTATCTGCCGATCGGTCGGTTCTTTGATCCCATACAAAAGGATCAAAGCGCCACGGGCTTCGTGTTTCATGCATTCTCCCCATTCCGCTGCGCTGCTACGCTCGAAAGGGTTCATCGTTTCTTGGTTCATATCTGACCCCCCTCACTGTTCGCAAGCGGCTTTCAGCTTTTCATGGATTTCTGCTTTGGAGACGCCACGATTCGTCGAACAGATCCAGATGATCACCGCCAGCTCTTCGAGAGTCGCGCACTCGCTGTTTCTTTTGAAGAGACGATCGTATTGTATTCTGTCACCGCTTTCAAACCATCCCTCCCGTTTGCAGAGGTCTTGAAGCGCTTCGTTTTCGATCCTGTACTCCGGCTTGAGATTGATGAGATCATATTCACGGTCGTTTATATCGCGCGAGTTTCGATGCCAGTGGATGAGCTTCCCGTCCCGCGTCAGTTTGCCGGCACGGATGTTGTTCTCACGGAGTTCGGCAAAATTCTTCTCGCCTCTGTAATACAGATCCGAAACCAGATAGACCAGCTTCAGGGCGACGGGGTTGTCCGTCTCATAGACCTGCAACGGAATGACATACAGATCCCCGCCGATGTATTCCGCTTGCTTGAGTTCTATGCTCCCGGTTGGGGAGTCGTTCTCGCACGGCGAATCGCTGTTTCGGAAAATTCCGAAAATACGGTGTTTGCCTTCTGCCGCTTCCATTTCCGCAATGACTCTTTGTTCCTTCATGTTTCTGTTCTCCTTATTTTGATTTTCATTTATTTTCCGTGAATAGAATTTGGATCAAAGCCCATTGGTCGCAACCGTCCGCTTCCCCATGGAAATCTGCGATTGCTTCTTCTGTGCCGCAATTTGGGCAAATCGTCACGTCTGCACGGCGGCTTAGGGCACCACGCCGAAGATCGCAGATTCGCCCGCAGCGAGGGCACATAGCGGCTTGATGGGGCTGTGTAGATAGCCTGTCCATGAACCGTTCCACAATTCCTTTGCATTTTTCTGCGGTCAGTTCTATTACCTTGCCGCTACGGCAGCCGACCTCATTTTCTGAATTCTTTGACATCGTAGTATCCTCCGTTTATAGCGGCTTCCAAGGACGCAATTTTGTCCCTTTCTGCTTCTTCGTCTGTTTTCCAATCGTGCCATTCTTGCAGACGGAAAATGATGTCTTCTAACGTATCGTTCAATATCAAATGCCCATTCGCGTAGCAATGCCGCAGGAATCTGCGCAGGGCATCCCGAAGCCGTGGAGAAACACCGCAATCGGTCATGACTTCTTCATGAGATCGCAACCTTTCAAACACGCCGTTCCCCTTGACAATTTTCCCTTGCCATTTTTGTCCGGCACCGCGCCTTTTGCATTCATTGCAATACCCATAAAAGTCTGCTACATCGGCAGGATCCTCCCAATTTACGGAACCACGCTCTCCCCACTCCAAAAGTTGTTCATCTGACATCGACTCAAAATCTGTGACCGCGCGCGTCTGCGCGCAGGATGATTGCTTATTCTTTTTCTTTTCTTTCTTTCTTTCGTTATCACCTGTTATATCGTTATCATTATCACTATCTTTATTGGTGGCATTTTTTGCCACGGGGGATGGCATTTCTTGCATAGGGGGGACGTTATTTTTGCGTGGGGGGGTGGCATTTTTTGCCACCCCAACCTGACCGCCATCAAGTGAAGCGCGGGGCACCACCATATAGCTATTCGGGGTGCCACTCACCGAATTTCTTTCTTGCTTCTTGATATATCCGGAGACGACAAGGCGATCAAGAATATTTTGTATGGTGCGTTTTGAGAGCCCCGTAAATCCTTGTATGTATGAAAGGCTGCCCTTGAATTCGCTTTCTCCGTCCTGAGAAAAGGAATAGATCAAGGCATATACGATCAAATCATTTCCCGTAAGATGGAGACGATTCAGCATCCAACCGCAGACGGTGTAATAGTTTTCGTCCTTGATCATTTTGTCTTCGCCTCCCGCTTTTTCTTCCACTCCTCGAAATCACGCTGAACGGCGGGATCCTCAAACGCCTTCGCTACAATGCGAAGCAGGGGCGCGGCAAGTTGTTCCCGCTGCCGTTTCGGGATCAGAGAAGCGTCTACCATGATTCTGTTATTTGACTGATTGTTCGCCATACCGTTCACCCGTCGGAAATATCATGATTTTGTATCGTTTAAGATACAAAATCGGCAAAAAAAATTTCGGTCGGCAAATCAAACCTTTTGCAGATAGTGCAAAGTTCTTCTACAAAAAAGTCGGAATAGCCGTTTATCTTCATACGGATCGTTGCCTCAGAACATCCGACTGCATCACCGAGATCCTTATATGTAAGCCCACGGTATTTCAGCATACGCTTCAGGGTTGTATGGGCAGTATATTTGCGAGCGCCTTTGCTTGCTTTCGCATTCAACTTTTCCAAAGCCATTTATTATACCTCCTTAGTTTCCGATCATTTCTAAAATTCGGTCGACCTCTGCCATCGCCTCGCTCAGCTTTGCCATGTGCTCTTCATGAGCATTCTTCGCCGCCTTTGACTCTTGGAGAATCTGTTCGCGATAAAGCTGAAGCGCTGTAGTAATGACCGAAAGTTGTCGGGCGGTTGCAGTGAATTTTGGGTCGTTCGTTTCTGTGGCTGTTTTTTGTCGTGTGCGGGGGAGCTCCCGCTTATCGATCCCACCCGCAATGAGAATCGCTTTGATCTCATCGATGGTACACACATTCATGTCCGCCAAAATCCTGACCTGTCTTTTCTTATCTTTTGCCTCACGATAATTTTTGAGGATTTCCGCCGCCGTCATATCCATCACGCGCTCTCCTTTTTCCCCGCAAACCGCGGAAGAAACGTGTCGTCAAACGCGCCGGAAATTCGATTGATATGGCTTTGGATCCCTGCAAAATCATATGTAAAAGACAGGTCATCAGCGGCAAGTAGATCGCGCAATCGAAGCGCGTAATGCTCCGCCGCCTTGCCAATATCCATCAACGCCGTAATGCGCGTTCCCTTTCTGATCCCCAGACTTTCCGCCCGAAGAACAATTTGACAAATAAGATCGCGCATCTCCTGCTCACGCTTGGTCATCAAAGGCTTTGCCGTCGGTCTGAAAGCGTGGTGGTTGAGTTGCGATTTCACGAATTGGCGCGTCTTATCAACTGCATCCTTGGCGTTTTTGGCATCAAGGATGTGCTTTGCCTCTTGCTCTTCTCCATCGTACTTGGTATAGTAGGTCACGACGTAAGTTTTCATTTTCTCCTCCTTAATGCGTATTATTGAAATTTTCGATTGCCCAACGGTTTCCAGTTGCATATACAGCCGCCCGCGTCCGCTCGAAAGGCGTTAGACGAGTCGGCGAAGTGGGCGCTGATACCTCGGCACTCTTCATTGCATCCTGTTTGCCAAGCTCATATGCTGCCGCAAGGAGTTCTTTAAGTCCCCATGCGGATACTTCCCAGAAGTCCTGCTCATCGCTGTAGTGTTGTCTGAGATCTTGACGATCATCCGGGATTGTGTGGGTTTCGTGACCGACTTCGATTAGTTTTTTCAGGGTTGTCGCAGTGAGCTGTGTAGTTGCTTTTGCCATTTCGTTTTGCCTCCGTGTATTTTGCATGGCTGCCGGGGTTGCGACCGTCTGCCTGCCCGCATTAACGGGCTTGCGCCCGCCGCTCTGCTGTTAGGTCTCTATTTTTTTCTGTTAATCGTTCCAACAGACCGTGTATTGCTTTGTACCGAGAACGGTGTCGGTCGAAACGCTGGCTTCGTGACCCTCCGCGATAAGCTGCCGGCAAAGGGCGAAGGCGCGCTTTTCGTTGAGTATGGTTCCGGATGTGTGATCTGCAATCGAGGGGTAAAGGTTTTTCATATGCGGCTCCTTGGTGCTATTTGTATTGTAAACGGTTCATTCCGTATCGTTTACGACGACAGTATAGCTCATAAAAAAGCGTTTGTCAATAGTTTTTTTGCGTTTTTCGTAAAAATTTTTTCTCTAATAGTTGAAATATTTATGTCGTTGGTGTATAATTGCTTCAAGAGGTAATACAAAATGAAAAGAAAACCGGATGATAATACCATGATTTTTGGAACACGGCTGCGTGGCTTGCGTGGTGAGCGCAATTATTCGATGGATGAATTTTGCGAGGCTTTTAATAAATCTCAAGATAAAATCCGGCTTAATCGCAGTACCGTCAGCAGATATGAAAAAGGCTTGCAAGAACCTATGGCATCGACGATTGCGGCTCTTGCGGCATTTTTCCGAGTTTCTCCGGTATATCTTCTTGGAGCAACAGATGATCGCAACTATAAAGGGCAGACCATTACCAATAGTGCCGTCGTTCAGGGAAATACCGCAACCACCCTTATCGTCCGAAATTCCATTCAAAATGGAGAAATTCAGGAACGAGAGATGAGCGAAGCGGAGGTCGAATTGTTCCGTATTTTTGAGGCGCTCAATGTAAAAGCGCGCACGGCGCTCTTAACCGCCGCCTATGAACTTGAAGAAAAACAGGCAAAGGGGAAAATTTGATTGCAATGAGCTTCCTTGAAAGATGGTCTCATCTCCATACCTCAGATGCGACGATAAAAAGATACGCAAGTGCAAAAAATGCCGAATGCACTCCGATCGAACTACATCGGGAGGAGTCCAAAGGCGTTTTTTCGGGATCTCACGGTCAATACATTACGACTTTGAGCGAGTGTACCTGCGTCGATTTTTACCTTCAACACCAGCCGTGCAAGCACATGTATCGTTTGGCGATGGAGCTTGGAGAAATACCGGGAGATTACATTTCCGACATTGCCAAAATAAAAAAGAAAGTAGATGACGGAATGACACTCGAAAGCGCAGTGGAAACCGTTGAGACGCTTTCCTTGGATAGTCAGACCGTGCTTCGGGAAATTTTACTTGATCTTGCCTATCGAAATAAACCGTTTCATCGTATCAAAAAACGATTGAATTATGACGAGCTCCTTGCCTCCGGGCTTATTGTAAAAACTGAGGATGGGAAGGGCTTCGTTACAATTGGCTCGATAAGAAAAGTGCAGCGCAATCTTTGTACCTATCTTGGACGGCGCAATGAAGATGATGAATATTTCGATCAAGATACCAATGAGTGGCACAGTTGCCCAAAGGGCGCGCAGCAACGAACGCATATAACCATGTCGCCAGAGGGAACCAAGGTTATATCAGAGGTCGCATTCCCGGAAGATAAAATTACGTTCCTGCTCGATAAATATGGAGTAAATCGGTGCCGCAATATGCCAAAGGAGCAAAAATGAGAGCTGTCATTTATGCGAGGTTTTCATCTCACGCACAAAAAGATGCGTCCATCGAACAGCAAGTCGAGGAGTGCCGTCAATACGCGGAGAAAAATGAAATCACCGTCGTCGGCGAATATCATGATCGGGCACTTACCGGCACAACAGATAAACGCCCAGAGTTCTTGCGCATGATCAGAGACTCGGCGAAGGAAAAGTGGCAGTTGATTTTGATTTGGAAAACAGATCGTTTTGCCAGAAATCGCTATGATTCTGCCATGTATAAGGCACGCTTGAAAAAACATCATGTGCGGGTTGTCTCCGTTAAAGAATCCATCCCTGACGGGCCCGAGGGAATTCTGTTGGAATCCGTGCTTGAGGGCTCCGCGGAATATTACTCGGCAAACCTTTCTCAAAATGTAACGCGCGGGATGCAGGACAATGCGCGAAACTGTCTGGTCAACGGCACACTCCCAATCGGATATGTCCGTGGCTCAGACGGTCACTATGCGTTGGAGCCGGTCGGGGCAGAGATAGTTCGTGAGATCTATAAGATGTATGCCGACGGCGCCAACGTCATCACCATTACAGAGTACCTTAATTCTCGCGGATTTCGCACGTCAAGAGGTGGAAAGTGGAATAAAAATAGTCTGCGAACCATTTTACAAAATGAAAATTATATAGGCATATATAAATGGGGAGGAAATCACATTGAGGGAGGCGTTCCCGTCATTGTAGACCGCGCCTTATTTGATGCCGTGCAAGAACGCATCAAACGTGTGGCGCGCGCCCCAGCCGCCGCCCGAACCGAAATTGACTATATTCTCACCGGGAAGCTGTTCTGTGGGCATTGCGGGAGTCCGATGATCGGTGTGAGCGGCTTCGGAAAACTTGGGAAAAAGTATTGCTACTACACCTGCAATGGAAATAAGCACGGAATCGACTGCAAAAAAAAGCCGGTCAGTAAGGACTGGATAGAAAAAGAGGTCGTGCGGCGTACCAGAGAAGAATGCCTGAATGACAGGGTCATAAAAGTCATCGTCGACGCGGCCATGGATCTGCAGGAACGCGAAAGCCACAGTGACGCACTTCTTGCGCTTGAAAACGAACTTGCGGTTACCAAGAAAGTGATTCGCAATATCATGAATGCGATAGAGCAGGGCATCCTTACTCCGACCACAAAGCAACGCTTGCTGGAGCTCGAAGCAAAGCAGTCAGAGCTTGAATACGCCATTGAGGACGAGAAAATCGAAAAGCCGAAAATAACGCGAGAACAACTGACATATTGGCTTGAAAAGTTTCGCGACGGCGACCCGGACGATGCGGAGTATCGGAGCACATTTATTGAAATTTTTATTTCAGCCGTTTACTTGTACGATGATCACTTCCGTGTCGTGTGCAACTTTACAAAGGACGGAAATCCCGTTTCTTTCTCATTTGTTGATGGAATTGAAGCCGATTCATCCGCGCAAGAGGTGTTCGTTTTTGACGCGGAGAGGTTCACCAAAACAAGATTAGACGAACACTTTACTGTTTCAACGGCGGTTTCGCCGTGACGTTCGCTCTCTAATCGCAACGAGGGACGACGGCTTATAATAGCCGCCGCCCTTTTTGTTTGTTAGGAATTGTCCTATATTCATTCAATCCGCGTTCGGATATTCCACTAAACGCTTGACAGGGGCTTGCAGGAGATCGTCGCGCTCCGCCGTGTCCGTCGTCTGCTCGATCTCTTTCAAAGCCGTGTGGAGTTCATCAGCCGTCATTTCTTTCCTCTCCTTTCTCTGCGTGGGCGGCGCAGGGCTTTTCTTTTTTATGCTCCAAATAGATTTTATGTAAAGTGAACACCCCGAAGGCATGATGCCCTTTTCTATGATATTATCTATGTTTTTATGAAGAAAAGAAAAACTTCTAAAAAGAAAAGAAGTTCAGTCTTGATCTTGACAGATATTGTCATATTTAATGACTTTTCAGCTCAAAAGATTATTTCCGCCGCCCATGTACTCAACGTCCGACTGCGACTTGTTTTGTTCTGCTTGCCGACTTCCAAATTGTGTGTTGCCGATTTCCCAGCCGACAATTTTCCCGACAGCTTTTTCAATAGACTGCGCGGCGACCGCTATCTCCTGCAAGCAATCAATAACAAATTTATCCATGATTTCCTCCTGTAACCGATTCAAAAACGAACAAGGGCATGATGAGATGAGCTATACCGAATATAGAAAATCTTTTCGGTTTTTCAATCGGAAAAGTACCCCCCTAACTCTATATTAGAGCAGGGGGAATGTTTCTGCCCGCACCGTTTCCGCCCGTCATGCACCATTGCCGCCGTAGAGTGCCGCTTGGCTCGGTTGTTCTTCGCCCGGCAATGAGAAGTTCACCGTGTCACAAAGGATGTCGATGACTTCCGCATAGCCTTTTTCCACCAGCTTGAATAGCTCGTGTGCCCGGTTCATGTTGTCGATAAATATCTGCGGATGTTCCTTCTGTGTGGCGGCGCGGACTCCCTCACACGCTCCGATGATGCCCATCATAGCCCAATGCGCCCGATTGATCGCATTCCTACCCAGCAACAGCTCGGTTGCCATTTGTTTAATAAACGCCGTTAGTGCCCCGTCTATACCGTGCGGGGTTTCGCCATATCCGAAGTTATCGTGCGCTTCCTTGAAAATACTCATATCTTCCCCGCTGTGTTTGCGGGGCGGCGGGATTCTCCCGCCCGCCAAATAGAGAACAATGTCTTGCAATTCGGCAACGATCTCGGCGGTATTCCGCTGTATCTCGTCAAATGAATACTTCGGGGCAATGTAGATGCCTTTTCCTTTCAATTCGCTCTCTGCGAGTTGATTGTTGCGCCGCAGATTTCGAGCAATCGCCTGTAAACGCTCTATCACAAAGTTATCCATTCTCCGCCGCCTCCGTCAGTTCATTCCGCTTTTCTGTTTGATTACCGATTCTGTGTTTCATTACGCCAATACCCCCGAATAGTCGCAACACTCAAAGTCAAACAAATTACACTTGAAGCCGCTCTTACGCTCAAC
>CANQPO010000011.1 GCA_947625695.1 uncultured Clostridia bacterium | reverse complement strand
AATAGTAACGAGGGGAATGCCCACAAAAGAAGGTGCCGTATGAATGTAAAACGCGGAGAACTCTACTATGCCGATCTCTCCCCCGTAGTGGGGAGCGAACAGGGCGGCGTGCGCCCCGTGCTCGTGGTGCAGAACGATACGGGCAACAAATACTCCCCTACCGTGATCGCCGCCGCCGTCACGAGCAAGATCCACAAGGCGCGGCTTCCCACCCACATCGAACTGCCGCAGGCGTTCGGGCTTGCGAAAGATTCGGTAATCTTGCTCGAACAGATCAGGACGATCGACAAAAAACGATTGATGTCGCGCATCGGCGAGCTGCCGCCCGCCACCATGTCGCGCGTCAACCGCGCGATTCTCATCAGCCTCGGTTTTGCCGAACAGAACAGACAGTAAAATAGCGCCGCGCGGGAAAGTTTTCCCGCGCGGCGCTTTTGTTTTATGAGAACGGTTTGATTTTTTCTTGGATGACCGTTTTTCAGAAGGCGTCCCCCGAGGAAGATACACTGCCGTTGGCGCATTGCACCGTAAAATCCGATCTGTTCGCCCATTTATCGCCCTTTTCGAGCGCGAGCCAATCCGCGGTCGAACCCGAAACGACGATCTTTTTGAGCGCGGACATCTCGGCGAGCGATTGGCTCCCGACGGCGGAGACGCCGCTCCTAAATTCGATCTCTTCGATATATTGACACTTATAGAAACATTTCTCGGGAAGGGCCACGCGCTCTGTAACCGTTACTTTTTTCAATGTTTTGGGCGCAAACTGTCCGTTTGCGGGGAATAGAAACGCGAAATAGCCGAAGATCATTTCGAAGGCCGGGGCTCCCGCCGCGTCCCGCGCAACGCCCAAATAGGGCAAAGTAATCTCTTTGAGGTGTCCGCACTGCGAAAATGCGCCCCAACCGATGCAAATGACGCTCTCGGGAACGAATATTTTTTCGGCGCCGTACCCCGCGAAGGCGTTCGGCGCGATCCCGCGGGTACCGTCGCGGAAACGCAATTCGGCGACCTCCTCTACCGCCCCGAGCGCCCAGCCGTCGAGATAGCGGACGCCGCCCTCGGTTTCGGTTTGCAGGCATTCACACCCTTGAAAGGGATCGTCGCCTCCGATCATCGTAACGCTCCTCGGAATATTCACTTTTTTCAATTTGGTACAGCCCGAAAACGCAAGGCCCTCGATCGTCTGAACCCCCTCGGGTAAAACGATCTCGGTGATCTCCGTGCAGTCCGAAAAATTGCCCGCCGTAACAACGGTAGAGGGGAGACGCACGACCCCCGCGATTTTCGGCGGTGCAAACACAACTTCCGTTTTTTCCGCATTGTAGAGCACACCGCCCTCGCTCGCAAGCCCACTGCTACCCTCCGCGACCGAGACGCTCTGCAGCTCATCGGCGCCGTCGAAAATGAAAAGGCAATTCTGGCGCGCGTCTTTGTCCGTCTCTCCCCACGTCATGATCTTGCCGAACGTTGCCTTCTTCAACGCCGTACAATTTCCGAACGCCTCCGATGCAACATTTTCGACCGACGGGAAATCGACTTCAGAGAGTTGCGAACAACCGAAAAATGCGCTGTTTTCCAAGGTTTTCACCGCATCGGGCAGATAGACGGATCGAAGCTCCGCTTCGTTTTCAAAAGCGCCCTCCCCTATGGCTAAGACGGGCTTCCCATCGTGGCTTGCCTCTGCCATAAGGCGGGTCCTGTCCGTTTCGCTCTCATCAAATCCCGCGATGCGGTACCCCGTGACGGCGCCGTTCTCTTCTATCCTCTCGTAACACAAGCGGGACGGGGTAAGAGAATAGCCGCAGATCTTGCATGTCCCGTTTTGCATACTGTGGGCTCCCTCGTCCTTCTTCGCACCGCAGCCGCGGCTGCACAAGCGATAATGCACTCCTTCACCGAATGTCCATGCCTCGCTCCACGCATGTCCGAGCGCAGAGACTGTGCGCGTCTCTACATGGGAAGAATCGGTCTTACACACCCGCCTTTCCTCCCCTTTTGTCTCGCACCCCGGCGCAACGCTCTGAACCCATTCCCCCCAATCGTGCTCATGTCCTGCGGGGGCCTGTACCGAAGGGTCTGAGTTCCCGCCGCAACCCGCGGGAATGCAACTCATTGCCAAGACTGCCGCCAATGCGGCCCCAACCAATGCTTTCTTTTTCATCTTTTCTCCTTTGTTGATACATTTACTGTATCAAATTGATTTCAATTATACAGAAACTGTATATTGAAGTCAAGAAAAATGAGGCTGAAAATGGAAAATCTGAAAGAAAAAGTCGGAAAAAAATTACGGGAATGCAGGGAGCAATTAAATATGACCCAACGGGAAGTGGCGGCGAAACTCGGCATTGCGCAACCCGTTTACCAGCGGTTTGAAAAGGGGACGTTTGAATGTAGCTATACGCAGTTGGTCGCGCTATGCAAACTTTACGATGTATCTGCCGATTATCTCTTGGGGCTACGCGAATATTAAAATACTTGCGCCGCGCGGGCGATATGCCCGCGCGGCGCTTTTGTTTTATGAGAACAGTTTGTTCTTCTCTTCGATGAGCTTTTCCACCTTTTCGAGATAGGTGGGAATGTCCTTGGGGGAGCCGAGACGCTCGATGCGCCCCTCGTTTAAAATCACCCGCTTCGTAATGGCGTTGGAGCCGATGGCGAGGTTGTCCGCGCTCTCCTCCATGACGTCCACATTGTACACCGAGGCGTAGCCCCTCTTGGTCCAGCCGACGTTTTCGTGCGCGCCCGCCATGTACTTTTGGCGGTAGAGATAGTAGGGCTCGTACCCCGCCTTGGTGAGCGCCTCCCGCGAGAAAGCGATCATTTCGGCGAGATGTTCGTCGGGAAGAAGGGT
Organism: uncultured Clostridia bacterium; assembly: GCA_947625695.1. GTDB lineage: Bacteria > Bacillota > Clostridia > Christensenellales > Borkfalkiaceae > Gallimonas. Next base: position 40,210 of record CANQPO010000011.1, on the reverse strand, counting down.
GAGGGTGTTTTTGGGGGAGCCCACCCCCCTACCCGTTTTGGCGGCAGGGACCGCCAAAACCCCGTCGGCGGTGCCACGCCTCCTGTCGCGGCGACCCTCACAGCCCGCAGGGCTGTTGAAGAGAACGTCGCCGTTCCACCCCCTCGGAGGGGGTAATGTTGAGAGGTTCCCCAATGGAGGGGGTGAAAATGAGGTGGCCCCCTCCCCTACCCCTCCCCCACAAGTGGGGGCGGGCGAGAGTTTAGAGTTCTCCCCACAAGTGGGGGCGGGCGAGAGTTTGGAGTTCTCCCCACAAGTGGGGGCGGGCGAGAGTTTGGAGTTCTCCCCACAAGTGGGGGAGCCCACCCCCCTACCCCCCTCCAATGGAGGGGGTAAGAGCCTTTCCTCTTTTAGTTTGGCGCCCTTTTTGAGGCAGAGCGTGTGCACCGTGATGTTTTCGGGAGACAGCGCGATCGCCTCCTCCACGCTCGAACGGAATTCCTCTACGCTCTCCCCCGTGAGCCCCGCGATGAGGTCGCAGTTGACGGTAAAAGGGTAAGGCTTTGCCATTTCGAACGCCTCGTAGAGCTGGGCGCGGGTGTGCTTTCTGCCGATGGCCTCGAGCGTCCTATCCGAGAACGATTGCGCGTTGATACAGATGCGCGTGACCCCATATTTTTGACACAGGTCGAGTTTTTCGGGGGTGAATACGTCGGGACGGCCCGCCTCCACCGTGTACTCCACTCCCTCTTTGATGAGGGGAGCGAGCATTTTGAGCGTCCGCTCGAGGTCGGGAGGGTCGAGCACAAAGGGCGTTCCCCCGCCCACGTATACCGAGCGCAAATTCTTGATGAGAGGTTTTGCCCCCTCCAGCTCCCTTTCGAGCGCGTCGAGATAGGCGGGCACGAATTGCCGCGTCTTGCCGATGGGCGCGGTGATGAAGGAGCAGTAGCTACACTTGCTCGGGCAGAATGGCAGGGAGACGTACAGATCGACGTTGCCCTCCTTGCGCTCGTAAATGCCCCGCTGTCCCTCGATGACGCGGGCGACGAGCTCGGTGTTCTCCTTGGAGACCTTCAGCTCCTCAAAGAGAGCGCGGAAGTCCCGTCCCTTTTCGAGTTCCCCGTAGGCAAGGCGCGTGGGACGAATGCCCGTGAGCGACCCCCACGGCAGGTTTTTTTGAAAATGGTTGGACAAAACCTCGTAAAGAGCGAGTTTTGCGTACCGCTTGAGGAGGCTCTTTTTCTCCGTTTCGGTGGCGAAGGAGAGGGTGTGCTCGAAGGTGTGCGCCGCGCCGTTGAGAAGAATGGTGTTGCGGACGAGGAGAGCGCCCACCCCCTTAGTCCCCCTCCCAAGGAGGGGGTTAGAATGAGGAGACCCCTCCCCTACCCCTCCCCCACAAGTGGGGACGGGCGAGAGTTTAGAGTCCTCCCCACAAGTGGGGGCGGGCGAGAACACGGGTGAGATTTCCATTAAGTACGAAAGAACGAGCTCTTCCGCGGAGGGGAAGAGCCGCACGACGTCCATGAGTTCGGGTTCGAGCCATTTGTGGGTGGATGTCAGCATTTTAAGTACCCGTTGTGCGTTTTTTCGTATGCGAGCGTGCTATCCTCGCCGTGCCCCGCATACACGGGACAGTCGAAGGGAAGCGCGCATAGCTTGTTGAGGCTCGCCGCGAGCGCACTGCCGCTGCCCGTGGGAAGGTCAGTCCTGCCGACGCTCCCCCGAAAGAGGGTGTCGCCCGTAAAGAGCGCCCGTTCGTCCCCTTCCGTAACGAGATAACACGCGCTGCCCGCGGTGTGCCCGGGGGTCGCCAAAACTTTGATGTGGAGGCCCAAAAGTGTGAGTTCCTCGCCGTCCTTTACGGTGAAATCGACCGAAAAAGGCGGGACTTTGACGCCGAATTCCCGACCTAAATTGCGGCGTGTGGCGAACTCTTCCTCGCCGCTCAAGCACCCGATCTTTGCGCCCGCTTTTTGCAAGACGGCGCAGCCGCCGATGTGGTCGAAATGACCGTGGGTGAGCAGGACGTACTCAACTTTGAGTTTCAGCCGTTCCGCCTCCTCGAGGGCGCGCGGTTGGGCGGGGTCTATGACGAGCGCGCGCTCGCCGTCGGCTGTGAGAAAATAGGTGTTTGCGGCAAAGCCGATTGGGGAAAGTTTATAAATTTGCATGGGGTGGGTGTTTAAGAGTTCGGCGTCATGCTGAGCCGTAATGTGGGAACGTAGTCCCGTTAGCAAGTCCGCGAAGGCATCTTGTTGCGTTTGAGTTCGGTTTTATCGTGCTTGGACGTAGCAAGATTCCCTCGAGGAATTGCCATGTCGAACTTCGTTATTGCCGTTACGGCTCGGAATGACGCGCTTATGTGCGGTTTCGCTTTTCACTTGCTGTCCCTTTTAGGGAAAGTGGCGAACGAAGTGAGCCGAAAGGGTTTTAAAACCCCTCAGTCACCTGCGGTGACAGCTCCCCTATGAGGGGCGCCAAGGGAATGCCCCCTCCCCTACCCCTCCGTGGGGGCGGGCGAGTGCGTGAGAGCTCACCACAAGCGGGGGGAGGGCAAGATCGTGGGGATCAATTGCTGCTGCGGTGGACGTCGTAAATTTTGTTGTTGTACGCCTTGATCTTTTTGATGAGCACCTCGACGTCCTGACGGTTGGTGAGCGTTACCGTGACGTCTATAATGGCGTTCTCGTTTTTATCGTACCTGCCATTGATGGAGCTGATGCCGAGCTTTAATTCGGCGACGCTACCCGCAATCGCCGCGATCGCCGCGCCCTGCTCCGCCGCCGTGACGACGATTGCCGCCTTGAAGTGCTCGCCGCCCTCCGTGATCCACTCCGCAGGCTGCAGACGCTCTTCCTCCATGCCGCGCATGTTGGGACAGTCTCTGCGGTGAATGACGATCCCCCTCCCCCGCGTGACAAAGCCGATGATGTCGTCCCCGGGAACGGGAGAACAGCAGCCCGCAAAGTTGACGAGAAGCCCCGGGGTGCCGTTGACGATGACCGACCCCTTTGCGAGTTTGCCGCGGTACTCCTGCGGCATGAGGGGCTGGGGAACTTCCTTCTTGAAATAGTCGATGAGTTTGAAGATGACTTGGCTGACGGTGGTCGCGCCATAGCCGATGGAGGCGAGCATCTCGTCGATGGAGGCAAAGGAGAGCTTTTCGGACACCTTTTTGAAGCTCTCTTCGGTGAGGATATCCGAAAGGGCATACCCCTTGCGTTTTGCCGCCTCTTCGAGCATGCTCCTGCCGAGGCGGATGTTCTCCTCCTTCATGTTCTTTTTGTAGAACGCCTTGATCTTCGCCTTGGCGGAGGAGGACTTGATGAATTTGAGCCAATCGCGCGAGGGACCCTTGGACCCGGGCGAAGTGATGATCTCGACGACGTCGCCGAGCTCGAGGGTGGAGCTGAGTGGCACGATCTTGCCGTTTACCTTTGCGCCCGTGCAGTGGTTGCCGACTTCGGAGTGAATGGCGTAGGCGAAATCAACGGGGGTCGCCTCGGCGGGCAGGGAGATGACCTTGCCCTGCGGGGTGAACACCAGAAGCTCGGTGCTGAACATCTCCCCCTTGACCGTGTCGAGGAACTCCTTGCTGTCTTTGAGGTCCCCCTGCCACTCCATTGCCTCGCGGATCCACGCGATGCGCTGATCGAGAGAACTCTCCTCGGTGCGGTTTTCCTTGTACTTCCAATGCGCCGCGATACCGTACTCCGCCGTGCGGTGCATCTCCTCGGTGCGGATCTGAATTTCAAACGGCTGGCCGAAGTTGGTGACGACCGTGGTATGAAGAGATTGGTATAAGTTGGGCTTGGGGGTTGCAATGTAGTCCTTGATCCGCCCGGGGATGGGCTTCCACTTCTTGTGGATCTTGCCGAGGACTTCGTAGCACTCGTCCACCGTGCCGACGATGACGCGCACCGCCGTCAAATCGTAGATCTGGTCGAGCGTCTTGTTCTTCGTCTTCATCTTTTTATAGATGGAATAGAAGTGCTTGGGCCGCCCGAACACTTCGCCGTGAATGTTCGATTCGGTGAGGATCTCGTTGATCTCCTCGACGACGAAATCGACGAAACGGGTGCGTTCTTCGAGTTTCTGATGGATGTTTTCGACGAGGAATTCAAACGCCGCGGGATCGAGATATTTGAGGCACAAGTCCTCGAGTTCGCACTTGATCTGGCTGATACCCAGCCTCCCCGCGATGGGGGCGTAGATGTCGAGAGTCTCCTGCGCCATCTTCTTTTGCCGCTCGGCGGAGAGGTAGTTGAGTGACCGCATGTTGTGGAGACGGTCGGCAAGTTTGATGATGATGACGCGGATGTCCTTCGCCATCGCCACAAAGATCTTGCGGAAGTTCTCCGCTTCCTCCTCTTCCTGCGACTTGAATACGATCTTGTCGAGCTTGGTAACGCCCGAAACGAGGGATAAGACTTCCTCGCCGAATTCGCGGCGGATGTCCTCGTCGGTATTGGGGGTGTCCTCGATGACGTCATGCAAAAGCGCCCCCGCGACGGTAGCGGTGTCGAGCCCTAAATCGACGAGAATCTCGGCGACCGCGCACGGGTGGATAAAGTACGGCTCCCCCGAGGCGCGCTTCTGGTTGCGGTGCGCCTCCTTGGCAAAGTCGTATGCGTGCAGGAGCATGTCCCGCCCCTCGCCCGTGTAATATTCGTATATCTTCATTAAAATGGGTTCCATAGACTGCCTCGTAAACTGTTTGCGCGCTTACCCCTGTGTGAGCGCGAGCGCCGTGGAATAGATCGCAGAATCGGTGAGTTCGGCGCGCTTCTCCTTTACGATCCCGAGCCGCCCCGCCTCAAAGGAGAGGAGCCCGAGCTCGGAAAAGACGGCGAGCGCAAAGACGAGCTGTTTTTCGTTCTCCGCCCGCAGCCGCCGCGCCGTTTGAAGATAGGTCTCCCCGACGGGCGTGCCCTCGGCTGCGCGCAACTTGCGGAACGCCTCCACCATCGCCGCCCGCCCGACGTCGATCTGCTCTAAACTGCGGAAGCGCGAAACGTCCGAATTTGCATACAGGTTGGCTTTTCCCGTTCTCTGCGGCACTGCGGCGGGGGTCTCCAAAAAGACGACGTCGCGGTAGGCCGAAAGGTCGCAATCGGGGTCGGGACTCAAGAGCACGACGTTTCTCACGCTCCCCGAGGAGAGACGAAAGACGTCCCGCGGAATGCCCTTGAGCGCGGGGAAGGCGGCAAGCGACTCCGTCTCCTGCGCCACCACGCACAGCCCGTAGGCGCCCGCCCCGTCCTTTTGGGCGATGAGATCGTTGAGCGCTTTCCCCGTCATAGGGGTGCAAACCTTCCTGTTCCCGCCGAAGGAGCGGATGAGATTTTCAAACCCCTCCTCGCCGTCCGCGCTGTCCGCGTCGTAGACGACCGAGCGGATAAAGCCCTTTAAGCTCTCCCTGCCGCGATAGGTGGAGAGATTGTATTCGAACACCGCCTGCTTTTTGACGCGGCTCCTCAACAGTTTGAGATCGGCGTAGCCGCCGAAGTACATGAACTCCGTCCCCCCGTCCGAGAGGGAGAGATGGGGCGAGAGCGGCTTGATGGGGAGAGCGTTCGTCTCCCCGAGGGTCGTGACAAAGAGGGGGCGGCGATTGCCGACGCCGTAGGGCTCCAGAAGTTCGAGTTCCCCCGCAAGTTTGCGGGAAAGAGCGCCCTTGGACTCCTCGTTGACCACAATGGTGGGAACGAACTCGTCGCGGGAATAGTGCGCCCGTAAGTATTCGTCCAGCGCGCGCTTGAGGGGGAGAAAGTTCTCCTCTTTGATATTGACCCCCGCCGCCTGCGCGTGGCCGCCGAACTCCTCAATGAGAGAGGTGGCGCTTTTGAGCGCTTCGAAGATATTGACGTTTTCGACGCTGCGGGCGCTCCCGCGGAGCATGCCGCCCTTTTTGATGAACAGAATGACGGGGCGGGCGAATTCCTCCGCGAGCCGCGCGGCGGCGATGCCGAGAAGCCCCGCGTGCCAATCCTCGCCCACGAGCATGACGATATTTTCATATGCGCCCTGCGCCGTGATCTGTGCATGCGCGCGTTCGTAAACGTCGTCGCAGAGCTGCTGGCGTTCGAGGTTGTACGCCTGCAGTTTTGCGGCAAGGTCGAAAATTTCCGCTTCGTCCTCGGTGGTAAACAGCTTCAGGGCGGCGCGCGCGTCCCCCATTCTGCCCGCCGCGTTCACGCGGGGCGCGAGGCTGAAGGCAAGCGTCTGCGCAGTGAGTTCCACGCTCTTGCCAAGGAGCGCGGCAAAGACGGGGCGAAGGTCCCTTCTCATCATGGCGAGTCCTTCGTAGACGATGTCGCGGTTCTCCCCCGTCAAGGGAACGCTGTCCGCGACCGTGGAGAGGGCGCAAAAATCGAGAAGGGAATATGCCCGCTCGCCGATGAGCGCCGTTGCGAGTTTGAAGGCAACCCCCGCGCCGCAGAGATTGTCGAAAGGATAATCGTCCTTCAGCTTGGGGTTGATACAGATACAGTCGGGTAAAATTTCGGGCAGCTCGTGGTGATCGGTGACGATGACGTAGGCGCCCTGCTCCTTGATGTAGTTTACCTCTTTATAATTGGAAATGCCGCAGTCCACCGTGATGATGAGATCGGGCAAATATTCGTCGAAGATCGCATCGATGGCGGAAAGGCTCATACCGTACCCCTCTTCCCGCTCGGGGACGTAGAGATAGGGCTCGACGCCGAATTCCCGAAGGGCGCGGTACATGATGGCGCAGGCGCCGATGCCGTCGGCGTCGTAGTCGCCGAATACCGCCACCCGCCAGCCCCCGTCGCGCGCCTCTTTGATAAGCTCGACCGCCTCTTTCATCCCCTTCATCAGGAAGGGAGACAAGAAGTTCTTCCGCGAAGGGTGCAAAAACCGCCGCATGCTCTCCTCGTCCCTCTGCCCGCGCGAAAAGAGAATGCCCGCCGTCGTCTCGGTGAGATCGAGTGCGCGCGCAAGTTCCTTTACTTCATTGCGTTCTTCGGGCGAAAAGAGATATTCGGGGACGATTTTCTTCATAACGGTTTCCTATGTTCCTCGCGCAGAGGGAGAAAAAACAAAAAACGGCGGAAACACTTCCCGCCGTTTTGATGGTTTGTAAAGTTACTCTTCCGCTTCCGCCTTCTTCTTGCCGACGTACTTCTTGCGGGACGACTTCATCTTGTCGAACTTGCTCTTGATGGGCACGAGCACAGCAGGAGCGAGAAGGAACGACGAGTAAACGCTCACCGCAAGGGGCACAAGAACGGGCAGAAGGAAGAGACGCGCGCCGTTCGAAGCGACGATCCCGAGCACGACGAACACCGCCGCGACGGGAGCAAGGAAGCAGAGCGCGAATTTCCACGAGCCCGCAACCGAGAGACCGACCGCCTCCTGCGCCGTGAGAGAGCTGAACGAGGGATCTTTGAAGTTCTCGCGCATCTTCATGCACTGGATGAGCCAACAGACGACCGAGAATACCGCCGCGATCCCCGCAAACAGGAGGGGCGCATAGGCATAGACGGGAATGCGGACGATGGCAAACAACGAAAGGGTGAGGAGCACGTCGTTTACGCAAGCGACAAGCCCCGTGATGGCGTTCGCCCAACCGAAACGGAACCCGACATACACGAGTGCGACGATCGCCGCAACGCCGAGCGCGATTGCGGCTCTCCAGCTCGCTTCATGGAACTGTTCGCCAGCCAAGGTGTGCGCGGAGACGCTGATCGTGCCGCCGAGTGCAGCGCTGTCAAGCGCCTTTTGAACGTCCTCCGCCGCCTTTGCAAGTTTTTCGTCGGAAACGTCCTTGGAGAAAGTGTACACGAGAAGATAGTTGCCCGTTTCGGAGACGTAGCCGACGTCGAGCTCGGTGTCCGTGCGCTTTTCGGTATAGTCGAGATCATTTTGCGAGAATACCTTTTCGCACTCCTCAGCGAGCTTGTCCTCCTTCTCCTCGATGAACACGATCGCATCGTAGCCGATCTCGACCGTCTTTTTCTCGGGGGAAGCATAGTTGAAGCCGAAGATCGAAAACAGCACGACGCCGACCGCGATGAGTACCGCGGAGACGGCGATCCATACGGGGAGCAACTTTCCGGGAAGAAAACGCTTAGTCATCGTCCTCCACCTCCTCTCTCTTGAAATGACAGAATTTGCCGGGGTTCTTGGAAAGTCCCATCGTCACATACCACAGGAAGCGGTTGACGAGAAGAGAACAGATCCCCGAAAGCGCAACACCGAAGGTGAGCGCCAAACCGAACAGCGAAAGTTCGGTGATCGCGATAAGATAGACAAGGAGCGCCACGATGACGAGGGCGATGTGCAGATCGAAGATGTGCCAAAACGTCTTTTTATACCCCGTCTTGACCGAGGAGGCGATCGTCTTGCCGACAGCGTATTCCTTGCGCGCCGCTTCGTATGCGACCGCGTTGCTCACGCAGAGGAGCACCGAGGAGATCGCAAACGCCGCGATGGATCCTGCGCCGATCGTAATGGGCACCGACCAATAGAGGAGCACCATGAGGGGCAGGAAGAGAAGATAGCTTAAAATGTTCGCAAAGCCCAGAAGGCCGTAGCGAATGAGGAAGAATACCGCCATCGCAACGAACAGAACGCCGAAGGCGATATACACAAGATCGAGCGCCGTCAAGGTGAGAGAGCCGAGCGTGACGCTTCCGAAACTGCCGTCCGTGTGATGAAGCTCGCCCATCGTCATGCCGAGGTCGCCCTCGTAGTCAAGCGCCGTGTCGATGGTGCTTGCGACCACTCTTGCGGAGTCGTTTGTATAGCTGCCGCTGATATAGAGGTTATCGTGGATCTGCTCGGAGACGGAGAGGTTAATGACCGTTTCGCCGCCCACTTGCACGAAGAGGTAGCCCGTGCTGTCCGCCGCGCCCGAGGTCGCGTCCGAGAGGATGTCGAGCCCTGCGGAGGTGAAGTCCACTTCCACAAAAACCGTCCCCACGTTGGTGCGCATGGACGCGCCCTTGATATACTCGCTCGCGGGCTTTGCGTCTTTCCCCGTTTCGGGAATGACCTGCGAAGCGCTCGCAGCGTCCGAGCTCGTCCCATAGAGAACGGTGACGTCGCCCATGTAGGAGAAGTACAAAAATGCCGCGACCGAAGCGTCGAGCGAGGAGGGCAGGGTCGCGCGGACCGTGTAGCCGTCCCGAACTTCGAGGGTGGCGCCCTCCGCATGGAGACGGGAGAACCGTTCCTTCAGGCAATCGAGCTGTGTAGCAAACGCCGCTTTGAATTCTTCGGTGGGCTCTGTGCCGCCGCCGCAGACTTCCTCCTTGTCGAGATAGACGGAACCGTTCGCGTAGGGAACGTACTCCGTGTCGTTCTCCGTTTCGCCGTTGTCGTGATATTCCTTGGCGGAGATCACCCCTTCGGGGTACAAAACGACGGTATATGCGCCGCCGAGATACCCCGCGTCCTCGCCGTATTGATAGCCGCCGAGGTCCGAGGTCTTGTCCGCCCAGTTGATGATCGGATTAAAGTAGTGGATCCCGTCTCCTCCCAAAGGGAAAGGGACGAAACACACCACACATAAAACGGCGATGATCAACGTGATCAGGGTGAGAACGATCGCCGATTTTATTCTTCCCATTGTTGCCTCCTGTTCAAAGAAATCTTCCGTAGAAATTGCAATCGGAAAATTTTTCTTTATCCATTATATATAATTTGATTTTACTCGTCAAGCCGAAATGAGCCGCATTTTTGATTTTTTGCTAATTTTCTCGAGATTTGCGCGCCGCAACGATGTGCATGGCGCACTCGATCCGCTTTTTCATCATGGCGCACGTCATTTCGTAAGGAGTGTTGACGTCCCCGCAGTAGTGGTAGTTGTTGGCGTTGCAGCCGCCCGAGCAGATGAACTTCGCAAAGCAATCGCCGCACTTTTTGCGAGTAAAGAGACAGCTCGAGGCGAACAGTTCGCGGATCTCTTCGTTCAGTTTTCCCTCGAACACATTGCCCATGAGCCACTTTTTATCCCCTGCGAACTGGTGGCAGGGGTAGATGTCGCCGTTTGGCACAACAGAGAAATATTCGTTCCCCGCGCCGCAGGCGGAGACCCGCTTGGAAAGACAGGGACCGCCCTCCAAGTCGATGTTGAAGTGGAAGAAGTTGAAGCCCTCTCCCCTCTCCTCGCGGGCGAGGTATTCGTCGCACAGCCGCTCGTATTCCTTCTCGATGGTCGCAAGGTGTTCCTCTTTGATCTGCAATTCGGGAATGTCCGTGACGACGGGCTCCATCGAAAGGGAGTCGAAGCCCTGATCGGCGAGGAAGAGAACGTCCTTGGAAAAATCGAGATTTTTCGCGGTGAAGGTGCCGCGGACGTAGTAGTGCTTGTCCCCCCGCGCGCGGACGAACTTTTTGATCTTTTCGATGACCGCCGCATAGCTCCCCTTCCCCGAGACCGTCTTTCTCACGGCGTCGTGCACCTCCGGTCTGCCGTCGAGGGAGAGGACGACGTTCTCCATCTCTTCATTGAAGAATTTGATCGTATCGTCGTCGAGAAGGAGGCCGTTGGTCGTGGTGGTGAAGAGAAAACGCTTTCCAAGCTTTGCCGCCTCTTCCTTGGCGTAATACACCGTCTTTTTGACGACGTCGAGGTTCATGAGGGGCTCGCCGCCGAAGAAATCGACCTCGAGAACCTTTCTTGTTCCGCTCTCTTTGAGGAGAAAGTCGATGGCCGCCTTTGCCGTTTCGAAGGACATCATCTCCCGCGCGGAGTGGTAGGCCCCCTCGTCCGCAAAACAGTATTTACAGCGCAGGTTGCAATCGTGCGAGACGTGCAGACAGAGCGCCTTCATCTCTCGGCTCTTCATGGGATAGGCCTTGACCTCCTCCTTGTTGAGGAGCCCCTCCTTTTCGAGGCGCAGAATGTCCGCAAGCTCTTCGTCCGTCATCTCGACGGGCTCCCCCTTCAGATGGCGCGCCGTCTTTTCGTCGCACTCGTGAAGGGAGCCGCTGCCCGTGTCGTAGAGATAGAAATGGTCGTGATATGTAAAAATATGCAGCATAAATTTGTCTTTAACGGAATTGAGGGAGCAACGTTGCCGCTGCTCCCCGAACGAATTTCGAATTTTGAATTACTTCTTTTCGATCTTCTGCTCTCTCGTGACGCGCTCGCAGGACTGGTTCCCGACCGTGCAGCTCGTTTTGCAGGCGGATTGGCAGGTGCTTCTGCACTCGCCGCAGCCAACGACCTTCTTTTCCGCGGGTTTTGCAATCGTCTTGATCATAATCTTACTCCCGATGTTTTTTCTCTATTATACATCGGCGGGCGGAAAATAGCAACTGTTTTTTCTATTCTTTCCTCAATTTTACCCCCAAAAGAGCGCCCAAACCGCCGAATACGGCGACAAGGAGCAGTTCGATGAGGAACATCGGCGTAAAATGAAAGCCGCCGATACAGCCGAACACCACCGTTGTGAGAAAAAGGGAGAGCACGCCCGCTGCGGCTCCCTTGAAGAGCGCGCGTTCGCGGCGGATGAAGAGAAGCGAAAAGACAAAGACGCCGAGAGAAAGAATGATGCGATCGACAATGGCGATGGTCGTGTCGGACGGGGCGTAGGCGCGCACGAAAACCGCAAACAACGCCAACGCGAACAGAGAAAAGACGGTGGACAGCACCGCCGCAAGCCCGCACTCCTTGACCGCTTTTTTGAACGTCTCCATATCCCCACCTCGCATGCCTTTTTGTTTACGTTATGCGCGAGGAGGGAAGTTTATGACGGTTGCGGAGGGAATGCGGTAGAGATTTCTCCACTCCGTTCGCTGCGCTCACTTCGGTCGAAATGACATTTGAGAATGGCATTCCCCTTGCTGTCCCTGAAAGGAGGGCGCGAGCCGCAGGCAAAGTAGCCGAATTGGATACGAAGCCTGTGTGTACATGCGTCATGCTGAGGCGAAATGCGGGCACGCAGTCCGCGGAGGAAAGTCCGCGAAGGCATCTTGTTGCGTTTGTGTTTGGTTCTAATCGCACTTGGACGTAGTAAGATTCCCTCGGGGAATTGCCATGTCGGACTTTGTAATAACAATTCGGCTCGGAATGACGCACGGACAAAGCGGGAGGCAAAAGAAAAAACCTTCCGCGGGGGGAAGGCTCTTCGTGTGATTTCGTGTTATTCCTTTGTTTCGGGTTCGGAGGGTTCTTCGGCGGGCTCGGGCGACGCGGGTTCGACGGGAGCGCTCTCCCCTTTCTTTTCCGCTTCCTTCGCCTCTTTCTCCGCCTTTCTCGCCGCCTCTACCTGCTCGCGGGCGATCTGCGTAGGACCCTTTGCGTCCGTCTGGGCGATGAGCTCTTTGTCCATCTTGATGTAGGACTTGCCCGAGACTTCGCTGCCCGTTTCGATGATGACAGTGTTGTCGTCGCACACTTCCACGACGATGCCGCAAATGCCGCCCGCCGTTTTGACCTTGTTGCCGGGGGCAATGGCGTCGAGCTGTTCCATGTACTCCTTCTGGCGTTGTTTGTTCTTTCTGCCCGAGAAGAGCAGCCATACCACCAAGAGGACTAAGATCACGCCGAGCAGGATATACACCATGTATTGCTGCCAGCCGCCCGACGTACTATTTGCAGTTGTTTCTTCCAATAAATTCCAAAAATTCATTTTGCCGTCTCCTTTTTTCTCTTGTACCCATGATACTTTGTTTTTGATTTTTTGGCAAGCGTTTTCGGGGAAAATTTTCTTTTTTGGGAAAAAATTCTACCCATTACCCCTGCGAAACGCCCGTTTCTTGCTGTTTTTTGTAAAATTCGTGTGCAAATTCCCGCACATATCCGCCGAGAATGCTCTCTCTTAAGCCTCGCATGAGTTTATGCAAATATGCGATATTGTGCAGGGAAAGGAGCATGGCGCCCGTCATCTCCCCCACGTTCACCATGTGGCGCAAATACGCCTTGGTGTAATGCTTGCAGCAGTAGCAGTCGCAGTCGGGGTCGAGGGGGGTGAAGTCCTCCTTGTACATGCCGTTGCGCACCACCACCTTCCCGCGGGAGGTGAGCGCGGTGCCGTTGCGCGCGACGCGGGTCGCCAGCACGCAGTCGAACATGTCTATTCCCCTCATCACCCCCTCTACGAGGCAGTCGGGCGAGCCCACCCCCATGAGGTAGCGGGGAACATCAGTTGGAAGTTTGGGCTGTAAAAAGTCCAAAAGTTCATACATGCGCGGTTTGGGCTCCCCCACCGACAGTCCGCCGATGGCGATCCCGTGCTTGACAAAGGGCAGACAGCGGTTTAAGCTCTCCTCCCTCAAATCCTCGTAAAAATTCCCCTGCACGATGGGAAAGAGGGCTTGCTTGGGGTCGTTGTGTGCGTGATAACAGCGTTCGAGCCACTTTGCCGTGCGCTCCATCGCCTGCTTTGCCTGTTCGTGCGTGTAGCCGTACTCGCTGCACTGGTCGAACGCCATAATGACGTCCGAGCCTAAATTGTGCTGGATCGCCATCGCCTTTTCGGGGGTGAAGGTGTGATAGCTTCCGTCCACGTGGGAGGAAAAAGTCACCCCGTCGTCGTTGATCTTGTTGAGCGAAGAGAGGGAAAAGACCTGAAATCCGCCGCTGTCAGTGAGAATGGGGCGATCCCAATTCATGAATTTGTGCAGTCCCCCCGCACGCGCGATGAGGTCGTCGCCCGGGCGCATGTAGAGGTGATAGGTGTTGGAGAGAATGATCTGCGAACCGATTTCCTTGAGGGTGTCGGGCAGGACCCCCTTCACCGTCGCCTGCGTGCCCACAGGCATGTAGACGGGAGTCTCAATGTCGCCGTGCGGGGTGTGGAAAATTCCCGCGCGCGCACCCGTTTCGGGGTCGGTTTTTAAAATTTCGAATGAAAAGTTTTCGGATGCCATGATCGTTACGGTTTGTTTCCTTTTGGGAGTGATTCTTGAAATAGCGTTTTCCCTTGCTGTCCCTGAAAGGGAAAGTGGCGCGTAAGCGACGAAAGGGTTTTCGGAGAACCCTTCAGTCACCTGCGGTGACAGCTCCCCTATGAGGGGAGCCAAGAGCGTCCACATTTCGCCTCTTTTTAGAAGCAAGCAGGTCGAGGAGCGCGAGGAAAACCCGAAGGAGTTTACTATGAGGTAAATGACTGAGGGTTGCCGCAACGCGACAAAGAGATGCGTCGCTTATAAAAAGAGGCACGCGTCGCCAAAACTGAAAAATCTATACTTTTCCCTCACCGCCACCTCGTAGATGTGCAGCACCTCCTCGCGGGAACAGAGACAGCTCACGAGCATCAGAAGGGTGCTCTCGGGCAGGTGGAAGTTGGTGATAAGCGCATCGACACACTTCATTTTGTAGGGCGGGTATAAAAAGATCTGCGTGTCCCCTTTGCCCGCCGAAACCGTGCCGCCCTCGCGGGCGACCGTTTCGAGGGTGCGCACCGAGGTCGTGCCGACGGCGACAATGCGACGGCCTTCCCTCTTTGCGCGGTTGATTTTTTCCGCCGCCTCCTCGCTCACCTCGTAATATTCGCTGTGCATGACGTGGTTTTCGACGTTCTCCACCTTGACGGGACGGAAGGTGCCGAGGCCTACGTGGAGCAACACCTCCACGATCTCCACCCCCATACGACGCAACTTTTCGAGGAGCTCCTCGGTGAAGTGCAGCCCTGCCGTGGGCGCCGCCGCCGAGCCGTTTTCCTTGCAATACACCGTTTGATAGCGGTTCTCATCGGCGAGTTTTTCGTGAATGTAGGGAGGAAGGGGCATGGTGCCCGCGCGGGAAAGGACGTCCTCAAAGGCGCCGTCAAAATAAAATTTCACGATTCGCTCCCCCGTCTCGGTGACGGAGAGGACTTCCAAAGAGAGCTCTTCGTTAACGGTGAGCTTGGCCCCGGGTCTGCACTTTTTGCCCGGGCGGACGAGGACTTCCCATTCGTCGAGCTGCAGACGCTTTAAGAGCAACACTTCCACCGCGCCGCCGTTTTGGGTGTGGGCGTAGAGCCGCGCGGGAAGCACCTTGGTGCGGTTGACGACGAGAACGTCGCCCGCCTTGAGATAGTCGGTAATGTCGCGGAAAATGCGGTGCTCGATCTGCTTGGTTTCTCTATGGTACACCAAAAGCCGCGACGAATCGCGCGGCTCCGCAGGCGTTTGTGCGATGAGCTCCTCGGGGAGGTTGTAGTAAAAGTCGGATGTTTTCATGGTTTTGGAATGTGGGGAGGGGGTAATGTTGCCCACCCCCTTAATCCCCCTCCGATGGAGGGGGTTTCGTTGCGTGCTCCGCTTGCCCTTGCTGTCCCTGAAAGGGAAAGTACCCGAACGCAGTGAGAGGGAAAGGGTTTCTATAAGGCTTTCGGAGAATCCCTTCCGTCTCGCTACGCTACTTCGTCGCTGGCGCTCCTCGTGCCGCCCTTCGGCAACATAGAATGCGCGGGCGGGGCGACACCCACCCCTCAAGGGGTGGGCAAGGTTTTCCCCGCCGTTCTAATTGTCATTTCGAGCGGAGCCGCAGGCGAAGTCGAGAAATCTCTACCGCAGTTTTAATAAGGCAAGATTTCTCCACGCGCCGCAAAGCGGCTTGGTCGAAATGACATATTTAGAATGCTTGGGGCAGAATGACGCGGTAATCTTTTATTTAGTCAAATACCGAGAGTTGTTTGCGGACCGATTCGGGAATGGAAATGCCCATGTGCTCGTAGCCGCCCTTGAGACAGACTCTCCCGCGGGGCGTGCGCGCGATGAACCCAAGCTGCAGAAGATAGGGTTCGTACACGTCCTCGATGGTGTTCACGTCCTCGTTGATGGTGGCGGCGAGGGTATCTAAGCCCGCAGGGCCGCCGTTGAACTTTTCGATGAGGGCGCGGAGCAGGTTCCTGTCCGTTTCGTCGAGCCCGAGTTCGTCGATCTCGAGGCGGGAAAGCGCCGCCTTCGCCGTGTCCTCGGTGACGATGTTGCTGCCCGACACCGCCGAAAAATCGCGCACCCGCTTCAAAAGACGGTTGGCAATACGGGGGGTGCCGCGGGAACGGCGGGCGATCTCATAGCTGCCCTTCTCCTCCACAGAGATGCCGAGTGTGCGCGCCGAACGGGTAACGATCTTCTGAAGTTCGGAGGGGGTGTACATGTCGAGACGGCATAAGATGCCGAAACGGTCGCGCAAGGGCGAGGAGAGCATGCCCGCGCGGGTGGTCGCCCCGATGAGGGTGAACCGCTTCAAGGGCAGACGGATGTTGCGCGCCATGGGGCCTTTGCCCACGATGATGTCGAGGGCGAAATCTTCCATGGCCGAATAGAGGGTCTCCTCCACCGTGTGGTTGAGGCGGTGGATCTCGTCGATGAACAGAACGTCCCCCTCGTTGAGATTGGATAAAATGGCGGCGAGGTCCCCCTGCCGCTCGATGGCGGGGCCGCTCGTTAATTTGATTTGAGAGCCCATGGTGCCCGCGATGATGTGGGCGAGCGTCGTTTTGCCGAGCCCGGGAGGGCCGTATAAGAGGACGTGGTCGAGCGCCTCCCCCCGCGCCTTGGCTGCCGCCATGTACACCGAGAGATTTTCTTTGATCTTGTCCTGCCCGACGTATTCCTCCATCGTCTTGGGGCGCAGGGCGTTTTCCTCCGCGTCGTATGCGCTCTTGGTACTTGTGAGCAGCCGCTCTTCGCCGAATTCGTCGTAATCGTCGTTAAACATTGCGTTCCCCTTTTATCTCGTTTGCGCCCAAAGCTCACATGCCGCGAAGGGCGAGGGCGATGATCTCCTCCACCGTTTTTGCGCCCGCCGCCTTTGCGCGGTCCACGGCGCGCGCGCTCTCCTGCTTGGTAAAGCCCAAGCCCATGAGCGCGGATACTGCGTCGTCGTCCTCCTCCTTGGGAAGAGAGGAGACCCTGCCGCCGACGCTCTCCTGCCCGAGCAGTTCGTCCGCCGAAATTTTGCCGTGCAACTCCAAAATGATGCGCTCCGCCGTCTTTTTGCCGACGCCCTTCACCGCCGAGAGCCGCTTGCTGTCGGCCGTTGCGATCGCATCGGAGACTTCGCTCGGTTTCATCGACGAGAGAATGGCGATGGCACTCTTCGCCCCCACTCCCTGCACGGAGGTGAGGCGCAAAAAGAGCTGTTTTTCGTGCACGTCCGCAAAGCCGAAGAGGGTGACGTCGTCCTCGCTCACCTTGAGATAGGTGTAAACTTCGCCGTCCTCGCCCGCCTTTACGCCCGAAAGACGCGAAAACGCCGCGCCCGAGCACACCACTTCGTACCCCACGCCGTTGACGTCCAACAGAACGTAGTCGGGGGTCAGTTCTTTGACTTTTCCTCTTAAATATCCTATCATAATGATTTTTCCTGCTTGGTTTGGGGGGACTCTCGGAGAACCCCTCAGTCGCGCAAGCGCGACAGCTCCCCTATGAGGGGCGCCAAGAGTCTTTTCTACCTTATTCCGAAGAGGGAGGCGAAGCGGCTGGTGAAAGCGTGGCAGAGGGCGACCGCCAAGGCGTCCGCCGCGTCGTCGGGACGGGGAATGCTCTTTAAGCGCAGATGGCTTGCCACCACCCGCTGCATCTGCCCCTTGTCCGCCGCGCCGTAGCCCGTGAGCGCCTGTTTGATCTGGTTGGGCGTGTATTCAAAGATCCGCCCGCAACGCTTGTTGCAGGTGAGGAGCATCACCCCCCGCGCCTGCGCCACCGCAATGCCCGTGGTGATGTTCTTGGAGAAAAACAATTCCTCCATTGCCGCTTCGTCCGGCTTGAATTTATCGAAAATTTTATTGACGCCGTCCTCGAGAATGCACAGCCGCACGGCAAGATTTTCGTTTGGGGGCGTTTTCACCACCCCGTAATCTACCGCGCTGCAGTTGCCGTTTGCATCCTTTTCCACCACGCCGTAGCCCATGGTGCCGAGCCCCGGGTCGAGCCCCAAAATAATCATACCCCGATTGTATAATAAAACGTTTCATTTGTCAAGCAAAATGGAAAAGCCCCGCGCGGACGCTTGCTTTTTGCCCCCGTTTGGAGTAAAATAGAGGGGATGAAAGAAAAACCCGCCGCCACAAGAAAGCTCGGCAAGCTGTTTTATATCATTCTCATCGCGCTCACCGTCGCGATGCTCGCTTTCCTCGGCGTTTGGATGGCGACCAAGGACCCCGTCTATTTATACATTCTTGTCGGGATCTTTCCCCTCTATCTCTTTCACCTCATCTTTCACCTCGTGCGAACGGACAAGGACTATAAGAAACGGGACGTGCAGAGGAGCGAATTCCTCGCCGTGGCGCGGGATGAGAACGCGAGCGTTGTCTACATCACCTATCTCGGGGGCGAAAAGGGACTGAAAAAACCTTCGCGCACAAAAAAGGACTACCTCGTGGAGTTCTACACCTCGGCGGTGGACATTGCGCTTTTAAAGCGGCATCTGTGGTTCAATCTTCCGGAGGAGGACGAGGAGAAACTCATCCGCTTCCGCGTGGGGCAGATCGAAGTCCCCTTCCCCTTCCTCGAAGAGATCACGGGAAGAAAGGTGCTCGTGCAGGCGGCGTTTTACAATGCGGCGCAGGGCCTGCCCGAATATCAAACGCTGCTTCACAAAAACGAGGTCGTGCTCTATGACGAGTGACTTTGAAAATATTCTGCAAAAGATCGGAAAAGGCAACCCGTTCGGCGAAAAGGTGACCCTCGTCGCCGCCACCAAGACCCGCACGGCCGAGGAGATCAACCAAGCGATCGCGGCGGGAATTCAAGATATCGGCGAGAACAGGGTGCAGGAATTTTGCGAAAAATTCGGCCTTGTACACGGCGCGCGGCGGCACTTTATCGGGCGTCTCCAATGCAATAAGGTAAAGTACCTCATCGGCAAAACCTTCCTCATTCAATCGGTGGACCGCGACGAGCTCGCGGCGCAAATTTCCAAGCTCTCTTTAAAAGCGGGAGTCGTAAGCGATATTCTCATTCAGATCAACATCGGGAACGAGGAGACGAAGGGCGGCTATCCCCTCTCGGAGGGCATGGCGGCGCTTGAACGGCTCTCCCTTGCGGAAGGCCTGCGCGTGAAGGGGTTTATGGCGATGCTGCCGCACACGGACGACGAGAGCATTCTTATTCCTCTCTGCGAAAAGATGCGCAAACTGTTCGAACGGGCGCGCGTGGACTTCCCGAATATCGAGTATCTTTCCATGGGCATGAGCGGAGATTGGGAGCTGTGTATAGAGCACGGCGCGAACATGGTGCGTCTCGGCGCCGCCCTCTTCGGCGAGCGAGCCCTCCAGAAAAAAATGTAAATAAAACATCGCCGCACCCTTGAACGGTACGGCGATGTTTCAAAAATATGGAGTTTAAATCACGGCGAAAGGCCGTGATTTTATTTGTCAATTCTTCTTTTCCTGCGCTCCCTTCTTGCCGAAGGTCGCCCCGAAAGGACAGAGCGCAAGCCCCGCGAGTTTGAACGCCTGCAGACCGAAGGGGATCCCGATGATGGTTACGCACCAGACAAGCCCGAGGACCACGAATTCGATCACCAACGCAAATCCGCCGAAGATGAACCAAAGAATGTTTGCGATGGGATGCGCGCCGAAGTGCTTGTTGATCTCCGTGCCCATGGGCCAGAAAGAAAGCCGACCGAGCTTGAACGCCTGCAGACCGAACGGAATGCCGACGATGGTCACGCACCAAAGCAAGCCGGTGACAAACCATGTGAGGCCCGTCCATAAACCGGTAAACAAGAACCAAAGAATATTGCCAATTGTTTTCATAAAGAAGCTCTCTCCTTAAAAAATTTGTCGTATTTTGTAACCTACATTCTTATTCTAACCTAAAATAGGTTAAATGTCAAGTGTTTGGAGATACCTATGTTATAATTTTTTCGGAATATTGCGGAAAATGAGAAAAATCTACCGGCGCATCAGGGACTTGCGCGAAGATAAGGATATGAGCCAGACGCAGATTGCGCGCATTTTGGGAATGTCCCAGACGGGTTATTCCAAATATGAAACGGGCGAAAACGATATTCCGACAGACATTCTCATCCGTCTTGCCGAACTCCACAACACAAGCGTCGATTACCTGCTCGGACTGACGGACGAACCCAAGCGGTACGACCCTCCCACGCATAAAATTTGACCGCCTTTGCGGCGGTTTTTCTTTTGCGGCTTTGAAAAATTCCTGAAAAGGCGTTTGCTTATTTTTCGCAAAAGGGATATAATATCAAAGTAAGGAGCCTCTATGCCTTCGTCTATTACCCATCAACTCATTGCGGAGGAGGTGAAAAACGCCCTTCCGCAAAATGCAAAGAGCGTCGTGGAGCGCTTCCCCGACGAATATTTCCTCGGCTGCCAGGGACCCGACGTCTTTTTCTTTTACCGCATCGGCAACAGGAGCGAATTCAATCTCGGCAGATTTATGCACCGCTTCCGCGTATATGACGTGTTCTCCCTCTTTTTGGACGTTCTCCGCGGGAAGGAGGGCGCGCCCCGCCTGAGCGAAGAGGAACATGCGCAGGCGCTTTCTTATGTGCTCGGCTACATCACCCACTATGCCGCGGATACCTCCTTCCACCCCTTTGTGTACAACTATCTCGAGGAGTTCCGGTGCCAGAAGCGGGAACACCAGCAGATGGAGAACGATTGGGACGTCTGGTTTTTGCGCGAGAAAAGAGGGCGGGAAGCGGAAAAGTTCGACTTTGCCTTTTCGTCCAAAAAAATTATTGCGCACGGCACGGCGGCGCGGCTGTACGGCTACCTCGGGGATAGGCTCGAGCGGGAGGAAGTGACCAAGGCCCGCTTCGACCGCGGCGTGAAGAACTTTGTGCGGTACCTCGATTTCTTCCACGGGAAATGCTACTCGGCGCAGCGGGGCTGGAAAAGAACGGAGAATTTCTTCCATGCAAAGCGGTATCTCTCCCGCCTCTACCCGCGTGAGAACCCCGAGCCCGACTACGTTGCGGGCGAGCACTTTGCCTCCCTCTCGGAGGGACGGGGGAACTCGGCGGACGAACTCTTTGATCGGGCGGTGCGCGAGGGGGCGCGGCTCGGAGAGATTTTTTTGAACGTATTGCAAAGCGGCGGGGAACTGCCCAAAGAGGAATTTTCAAATAGCTTATTGACGGCGAAACCGGTAGAATAACCAAAAAGGCGCGGCGGCGACTGCAAAAGCAGTCGCCGCCGCGCCATATTCGCGCCATATCAACGTTTGGAATATTGGCAGCCGCAATAGTTCTGGCGGTAGAGGGCGTGCTCCTTGGAAAGCTCGATGGAGCGCAAATACCCGCCCCGCTTTTTGAAGTCGCTCGGCAGATACTTTACGCCGTACTCCCGAGAAAGTTCAAAGCCGATCTCATTGATGAGTTTTGCGTTCTTCAGGGGCGAAAGGGTGAGCGTGGTGCCGAAAAAGGCGTACCCGCGCGCCTTTGCCTCCTGCGCCGTGCGTTCGAGCCGCAACTTAAAACACCGCGCACAGCGTTTGCCTCCCTCCTTTTCCGCTTCGTAGCCGCGGGCGATCTCTTGAAATGCCTCGGGGGAATAGTCGCAGTCGAGAAAGTCCGCCCAACCCGTTTCGCGTAGTAAACGGATCTGCTCTTTTTTGCGCTTTTCGTACTCCTCGGCCGTGTCCAGATTGGGGTTGTAATAAAAGACAGTGGTCTTGAGCGCGGAAAAAAGCTGTTCGAGGCAATAGCTCGAACAGGGCGCGCAACAGCTGTGCAGAAGCAGGCTCTCGCCTTTGTGTTCCGCAAGCGTTTGGAGCATGAGGTTGTCGTAGTTGACGGAATTCATAAGGTTTGATTGGAATAAGGAGCCCCCTCCCCTACCCCTCCCCCGCTGACGTGGGGGAGGGCGAGAATGAGTCGAGCGTGAGCCCTCTCTTGCTATCCTTTCTATTGTCATTTCGCCCCGCGCGAGGTTTTGATTCTCTAAGCGCGGCACGAGTCGAAGGCGAAGTACCGAAGCGAATGCAATGAGCGGAGTGGAGAAATCTCGCCTTTTTATAATGCGGTAGAGACCCGTTCGACTCCACTTCGTTCCGCTCAGGGTGACATTTGGAATGTTTGCCCACCCCTTTAGTCCCCCTCCCGAGGAGGGGGTTCTATTGAAACCTTGCTGGCCCTTTTAGGTGGAGAGGTTTTGTTTATATGCCCCCTCCTGAGGAGGGGGGGTAGGGGGGTGGTGTCCTTTTTTAATCGCTCACCACCTCAGTCGCCTACGGTGACAGCTCCTCCTGAGGAGGAGCCTTGTATGCCGCCCCCTAAAAGGGGTAGGCCTTAAGAGACGAACTCGCGGAGGAAATATTCGTGAATGCGCACGTCGGGCGTGAGTTCGGGGTGAAATGCGGTCGCAAGCATATGTCCCTGACGTACCGCGACGATCTTTTCCCCCCATTCGGCAAGTGCGTGCGCTTCGGGGCCGAGCTCCTCCACATAGGGGGCGCGGATAAAGACGGCGGGATAATTCCCCACCCCTTCAAAGGGAAGGTCCGCCTTGAAGGAGCCGAGCTGCCGCCCGTAGGCGTTGCGCCTGACCGTGACGTCGAGGGCGTCCAGCCAGACGTTTTCGTCGTTTGAAAGGCGCTTGGCGAGCAAAATGAGCCCCGCGCAGGTGCCGAACACGGGAAGTCCGCCCTTTATCGCCTCCTTGACGGGCTCCAAAAGTCCCTCTTCGCGCAACAGTTTTCCCTGCACGGTGGACTCGCCCCCGGGGAGGATGAGCCCGTCCAGCCCATCGGTGAAGTGCTCCTTCCGCCGAATTTCTTTATAGGGCGCGCCGAGCTTTGCAAGCATTTGCTCGTGTTCGAGGAACGCCCCCTGCAGTGCGAACACGCCGATCATTTGCCGCGCTCCGCCATGAGGAGGGCGATCTCCTGCTCGTTGATGCCGACCATCGCCTCTCCTAAATCCTCCGAAAGTTCCGCCAGAATTTTGGGGTCGTTGTAATTTGTGACCGCCTGCACAATAGCGCGGGCGCGCTTTGCGGGGTTCCCCGATTTGAAGATGCCGCTTCCCACGAACACCCCCTCTGCGCCGAGCTGCATCATGAGCGCGGCGTCTGCGGGAGTCGCCACGCCGCCCGCCGCAAAGTTGACCACGGGAAGTTTGCCGTTGTCGTGCACGTACTTGACAAGTTCATAGGGCACGCAGAGCTGTTTTGCCTCTTCGTAGAGTTCGTCCTCGCGCATCGCGGCGACCTTTCTTATCTCGCTCATCATCATGCGCATATGGCGGACCGCCTGCACGACGTCGCCCGTGCCAGGCTCCCCCTTGGTGCGGATCATGGAAGCCCCCTCGGCAATGCGCCGCAGGGCCTCCCCGAGGTCCCGCGCGCCGCAGACGAAGGGCACGCTGAACTGTGTTTTGTCGATGTGGTATTTGTCGTCGGCGGGAGAGAGGACTTCGCTCTCGTCGATGTAGTCGATCTCGATCGCCTCCAGAATTTGCGCCTCGGCGATGTGGCCGATGCGGCACTTCGCCATGACGGGAATGGAGACGGCGTTCTGGATCCCCTTGATCATCTTGGGGTCGGACATGCGGGAGACGCCGCCCGCCGCGCGGATATCTGCGGGGATGCGCTCGAGCGCCATCACTGCGCACGCGCCCGCCTCTTCTGCAATCTTCGCCTGCTCGGGCGTGGTGACGTCCATGATGACGCCGCCCTTGAGCATTTGCGCCAAATTTTTATTGAGTTCGTAACGTTCGTTCATTGTTTGCACCTCGATTTGATTTCGCGCCTATTATAGCACGAACGCGGAAAGCCGTCAACTTATTTCGGGGGGAGTGGGTTTTTCGCATACCGAATACGTTGGGAAGGACAAAAAATCCTCCCCGCACGGGGGGAGGAGAAATGGAGTTATTCGGCGGAGAAATCTTCCTTGCCGACGCCGCAGAGCGGGCAGGTGTAGTCGTCGGGAATATCCTCCCACTTGGTGCCGGGCGCAATGCCGTTGTCGGGATCGCCCGCCTCTTCGTCATACGTGTAACCGCATACATTGCATACATACTTCATGTTTTTATATCTCCTTTTTTGAATTTTTTGTTCTTAAACTGTCATGTCGAGCGTAGTCGAGACATCTTTTCCAATTTTCAATAATACAGAGATTTCTCGATTCCGCTACGCTCCACTCGAAATGACATTTTGGGAATGCGCCCCACCTGACGCCTGCGGCGCCACCCGCCCCCTTAGTACTCCGAGGGTGGAGGGAGTTCCTTTGGGTTTCTCTTGCCCCCTCCGTGGGAGGGGGTTCCGCTTAGCTTCTTCAAAGCGTCATGCTGCCCCGCCCGCACGTTCTATGTTGTCGAAGGGCGGCACGAGCACGTAGTGCGAAGTAGCCGGAATGTGTGTACGTAGTCCATTAGCAAGTCCGCGAAGGCATCTTGGTACGTTTGGGCTCGGTTTTGAACGTACTTGGACGTAGCAAGATTCCCTCGGGGAATTGCCATGTCGAACTTCGTTCTTTCCTCTGTGGCTCGGAATGACGCGGGTTTGGGTGGTTTTAATCGTACTTGGACGTAGCAAGATTCCCTCGGGGAATTGCCATGTCGGACTTTGTTATTGCTTATACGGCTCGGAATGACGCGCTACCGCGCGCGGGGGAGGGGGAGAAGGCAAACGTTTAGACAATAATATCTGCGGCGAGCTGTGCGCCGAGGGTGCGGAGCGCCTCCGCTTGCTCCTCCTTGACAGAGGAGAGAAGCGTCACCTTTTCGCCGATCTGCGTCATGTTCTTCCACTCGCCGATCATGTTCTTCATCAGCGTCCCCGCCTGCGGCGACCAGCTGCCGTTTTCGACGAGCGCATACTTCCTGTTTTGGAAATTGTGCGCCGCAAGATCGTGCAAAAGCTGCTCCATGGGCAGGAAAATGCCGTTATTGTACGTCGCAGAGACAAAGGCGAGATGGGAATAGCGGAACGCCTCCGCAACGAGTTGGGAGAGCTCGGTCTGCGAGACGTCGTACACCTTGACGGGTGCGCCGTGCTGCGCAATGGCTGTTGCCAGAATTTCCGCCGCGTTCCCCGTGTGCCCGTGAATGGTGCCGTAAAAGACGACCGCGCCCTTCTCCTCCGGTACGTACTTGCTCCAAGTATCGTATAAACCGAGATAGTAACCCATATCCTTCCGCCAAACGGGGCCGTGCAGGGGGCAGACCATTTTGATGTCGAGCCCAGCCGCCTTTTTGAGGACGGTCTGCACCTGAATGCCGTATTTGCCCACGATGTTGAAATAATATCTGCGGGCGTCGGAGAGAAATTCCTCTTTGAAGTTCACCTCATCGGCAAAAATACTGCCGCCCAGAGCCCCGAACGTGCCGAAGGCGTCCGCCGAGAAGAGGGTGCCCGTCGTGGTATCGAAGGAGAACAGCACTTCGGGCCAATGCACCATGGGCGCGGCGACAAAGGTAAAGCTGTGCTTGCCCGTAGAGAGGACGTCCCCCTCCTTGACGATCTGAACGTTCGCGCCGTCGAAGGGGAAGAAGTTCTTCATCATCTGCGCCGCCTTCGCGCTTGTGACGATCGTCGCCTCGGGATAGCTCTTTACAAGGCGCAGAAAGGTGGCCGAATGGTCGGGTTCCATGTGGTGAACGACGAGATAGTCGAGCTGCCTTCCATTCAGCGCCGCCGCGACGTTTTCGAGATAGAGATCGGCAACAGAGGGGTCCACCGTGTCGAACAGCGCCGTCTTTTCGTCGAGCAGAAGATAGGAATTGTAGGACACCCCGCGCGGCACGGGGTAGACGTTTTCGAACAGCGAGAGCCGTCTGTCGCTCCCGCCGACATAGTAGAGGTCTTCTGTAATGGGAATGATGTTGTGCATAGTTGCTCCTTGTTCTTTGAAAAACAGTTAATAGTTTACCACATTATGGACAAAAAGGCAAGCGGTAACGCAGAATAAGCAAAGATTTCTCCACTCCGCCTGCGGCTAGGTCGAAATGACAAAACACCGCGCGCAGGACGAAATGACTAATTGAAGGACAGCAAGGAGAAACCGAACATTATTCTAAAAATGTCACCCTGAGCGGAGCAAAGCGGAGTCGAATGGGTCTCTACCGCATTATAATAAGGCGAGATTTCTACTTCGTCGCAAGCTCCTCGTGCCGCCCTTAGACAACATAGAACGTGCGGGCGGGGCGACGGCTCCCCCTCAAGGGGCAGCCAAGTGGGGGGGACGGAGCGCCATTCTAAAATTACGTCATGTTGAGCGAAGTCGAAACATGTCCTTGTTTAATGCGGACACCCTTTGACTACGCTCAGGGTGACGTATTTTAGAATGGTTCGGGGCAGGGTGACGTAATCAGAACAGCGGGCGGGGGCAGGGTGACGTGATTAGAATAGTGTACAGGGCGAAATGATAAAACGCCGCGCGCGGGCAGGATGCCCGCGCGCGGCGTATGCTTTGCTTTTTTGTTTACATGGTGTTGTTTACATAGCGGGGCCGGTGGCGGAAGGCGTATAGACGCGGGCGGCGAGCTCTTGATTGAGAGCATAAAGCCCCTTCGCGTCCTGCCCGAAGAGCTTGTACTTCTTGACCATGTCGTCCGCGTTCGTCTCCTCTTCGCCCTGCTCCTTGATGAACCAATCGAGGAACTGCATGGTGCGGTAGTCCTTCTGCCCCGCCGCCTCGTGGTAGATGTCGGTGATGAGGGAGGTGACATACTGCTCGTGCTCGTAGCCCGCCTTCAGGGGATCGATGTGGGCCTTGAAGGTCTTGTCGGGCTTGGCGACCGCCTCGAACACGACGCGGTGGCCGTTGTTGATGAGGTAGCGGCGGAGCATCATCGCATGATCGCGCTCCTCCTGCGCCTGCACTTCGTACCAATGCGCAAAGCCGTCTAAGCCTTCGTCGGCATAGTAGTTGGCGAAATCGAGATAGAGATACGCCGAGTAGAGTTCCTTGTTGATCTGGTCGTTGAGCATTGCCGCGATCTTTTCGTTTAACATTTTTATTTTTCTCCTTTTTTGGATTTTTTTTGAAATGAGGTGGCCCCCTCCCCTACCCCTCCCCCGCTTACGCGAGGGCGGGCGAGTAAGAGACGAGGACACCGCCTTGGCGCCCCTTATAGGGGAGCTGTCACGAAGTGACTGAGGGGTTTTAGAGAACCACCCGCTTCGCGGGTACTTTCCCTAAAAGGGACGGCAAGGGCACCCACCCCCTTAGTCCCCCTCCCGAGGAGGGGGTTCTGTTGGGAGTTTCCTCGTTGGTTTCTTTTCGAACGACACCCCTTCCGTCACGCGTTTTGCGCGTGACACCTTTCTCACACGGGTAGAAACCCGTGTTCGGTCACCGTTCGCGCCTCTGATGCGCTCACTCATGTCGCATTGCGCCAACGGTTATCAACCGTTGGCAGAATGCAATGCTCCACCCTCAAGGGGTGGGCAAGGAGGACGGAGCAAAGAAACCAACGAAATTATTTACGCCTTGTTCTTTACCTTCATGAGGCGGATGATGGCGGCGCGCTCGTTTTCGTCGAGCTTGTCGCGAATGTACTTGATCGTCTCCTCGAGCTGCGGGATCATCACATATTCGAGGGCGTTGACGCGGCGTTTGTTGCGCTCGATCTCATCGGCAAGCAGCCGCACCGACTTCTCCACCGCCGCAAGTTTTACAAGCGACGGCAGCACCGACGAAATTTCCCGCACGCTCTCGTCCGCCTCGCTCGTGATTTCCGAATAGGCGTAAGGGAGGATGTCCGTCCGCACCGAGGAAGTGAGCTCGATCTTGGGGACGTCTACCCCCATGACGCTCTCCACCCCGCACTCCGCCGTGACCGCCGCAGTGGGCATACCGAACGCCGCCTCTACCGCGTATTCGGGCGTGAGCGACCGCGCCACCGAAAATTGCCGCAGCGTATTCGCGAGAGACGCCTCCACCTCGTCGCGGAGGCGTTTATTTTCCCTGATGATCAGCGTAAAACGACGGATCATTTCGTCCGACTTGTCTTTTAAGAGCTTGTGCCCGCGCACGGCCGTTGCAAGCCGCGCTTTCAGCTTTTTCAGCTCCATTCGGGTTGGATTGACGTTGAGTCTTGTCATGATGATTTAATAATAAGGCGAGATTTCTCGATTCCGCTTCGCTCCACTCGAAATGACAGATTGGGGAGAGCAAGTAGAATAAGCAGAACGCCGTTCCAAAATGTCACCCTGCCCCGCCCGCACGTTCTATGTTGTCTAAGGGCGGCACGAGCCGCAAGGCGAAGTAGCCAAAATGTGGGGACGCAGTCTGTATGTACATGCGTCATGCTGAGCCGTAATTTTAATACGCAGTTCGTTTTAGCAAGTCCGCGAAGGCATCTTGGTACGTTTTGGCTTGGTTATAACGTACTTGGACGTAGCAAGATTCCCTCGGGGAATTGCCATGTCGGACTGCGTTCTTTCCGTTGCGGCTCGGAATGACGCACATGCGCGGAGGGCGAAAGAGTGGAGAGCGCCCCGCCTGTCTCGCTTCGCTCGCCACCCGCCCCCGTTTACGGGGACAGGTCGGAGTTATTTGGGCAAATATTTGGTGAGGTATTCCTCGCGGATGCGCTTGAGCTCGGTCTTGGGCAGAATTTTCAAAAGCTTCCAGCCGATGTCAAGCGTTTCCTCGATGGTGCGGTCGGTTTCAAAGCCTTGGTTGACGTACTCCTTTTCGAACTCCTCGGCGAACTTTGCATACAGCTTATCCACGTCCGAAAGGGCCGCCTCGCCCAAGATGGCCGAGAGCTCCTTGCTCTCCTTGCCCCGCGCATACGCTGCAAAGAGCTGGTTCATCGTGTCCGCGTGGTCCTCGCGCGTCTTGTTCTTGCCGATGCCCTTGTCCTTCAGACGGGAGAGGGACGGCAAAACGTCGATGGGCGGGTTCAGTCCCTTTTTATAGAGGTCACGGGAAAGAATGATCTGCCCCTCGGTGATGTAGCCCGTGAGGTCGGGAATGGGGTGGGTCTTGTCGTCCTCGGGCATGGTGAGAATGGGAATTTGCGTAATGCTCCCCTCCTTGCCGCGGATGCGCCCCGCTCTTTCATACAGAGAGGCGAGGTCGGTGTAGAGATACCCGGGATACCCACGCCGCCCGGGAACTTCCCGCCGCGCCGCCGATACTTCGCGGAGCGCCTCGGCATAGTTGGTGATGTCCGTCATGATGACAAGCACGTGCATGCCGCATTCGAAGGCGAGATATTCGGCGCAGGTGAGCGCCATGCGGGGGGTTGCGATACGCTCGACCGCGGGGTCGTTGGCAAGATTGGTGAACAGCACCGTGCGCTCGATGGCGCCCGTGCGCTTGAAGTCCTCCACAAAGTACTGCGCCTCTTCGAACGTGATGCCGATCGCCGCGAACACGACGGCGAACTTGCTGTCTCCCCCGCGCACCTTTGCCTGACGCGCAATCTGCGCCGCAAGCTCGGCATGGGGAAGGCCGCTCATCGAGAACACGGGGAGTTTCTGCCCGCGCACGAGGGTGTTGAGCCCGTCGATCGCAGACACGCCCGTCTGAATGAATTCGTTGGGATAGTCGCGCGCAGCGGGGTTGATGGGCTCGCCGTTGATGTCCGCCATCTTTTCGGGAATGACGGGCGCGCCGCCGTCGCGGGGGTTGCCCATGCCGTCGAATACCCGCCCGAGCATGTCGCGCGAGACGGCAAGCTCCTGGCTGTGCCCCAAAAAGCGGGCCTTGCTCGTGGCGATCTGCAACCCCTGCGAATTTTCGAAGAGCTGCACCACCGCCTTGTCGCGGTTGACCTCGAGCACCTTGCCGCGGCGGGTCTCCCCGTTTGCGCAGACGATGTCCACAAGTTCGTTGTATTTGACCCCCTCCACGCCCTCGACGAGCATAAGGGGCCCCACCACTTCGCGGATGGTCTTATATTCTTTATACATCTTCGTTTCCTCCCTGTTCGAGCGCCTTGATCTCCGCATTCATCGTGCGCAAAATTTCCTCGAACTCGGCGAGATTTTCCTCGGGAATGTACTTTGCCCGCCCGATCTTCTCCTTGAAGGAGCAGGCGAGAATGTCGTCGAGCGCAACATATTGCCCGAGCGCCTCCTCCGACAGGCGGTAAAACTCGAAGATGAGCCTGAGCATGAGAAGCTGTTTTTGCATGGAGGTGTAGGTGTCCACCTCGTGGAAGGCGTTTTGATGAAGATAGTCCTCGCGCACCGTCTTGGCCGTCTCCATGACGAGGCGGTCGCGTGAAGAGAGGGCGTCCATGCCGACGAGACGGACGATCTCGTCGAGGGCGGCTTCCTCCTGCAGAATGGTCATGACGAACTGACGGTATTTGAGGAAGTCCTTGCCCACCTGTTCGTTGTACCAATCCTTCATCTTGTCCGCATAGAGGGAATAGCTGATGAGCCAATCGATGGCGGGGAAGTGCCGCTTGTAGGCAAGGGAGGCGGAGAGCCCCCAGAATACTTTGACGATGCGAAGGGTCGCCTGCGAAACGGGCTCCGAAAGGTCGCCGCCGGGAGGAGAGACCGCGCCGATCGCGGAAACCGACCCCACGCGGTTTTCTCTTCCGAGCAATTTCACGATGCCCGCGCGTTCGTAGAACTCGGCAAGGCGGCTCGCAAGATAGGCGGGATAGCCCTCGTCGCCCGGCATTTCTTCAAGACGTCCGCTCATTTCGCGGAGCGCCTCCGCCCAACGGGAAGTACTGTCCGCCATGATCGCCACGCTGTAGCCCATGTCTCGGAAGTACTCGGCGATCGTAATTCCCGTATAAATGGACGCTTCGCGCGCCGCAACGGGCATATCCGACGTGTTTGCGATGAGCACGGTGCGCTTCATCAAGGGTTCCCCCGTCTTGGGGTCTTTGAGTTCGGGGAATTCGTTGAGAACGTCCGTCATTTCGTTGCCGCGCTCGCCGCAGCCGACGTAGACGATGATGTCCGCGTCCGCCCACTTTGCGAGCTGGTGCTGGACGACCGTCTTGCCGCTCCCGAAGGGACCGGGCACCGCCGCAACGCCCCCCTTTGCAATGGGGAAGAGGGTATCAATGACCCGCTGGCCCGTGACCATGGGCTTATCGGGGTTGAGTTTTTCTTTATAGGGTCTGCCCTTACGGACGGGCCACTTCTGGAGCATGCAGACGGGGCGTTTGCCCGTCTCCGTTTCGATCTCGGCGATGGGCTCCTCGATGGTAAAGTCCCCCTCCCGAACGGAGAGAATTCTCCCCCTTACGCCGAAGGGCACGAGAATGCGGTGCTCGACGATCTCCGTCTCCTGCACCACGCCCAAAATATCGCCCGCCTCCACTGTGTCGCCCGCCTTTTTGCGAGGGGTGAAGCGCCACTTCTTCTCGCGGTCGAGCTTGTTGACGGAGACGCCGCGGGAGATGCGGTCGCCGTAGTTCCAATACAGCGTGGTGAGCGGGCGTTGGATGCCGTCGAAAATGCCCGTGATGAGCCCGGGCGCGAGTTCCGCCGAGAGCGGTTCGCCCGTGGACCAAACGTCCTCGCCGGGGCCGAGGCCCGACGTCTCCTCATACACCTGTATGGACGCCTTGTCCCCCCTCAGTTCGATGATCTCGCCGATGAGGCCGAGCTCCGAGACCCGCACGACGTCGTACATCTTGCAGTCCGCCATATTCTCCGCCACGATCAGCGGCCCCGATACCTTTACTGTTTTTCCAACCATATCTTGCTCCGTATGCGTTTTCTTGCGCTATTTTAAGCGCGCGAACCTATTTCTGGAATAAAATGTCTACGCCGAGCGCGCGTTCCATAGCGGAGCGCAACATCTCGTCGCCGTAGCCCGAAGAGCCCTTCCCCGAGGGAACGGTGAGCACGACGGGATAGGGCGTTTCGTCGAACCGTTTCAAAAAATCGCCCAATTTGCGGGAAAGCTCCTCAGTGACGAAGATCACCTGATACTCCTGCGCGACTTTGCGCAAGACGTCCCGCGCCTTTTTTTCGTCCTCCGCGGGGAAGGTGGCGACCCCCGCCGCTTTGAACACCATGATGCTGTCGCCGTCGCCGACGATTGCGATTTTTCCTACCATATTGCTCTCAGTCTCTTTTTGATCTCTTGCTCGGAGAGCCCCGCGTTCAGGCAGACGAGCAAAATGCGCACATCCGCAATCTCCGCCCTGCGGCGGAACACGTAGTAGAGGAAGGGCTCCTTGCCCGCAAGCTCATACTTGTGCTCTCCGAAATATTCCGCCTCGAACCTGTCGAGGGCGCGCTCCGCCTCAGTAAACGGTTTCCCCGCTTCCTTGGCCGAAAGCGCCGATTTGTAAAATGGTACATACGGGGTGCGTTTGAGCGCTTCCCCGTTGCCGTCGAACAGCTCGCCAAGCGTCTCTTTTTTCAGCTTTCCGCCTGCGAGATACAAGCTCTCCGCGAACTCCTTGTCCGAAGCGCGCAGAGCCGTTAAAATATTTAACCTGTCCACTCTGCCGACGAGCAGCTTTTTGAGGAGGGGGCTCCCCTTGCACGCCTTGAAGAGGTGAATATACAGCGCCTTATCGAGCGCCGCGCCGATCTCCGCACCCGAAGCGTTTTCGGGAAGTTCCTTGATGTATGCGCCGCTCTCGAGCAAGTTTTCGAGCTCTTCGACAGAGCGCATTCCCTCCGAAGCGAGCATGGGCGCGGGGTCGGAGCCGAGCAGTCTCGCCTTGATGAGCGCCTTGAGATTGTGAAAATCGCGCGGGGCGAAGAGATACTCTTTGATCGCCTGCGAGGGGGCGTATTCGCGGATAAACGCGTCGAGCACTGCCTCCTCCGCGCGGCACAAAAGTTCGCCATCCGATACGCTCTTTGCCTCCGAGCCGCCGCCGAAGCCGCTCTCCGTGAGGGCGCGAAAGACCTCCTCCGCGCTCATTTCGGCAAAGCGGAGCAGTTTTTCGCCCAGCAGGGACTTCTCTTTGACGGCGATGACGCCGTTTGTGTAGACGGTTGCGATCATTTGCTTATTTGAATAACCGTGCCGCGAGCGCGGGTTCGCTCTTTTCGCGGTCGAACGCAAGGAGGGCGCGGAAGGTCACGTCCTTATCGCACGCCTTTCCGCGGAGCACAAAGCCGCCGCCCGTGCCCTGCGATTTGCCGATCTTCAGTTTCTTTTCGGCGACAACGGGAAGCCGCGCCGCCTTTAAAGCATGGGGATAGTCGGACGCAAACACCACTTCGTCCCCCTCTTCGGCATTCTCTTTTAAGAGCCGCTCGACAAGGACCAAGCTCTCGTGCTCGCCCAAGGCAAGGAGCGCGTTTAAGGCGCGGGCATAGATTTCGTCGATGACCCGCCTCTTTTCGGCAAGCAAAAGTTTGGAAGAATCGAGCCGCGCCGCCGCCGCTTTCCCCTCGGAAATGCGTTTTGCGCGCGCGGAAATCTCCTCTTCCGTCTCCGCTTTGAGGCTCTTTGCCCCTTCCTCCGCCTCGGCGATCCTGTCCGCGGCGTTTTTTTGCGCCGTCTCTACGATCTTTCCCGCTTCCGCGTCGGCGTCGGAGAGAATGCGCGCGATGATATCTTCCTTTCCCATGGCTTAAAGAAGGCTCAAAGCCGCCGTTGCGTTTTCCACGGGCACGTAAGAGAGAACGGGCACCGCGGAGACCAAGATGATGGAGATGAGCAGACCCAGGATCGCGTAGAACTCGATCATTGCGGGATAGAGAACGAGCTTGCCGCCCAAACTCTCCTGCTTGCCGACCGCATGGATGCAGTTGACCGCCGCCTTGCCCTGGAAGATGCCCGTGACAAGACCCGAGACCGTCATGGGAAGGACTGCGCAGAAGATCGCCCAGCCCTGCGACAACATGCCGCCCGCGCCCGCGATGCCGCCCGCGCTTGCGATCTCTGCGATTTCCGTATTGATGGCTGTGAGCTGACGCCCGGCGATGATGGCGATAATGAAGCCGTAAATCCCCTGCGTGGCGGGAAGGAGCACGAGCACCAAGACCTTACCGAAGAGCTTGGGATTTTCCCCCAAAACGCCCGCCGCGGCGCTACCCGTCTTGTAAAGACCGATCGCCGAACCTACGCCGCAGAGCAGGACGCAGAGCGCGACCCCCACCAATGCAATGACGTAACCTGTAGTGAACATTGTTTACCTCCAAAAGTTTTCACTTTGTTTTTTCGTTTTATATCACGCGCACGTACTTGCGCTTGGAGCCGAGCGGAGCGAAGAGCTCCCCCTCCCCTTGGAAGAATCTGCCGTAAAATTCCACATATTGCAATCTTGCGTCGTGAATGTATGCTCCGAGAAGGCTCATGGCGAGGTTGAACAGGTGCCCCACCACCATGAGGACCGCGCCCAAGATCATGAGCGCGACGTTGCCGCCCGTCAGGAATTGCACCCCGTACTGCGAGATGATCTGCGCGATGACCGCGCCCGAGAGCATGAGCCCGTAGAGGCGGGCATAGCTCAAAACGTCCGAAACATAGTTGATGATGCCGTACAGCGCGCCGAAGCCCTTGGTGAATTTGCCCAAAAACTTTTCGTGCCGACCCGCCGTGAGGACGGACACTGCGAGCGCCGAGGCGGCGATAATTCCGCCTACCATAGTGAACCGAGAGAGACCGAATTCTTCGGTGAGACCGACGACGGCGAGCGCCATGCCCACCGAAAAGACCGCCCACGTGACGCCGTCGAACAAGCCGTCCCAAAAATGGCCCCTTCTGCACTCCTGCCAGAATTTGCAGAGATACCCCGCGCAGATCTGCGCAATGCCGATGAGCATGCTGATGATGAGCATGGCGGGAATGTCGATGCCGACGAATTTCCAAGTCGTATGCTGCGGGTCGGGCATGACCGTAAAGGGCAGAAATTGTATGCCCAAAATCGAATTGAACAAAATTCCCCAAACGACGGCGAAAATTCCGCCGATCGCAAACACGCCCGCGAGGGACTTGATCCCGCCCTTCTTGGCGCGGTTCTTGAAATAGAGGAAGCCGCCGCCGAGCATCATCAAGAGCCCATAGCCGACGTCCGCCATGATGAACCCCAAAAAGACGCTGTAAAAGAAGGACATCACCGTGTTGGGGTCGAATTCCCGCGCGTTCGGCGGGGAGTACATATTCGTGATCGCCTCGAAATTTTCGACGACTTTGTTGTTCTTTAAGAGGGTGGGGACAAACTCGTCCTTGGCGGGGTCGGAAAATTCGTAGAACACCGTGATCCCGCTCCCGTCGAGGGCGGCTTTTACGTCGTTTTCCTTGGCGGCGGGAACGAACGCTTCCAAGAGGAAGGTACGCTCCGTGCCCCTGAGCTTTGCCGCCTGTTCGGCCTTTTCGAGCTCGAAACCGAGCGCGTCGCAATACAGCCGCAGTTCCTTGACGGCGGGCGCAAGGGAGAAGAGCGCCTTTTCGGCCTCCTCCTGCTTTTTCTTCTCCCCTTCGAGCTCTTCGTCCAAAGAGGCGAGAAGTTCCTCCCCCGTCTGTTCCCCCGTGTAGGGGCAGGAGACAAAGCCCGCACCGCCCAAAATTTGTTCGAGCTCGGAAAGAGCGCTCTTATGTACGGTAACGGAGAGAAGGACGTTCTCGCCCTCTGCCGCTTCGTAAGCGGAAAGGGAGAGCTCGCCGAGCTGTTTTTGGCAATCCCCCCATGCGGCGGAGGGAACGAGCCCCAACTTTGTGACCGTATGGCGGGTATTTACATAAGAAGAAAACGCCCTCGCTTCGCGGTAGGGACCCGCCGCCGAAAGGGCGCGGGCAATGCGCGCCTGTTCGGAAATGGCGCCGCTTTTGCCGCTTAAAAGAGCGTTGATATTCTGTACAAGTTCGTCCGCCGCGGATAAATTTTCCCGCGCGGCGAGAAATTCACGGTAGCTGACCGTCTCTTCTTTGGGAAGGGAGAAGTCCTTGATCCCGTGCTCCTTGGCGTATTTTTCGGACTCCGAAAGGAGGGTCTCAAGGGCGGTTTCCCACTCGTTGAGGCGCGCGGAAAGTTCCCCGCCCTCCTCGGGCAGGGGCTGCGTGCCCTCCGTTTCGGCGTGCAGTTTGACTTCCGCCGCCCCCGTGCGTTCGAGGACGTCGAGGAGCCGGTCGCGCTCGTAGGAAAGGGCGATGAGATTTAATTTTCTCATCCGCTCGATCACTTGACGATCCTCCCCACGATCTCCGCAACATACACGTCGGTGCGCTCGAGAATGCCGTCCGCGTACTCCTTCGCCTCTTTCGCGGCGAGAGAGAGCGTGCGCTCATAGGCGGCCGAGGCCTGCGCCTCCGCCTCTTTTACGCCGTTTACGCGCAACATCGCGCAGTCCGTCTCCGCATTTTTGAGAATTTCGGACGCGCGGTCCTCCGCTTCGGCAAGCAGAACGCGGGCGCGCGCTTCGCTCTCTTCCTTGCGCTTTGCGCCCTCTTCCTCCGCCTTTGCGATTTCACCGATGATCGTATTTTCCATGATTTTATACCGCCGTAGCTTTCCCTATTTTAGCATTTCCCCAAACGGAAAGCAAGCATTTTGAAAGGCTTACTCAAAAATTCGAGCCGTTCCAGCCCCAATCGGAAATGCCGTGATAGGTGACGTAGACGGCATTCCCGGGAATGCCGAGCTCCTCGGAAAGAATAGCGCAGATTTTGCCCGTCATCTTGTCGTAATCGGAGGGCGAAGCCTTGCCGAAGAGGCTGACTTCCACATACGCCCCCTTCTCGAGCTTCTTGCCCGCGAAGTAGAGGTCGTACCCGTCCGCAAAACCGACCATGAGATAGCTCTCCCCCTTGTGAAGAAGGGAGACCGCCTTCCCAAGCTCCGCTTTGATGTGCTCCTTTTGCGCTTCCGTCATTTTGACGGTCACTTTGCTGTCGATAAAAGGCATACTGTATTCTCCTTTTTGATGTTTTTTTATTCCCTCGTGAGCAGCACGAGGGTCTCTATCCACTTTGTCTGCGGGAACATGTCGAAAGGCCGGACGAGCTCCACTTTGTAGCGAAGTTCGGAGTTTTCGGCCTTGACAAGTTCCCCCTTTTCGTTGGGCTGTAAGCTGCCCGTAAGGAGCCCTAAATCGCGCGCAAGCGTTGCGGGATTGCAGCTGATGTAGAGTACTTTTTGTACCCCGTTTTCGATAATGGCGTCGAGGACGCTCCTGTCTGCGCCTGCGCGGGGCGGGTCGAGCACGACGGTTGCAAGGGGCACTTCTTGAAGCAGTTTGGGCAAGATGTCCTCCACCGCGCCGTTGATGTTTGTCATCTTCTCCTTGAGCCCGTTGCCCTCGGCGAGCATGTTGGCGCAGTCCGTCGCCTCGGGGACGATCTCAATGCCGTAGGCCCGCCCGCACTTCTGCGCGAACATGGCGGTGAGGAGCCCGCCGCCGGCATAGCAATCGACGACCGTCTCTCCCTCTTCCACAAGGGACACGGCGCGGTCGTAGAGCTTGCCGCGCACCCCCTCGTTCACCTGCACGAAGGTGTTCGGGCCCGCCTCGAAAGAAATGCCTCCCTCCGAGCACTCGTAAAAACCCCGTCCTTTGAGCAGAGTGAACTCCTTGCCGAACACGACGTTGGTGCGCTCGGGGTTGTAGTTGAGATAGAAGCTGTATTCGCTGAAAATTTTGTCGAGCAGAAAGAGAAAATAGTCCACGCCGTTCAGGGTGCGCTCCGTGGTGACGAGGGTGACGATGTACTTGCGCTTGAGTTCCCGCACGACGATGTGGCGCAAAGTGCCCGTACCCGTCGCCTCGTCGTAGCCGTCGAGCCCGCACGTCTCCATGAATTGATACACCGCCGCGATGAGCTTTTCCGACCAAGCGGGGTGGATGGGACAGGCGGTGGTGGGCACGATGCGGTGCGAACGCTCGGCATAGAAGCCGATGACGTTTTTGCCGTTCTGCCGGCCGATGGGAAGCTGCAATTTGTTGCGGTAGCCGTACTCCTTCTCGCTCCGTTCGGGGCGGGAGACGGGGCAGTTGAGCCCGCTGATCTTTTTGAGCGCCTCTTTGACGAGGTTTTGCTTGATACCGAGCTGGTAGCGGTATTTTATGTGTTGCAGTCTGCACCCGCCGCAGCGACCGAATACGGGGCACTCGGGGCGGACCCGCTCCTCTGCGGGCGTGAAAATTTCCACGACCTTGCCGTAGGCGATATTCCCCTTACAGTTGAGGATCTTTATGGAAGCGCGCTCCCCCGTCAATAAAAAAGGCACGAATATAGTGACACCGTCCTTGCGGACGATCCCCTCTCCGTTCGTGCCGAGCGCCTCCGCGCTGCCGATGATGACGTCGTTTTTTTCCATATCCTCACCTCCGTATGCGGCGGACGGCAATATCCACCGAGCGCTGACAGAAGAATATCATAATATCGTACACGACAAAAAACAGCGTGCCGCCGAGGAAGATGATGTAATAGAAAAAGGTGGTGATATATTCGGGAAATTCCATTCCCGCCATAGTTGTGAGTACGAAAAAGGAGAGCCACATTGCAAAATCGAACCACACCGCCTTTGCGATGAGGCACAAAACCTTGAACGGGGTGCGTTTTACGTACTTCTTCTGCAGATAATTTACGATGGGGTGCAGCCCGAAGAACACGGCGTAGGGGACGATCTTCCACAGCCCGAGCGGAAGGGCGAGGAGCCCCGCCGCGAGATAGGCGAGCGCGCTCCCCCACACAAAGTCCTTTGCAAGGGGGACCATGAGCGCGAATGTGGCGACAAGATACCCCGTCGCGAGCAAAAAGGGGTTGAGCGTGCCGAGCATGAGAAAGCCCGCCGCAAACGCCGCCGCGATGGCGGACAGCGCGATCTCAAACGATTTCGTCGGCTTTTTCATGACCGTTTGCCCTTAATGACACAGACCGCAGCAGAGATTGAACAGACAGTTCACGCACAGCCACGTATAGCAGATACTTGCGCAATTGGCGCACCAATTTCCGCCCATCTGTTCGTCCGCCGTGGGGTTGGGGTTGGTGTTCTCCGCCCCGCCCGTCTGTGCGCGGTAGTCGGCGCGGGCGCGCAGTTTTTCATACGCGTCGCGGTATTTTTGATTTGCGCCGTCGAGCTGCATGGCGATCTCGAGCTGTTTCTTGCTCTCGTTGATCCAATTCTTTTTATAGAACACCACCGATTGAAGGTAGTGCCACTCCGCGGTGCGCTCGTTGAAGGAGTCGAGTTTTTCCTGCGCCTCGGCGATCTTGCCCTCGCGGATGAGGCTTGCGACTTCATCGAGGGCGTTCTGCCCGCTCCCCCCGCTCTTTTCCTTGCGCTCGCGCATGACGTCCTCATAGGCAGCGTCGATTTTGCCAAGCATGCGGGCGGCACAGTTGCCCGCTTCGCCGTCCAGCCAGCGCTCCTCGTTATACTTTGCCTTGAGATTGCGGTAGGCTTCCTCGATCTCCTCGTCCGTGGCGTTTTCGCTCACCTGTAAAATTTCGTAATTCGTCATATCAATTCCTTTTGTCAAGTTAAATATTCACCGTCATCTTTTCGGGAGGGTCACCCCGCAGAACGCGCATCGTCTCGAGAGGAATGCCGCGCAGAATGACGTTGTCCGTGAGGTCGCGGTTGAAATAAAATTTACAGCCCGCAAGCCCCTCGCGCAGATCGTAAAACAGCGTGTCGAAGAGAAAATTCACCTCTTCGCCGTGCTCCTTTATGAGCGTCTCCTTGTCCTTTTCGCCGTACTCGCTGACAAACGGGTTGAAGTTTCCCCGCTTTTTGTCCTTGTCGTAGTCATCGAGGGCGTCGATGAGATATACCCATTTTCCGAGGGCGTAAAACAGCTCGTCCGAGCCCGAGCCCGCCTTGTCTTTCAGAAAAAGGCGGGAGAGTTTTACCATCATATTCGCCGTGGGGTCGGCGGCGCGGTCCAAAGAACTCTGTTCCTTTTCCGCTTTTGCCTGTTCCTTCATGAACGCCTCCACGGTGGCGGTGATCTCGGGATAGTCCCGCTTCGCCCGCTTGAACCCCTTTTTGAACCACAGCCGCTTGCCGCGCGCCCGCTCCCCGTCCTCGAAGTCGTCCGTCAGCTTATAATAGACGAGCACGGTGTTGAGCGCGCCGAGCGCCTTGGTGAGGTCGTCCACTTTCGCGATCGGCCGCTTTTTGACGGTATGCTCGAAGCAGTTCTGCTTTTCGATGACGACGTCGGTGCCCGTCATGTTGTGGAGTAAGGCGGAGAGGAAGGTCATGTCGTAGGAAAGCCCGATGCGCGCCGTCTGTCCGCATGCTGCGCCGATGCTCTTGCACAGCCCGCAATAGAGGGCCTTGTAGAGCATCATGTCCTTGACGAACAGGTTGGACAGATCGTAGCGAACGTAACCGAACATTATTCCCCCTGATAAAAGCCCACTTTGCGGTAGACTTTGGAGAGCGTTTTGCGGGCGGTCTTGAAGGCTCTTTCCGCGCCCGAAGCGAGCACGCCGCCCAGATACCCCTTGTCCGTGAGAATGCGCGCCTGCTCTGCCTGCACGGGGGCGAGCTTGT
>CANQPO010000010.1 GCA_947625695.1 uncultured Clostridia bacterium | reverse complement strand
GGACGGTGCAAATGCCGCAATCGACGCCCTTTCCGACTTCTTCTTCCATACGCTCGGCCTCAAGAGTACGCTCAGCGAACTCGGCATTGACGACAGCAATTTCTCCGTTATGGCGCAAAAAGCCTGTGGCGGCGGGACTTTGCAAGGATTCAAACCGCTTACGCCCAAGGACGTGGAAGCGATTTTCAGAATGTGCCTATAATACCATAGCCAAAAAATGTAAAAATAAAAATCGGAGGTAACATACAATGATTGAACAGGTTCTAACTCGCCACAACGTGGCTCTCCGTGTGAAAATCACGGTGAAAACGCTGATTTCGGTTGGAATTATCGCGCTTGCGGTAATTCTTCCGCAGCTTATTCATCTCGCCCTCGGCGCGGCCGGCGGAGTTCAATGGCTGCCCATGTATCTGCCCATTCTTCTCGGCGGGTGTCTCCTCGGCTGGAAATGGGGGTTGGGCGTGGGGGTCCTCTCTCCCGTCGTCAGCTTTGCGATCACTTCTCTTGCCGGAAACCCCATGCCCGCCGCAATGCGTCTGCCCTATATGATCGTTGAACTTGCGGTATTCGCGGCCGTTTCGGGACTCTTTTCGCGCAGCATTGTAAAAAACGGCTGGATGGCGTTCCCCGCGGTACTCCTTGCGCAGGTTTCGGGCAGGCTCGTGTTCCTCATAATAGCCGCCATTTTCCAAAGCGTTTCTCCTCTCTCGGCTGCAACGGTTTGGTCGCAGATACAGACGGGACTTTTGGGCATGGTTTTGCAAGCCGTACTCGTGCCCTTTGTCGTGATGGGACTGCGCCTGCTCCTGATAAAAGACAAGGAATAAAAGAATGTCCGAAAAAATGACGAACAGAAAGCTTGCCGCCTTGGAAACAAGAAAGAAGCTGCTCAATACGGCAAAAGTCATCATCCGCGAAAAGGGGCTCGTCAATACCTCGGTCGAAGAAATAACCAAGGCGTGCGGCGTTTCCAACGGCACGTTTTATACCTATTTCAAGCGCAAAGAGGACGTGGTTTTTGCAATCAGCCACGATATGTTTCGTGAAATTTACGAGGAAGCGCAAAGCTACGACGGACCGTTTATGGACCGTCTGGCATTCTACATGGTCACTTTTTCGGGTCACATCGAACGGGACGGACTCAAACTCTGTCAGGAATGGGTGCGCAATACCGTTGACCCCGATCTCGTGGGCAGCCCCTACGACAAGGAAAAACTCCGCATGGACAACGATTCCATGAAGGGAATGATAAAAACGGGCGTTGAGCGGGGGGAACTCAAAGAGGACACGCCGATCGGCGCGCTTTCGGAGGCCCTGACGGATGTCATTTACGGCGAAATGCTCTGTTGGGATATGTCGGGGGGAGCGCACAGTTTTGAGGAGCGCACCAAAACGTTTTGCGCGATGTTTCTGCCCGCAATGATGAAACCCTACTTAAAAGGAGAAAGCGACGATGAATGAAATTAAAAAACTGGGATTCGGACTCATGCGGCTACCGAAAAAAAGCGCAAACGGCATACGATCTTGCCTTTGAAACGGGAGATTATTCCGCGCAGACGGCGAAAATCGGCGGTGCGTTCGATGTGACC
Source organism: uncultured Clostridia bacterium (assembly GCA_947625695.1). Taxonomy (GTDB): domain Bacteria; phylum Bacillota; class Clostridia; order Christensenellales; family Borkfalkiaceae; genus Gallimonas. The sequence continues at coordinate 42,132 of CANQPO010000010.1, read as the reverse complement.
GCAGCGCTCAAAGAAGCCGTAAAAACGCAGTTTGAAAACAGCTTTCAAAACTACATGGATTGACGGGACGATCAAAAAACGTGTTATAAAAAATCAACGGCGGGGAAATTTCCCCGCCGTTTTATGAAATTTTAAGAAATTTCCTTTCGGATGCTGCCGATGGCGTTTTTTTCGAGGCGGGAGACCTGCGCCTGCGAAATGCCCACCTCCGCGGAGATCTCCGTCTGCGTCTTTCCCTCGTAGTAGCGAAGTTGCAGAATTTTGCGCTCCCGCTCGGAGAGGCGGCAGATGGCCTCCCGAAGGGCGACCCGCTCCGTCCAGATCTCGTCGCTCTGCGTCTCGTCGCAGAGCTGGTCCAAAAGCTCCAAGGTGTCTCCTGACTTGTTGTAGACGGGGTCGTAAAGGGAGACGGGGTCGGAAATGGCGTCGAGGGCGTATACAACTTCCCGTTCCTGCACCTGCATCTCCTCGGCGATGCGCTCGATGGTCGCCTCCTCGTCCCGCTCCTCAAGCCCCTCGCGCACCTTGAGGATGCGGTAAGCGGTGTCGCGGATGGAGCGGCTGACCCGAAGGGAGTTGCCGTCGCGCAGGTACCTCTTGATCTCGCCCAAGATCATCGGGACGGCATAGGTCGAAAATTTCACGTTGAATTTGAGGTCGAAGTGGTCGATCGCCTTGATGAGCCCCACGCAACCCGCCTGAAACACGTCGTCCGCGCCCGCATTCTTCGCCCAAAAACGCTTCACGAGAGAGAGCACCAACCGCATGTTGCCGATGATGAATTTCTCGCGCGCCTTCTCGTCGCCCGCCTTGAGCTTTTTCATGAGCTCCTCGTTCTCCTCCGCCGTGAGTTTGGGAAGCCCCGACGTATCCACGCCGCATATCACCACTTTTTGTAGCATAAATTTTCCTCCTTATGTACCCCTCGGACTAAGAGTATCCGCAACCTTTCGCGCTTTTATCCCCAATCGGCGGAAACTTTTTTTGCCCGCCCGCATAGAATGGTGGTGTGGAAACGAGTTTTTTGGAATTGAAGCAGAAGGAAGTCGTCAACCTCTGCGACGGAAAGCGGCTCGGAAAGGTGTGCGACGTCGTATTCAGCTACCCCGAGGGCAAGGTGCTCGGCATCGTCGCCCCGGGCGGCAGAGGCTTTCGGTGGGGGAAGGCCGACCTCTTCATCGACCTCAAAAACGTGACCAAGATCGGCGTGGACGTTATTCTCGTGGAGATCCGTTCCGCGCCCTCCAAGCAGGATAAAAAGAAGGGGAAGTGGGGGGACTATTCCCCGCCGCCCCCGCCCCAGCCTACGCCGCAGCCGTCGCCGCCTCCTTTTTACCGCTCGGGACCGCCCGACCGCCGCGACTACGGAGAATACGAATAAACCCAAAAAAACGGAGATTTGATAGGGGAAATCTCCGTTTTTCGGGCTTTTACATAGTACTATGTCACGCATAATAAGTACTATGTGTGACATAAATGGCAAAATCAGTCTGCGGGATAGCAGTCGCACGCCTTTCCGCTCGGCAAAAATCCCGTATCCGAACATTTTGCACAATGAAATTTGGGAAGCAGATCTTCCTCGGTGATATTTATCCGCGCGAGCGCCTCCGCCCGCGCTTTTTTGTGCGCTTCGAGCTGTTCCATAATGGCGGGAACAGTAGAAGGGGAGAATACTTCCGCTTTCGCAAGTTCGATCTCCGCCTTTTTCACGTCGCGCTCCGCGCTCTTGAAAGCGGGGTCCTTTTCGGCTTTTGCGCGCACCGCCTCCGCGCCGTCGAGCGCCTTTTGGCGGAGGAGGGCATAATATCGCTCCCTGTCCGCGCGCATGTCCGCCGCAATCGCGGCCTCGCTCCGATAGTCCTGCTTGGGAGCGGAGGTGGCGGGCTTTTCGGGAATTTCGGAGGGGACGGTAACGCCCGTGCGCTTCCATTCCGAGAGGATCTTGTTCATGTACGAGAGGGGGGCGGAAGAGCCCGCGCTCTTCTTTGCGGCCTCGAGGATCATCGCGTCCGAGAAGTTCCAGCTCTGCCATGTGGCGACCATATCGAGGGCTCCCGCCGTCTTTTTCATCACGCCGCACGCCGACTGAACTTGATGGAGAAGGCGAAGCTGTTTTTCCCGCACCGCGCAGTAGTCCTTTACGCTCGCGCCGTCCACAACGCCCCGCCTGTAGAGGTCGTCGAGCAGCCCGTCGAGCTCTTCAAACCCGTAGCCGAGCTTAAAGGCCTGCCCCGCCAAAAGGAGCAAACTCTCCTCCTCGTACCCCCGTTCCAGCCACTTGTCTGCGTAAGTTTCGATATACGCGCGGGGATTTTGCACCTTGACGCCCAACTTCCGCGCCACCTTGTACACGACGTCGGTGCGCTCCTGACGGCGAGCGAGATATTCCTCCGCCTCCGACTTGGTGTGCAGCCCCTTTTCGTCGAGTTCGCTCAAAAGCAGGTCGAGGCTGACGAGCGTTCCCTTTTTGAGGGCCTCCGCGCAGGCGACGATTGCCGCCGCCTCCATGCCGCGGGCAAGCCAGCCCTCGACAAATTCGTAGTCTGCTTCCTGCGGCTTGCGGTAGATGCCGAGGAGGGAGAAAATTTTCACAAGCGTCTTTTCGTGCTTGTTATAGTCCGCAAGGTCGAGCTCCACCTGCTCGTATGTAAATTTGTGCCCCTCGCAGAGCTTTTTCGCCTTATTGAGAATGTGATTTGCCGTCACCTTTTCGCCGTCTTTTTTGATGCAGTATTCGGTGACGAGCAAAAACGCCTGCTGCTCCATGGGGTTGTTCTCCAAAAATTCGAGAATGCGCTGGATCTCGTATGGCTTGAGGTCCTTCCCGATCTTGGAGAGGCGGCGCAGAAGTTCGCGGTTGAATTCGGCGTATTTTTCGGGGCGGAGGGGCTTAGGTTTTCCGACGGCGGCGTTCACGGGGAGATACTCCACCATGAGCGGCGTGCGGGAGAGGACGTGCACGAGATCGCACTCCTCCCAAAAATCGAAGATTTCAAGTAAGCGGGAATAGGGGAGCTTCAAGAGCTTGGCAAGCGATTCCGCGTCCGTCTCCACCTTGCAGGAGCAGAGGTACAGCCCGTACAGATACACCCGCACGGCGTCTCCGTTTGCCTGCGGCAGATACTTTGTGATAAACTGATTTTCCACGCTCGTGAACATATTGGAGGTAAAATCTTTGGAAAAGGCGGTGAAGGACATCTTCTTTCCTCGCGATGTGCTTGTATATGCTTGCTTTTTTCGGCAAGCTGTTGTATAATAGTATATCATAACTTTTTTGGAATTGCAATATTTTTCGGCGGTCGCATGAACATTCTGCATACTTCCGATCTTCATTTGGGCAAGCGCCTGTTCGACAGGGAGCGCCTGAAGGAGCAGGAAGAAGTTTTAGACGAGATCGAAGATATCTGTAAGCGCGAGGAAATTTCCCTCGTGCTCATCGCAGGGGACGTATTCGACACCTTTCTCCCGCCCGCAGACGCGGAGGAGCTCTTTTTCCGTGCCGTGAAAAAGCTGGCGGGAACTTCCCGCGCGGTCGTCATCGTGAGCGGAAACCACGACGACGGCGTTCGTCTTGCCGCGGGCGCGCCCCTTGCGGAGGAGGAGGGTATCTACCTCTTCGGCAACCGTCCGCGCGTCTTTCAGACGGGGGGGAAGCGCCCCGTCCGCGCCGTAGAAGCGGGGGAGTATTATCTCGTCATCGAGGACGAGCATGGCGACAGGGTGTATATCAACGCCCTGCCCTATCCCAACGAGGCGCGCTTTAAGGAGGGGAATTCCGAGGAGACCTTTCCCGAAAAGATGGCGCGCTGGATCGCCCGCGGCGAGGAGGGGTATCATGGCGACCTTCCGCACATTCTGCTCTCCCACCTCTTTGTGGCGGGGGGCAAGGTGAGCGAGAGCGAGCGGGACATCGACCTCGGCGGCGCGCGCGCCGTACCTTTGCGGCTATTGCCCGAAGAGGGGTATGTCGCCCTCGGGCATCTGCACAGACCCCAGCAGATCGGCAACGCCCGCTACAGCGGCTCCGTGCTCCAATATTCCTTCGACGAGGCGAACACCGAAAAGAGCGTCCTCGTGTTCAAGACGGAGGGAAAGGGCTTTTCAAACGTCCGCAAAATTCCCCTTCATGCGGGGAGAAAGCTCGTGCGGCTCGAATGTAACAGCGTTTCGCAGGCGCTCGAACTTCTGCCCAAATATGAAAATGATTACATCGAACTCACCCTGCGCTTGAGCGAACCGCTCACGTCGGGGGAGACGAAGGCGCTTCGCGACTGCAACGAAGGGCTCGTCACCATCATTCCCAAGGTCAATGTGGGGGAGGTCGCGCCCATCGAGCAGCGGGCGGCGCTTGGCGGCGGGGAGCTCTTTTCCCTCTACTACCGCTCCGTCTACGGAGAAGAACCGAGCGAGGAGCTTTCCCAAGCCTTTTTGTCCCTCTTGGGAGAGGAGGATGACCTATGAAGCCGCGCTATCTTGCCTTTTGCGGGATCAACTCCTTCTCCGAACCCGTCGAGATCGACTTTTCCGGACTGCTCGCAAGCGGGCTCTTCGGCATCTTCGGGGACACGGGGTCGGGCAAGAGCACCATTCTCGACTGTATCAGTCTCGCCCTCTACGGCGGCACGCCGCGGGTGAGGACGGGACTTTCGGACATCATCAACACCCGCCTCGACAAAGCCTATGTCCACTTCGAATTCGAAATTTATTTCGAGGGAGAGCGGAAAGTGTTCCGCATCGAGCGGGAACTCAAACGCAAAAATTCGGCGCAGACCCTCAAGGTCATCGAACTGCGGGCAGACGGGGAGACCCTCGTGCGCGCGGAGGGGGTGACGAGCGGGGAAGCCTTTCTCAAGACCGTCGTCGGGCTCGAGCAAAAGGACTTTGAAAAATGTATCTCCCTGCCGCAGGGGGAATTTGCGCAGTTCGTAAAGGCCGCGCCCTCCGAACGGCTCAAGCTCGTATCGCGGCTGTTCGACCTCGAAAAGTACGGCGAACGGCTCGTCAAGCGGGCGAATATCCGCTACCGTGAATGCGCGGCGGAGGCGGAGATCGCGCGGACCCGCCTCGAACCTTATTCGGAAATTTCCGCTGAGAACAACGCGCGGCTCGAGGAAGAGACCCGTGCGCTCGAGGAAGAAGAGCGTGTCGCCTTAGAGACGCTTGCAAAGGCGCGGGAGGGGGAAGCGCTCCTCTCCGAGCGGTACAAAAAACGCCTCGAGCGGGAAAAGGTGACGGCGCGGCTTTGTGTGCTCCGCGAAGAGGAAAGGGAAATCTCCTCCCTCGAGCATGAACTTTCCCGCCTCTCCTCTGCGGCGGAAGTCTGCCGTGCGGAGAGCGAGCGCGCCGCGGCCGAACGGGAAGCAAGGAGCGTAGCCGTTTCCCTTCAAAAAGCGCAAGCGGAGAAGGAGGAGGCAGAGCGGCTGCTCGACAACTGCCTTCTCTGGGACGGGGAAAAGGCGCAAACAGAGCTCGACGAGCTCACCGTCAGAAAGGCGAAGGCGGAGCAGGCGGAAGCGGAGAGGAAGCAGCGGGAAGAGCTCGAAAGAAAGCTCTCCGAGACGCGCAGAAAATTTGCCGAGGAGCGCGAACTCTTCAAGGGGTTCTCCTACGAAGCGGAGCGCGCCGCCCTCGAAAAAGAATTGGAAGAGGCGGGGCAGGGGGACTTTCTCTCCTTTGCCGAGACCCATATAAAAACCGAGCTTCTCCGCGGCGAATACGCGACCTTCGCGGGCGAGCTCGGGGGAATTCGCGAAAAATATCCCGAGACGGAGGAAGATATCTCTCCGCTCGTTGAAAAATACACCCGTCTGTCGGCGGGGGGAAAGGAGGAGTTTGACCTCCGCGCGCAGTTCGAAGCGCTTGAAAAAAGGCGCAAGGAATTGCAGGAGGCGCGGCTCGCCCTCGAACAGCGCAACGCCCGTTACACTTCCCATCTTCAGCGGCTCCAACAGCTGCAGACGGAGGGGAGCGACTTAAAAGAACGGCTCGCCGTTCTCGGCGGTGCGGAAGAGGGGGAAAAGAGCGAGGAGCTTAGTCAGCTCATTCTCGAGAAGAGGCGGGAGAGAAAACGTCGCCTCGAGGAGCTCGAGAGCGCAAGAAAGAGGAGCGCACTCTGCGCCTCCGTGTTTGCCGCCGCCGCCGAAAAAAAGAACGCCGCCGAAAAACGGCTGGGAGAGGGGAACGAGCGGCTCGGCTCCGCGCTCAAACGGGGAAACTTTTCCTCTTTGGAGGAGGCGTCCGCGCTCATGGAACGGTTCGGAAGCGCGGAAAGCGCCGAGGAGCGGGTGAAGCGGTTCCGCGAGGAATACGCGGCGCTCAAGGCGCGGGAAAAAGAGCTTCCCGAGGACGGGGAGGCGACTTTGGAAGCGCTCGAAAATGCGCGGAAAGAGGCAAAGGAACTCGAGGCCCGTTCGCGGGAAATTTCGGGGGAACTTGCCCTCAAGAGAAGGGAACTTTCGGCGGGCAAAGAGGCGCTTTCCCGCAAGCTCGAGCTCGAGAAACAGGCGTCCGCGCGCAAGCGGGAAGCGGAAATCGCGGAGCGGTTAAAAAAGCTGTTCGAAGCAAATAAATTTATGGAATTCATCGCGGAGGAGTATCTGCAGAACATCGCGCAAAACGCGAGCGCACGTCTCCTTTCGCTCACTTCGGGAAAGTATTTTTTGCGCTATGAAGGGGGATTTTTCGTCGGCGACAACCTCAACGGCGGCGCACTGAGGGGGGTGCACACCCTCTCGGGCGGGGAAATTTTTCTCGTCTCCCTCTCCTTGGCGCTCGCGCTCTCTGCGGAGATCTGCGCAAAATCTTCCCGCCCCATGGAGTTCTTCTTCCTCGACGAAGGGTTCGGGACCCTCGATACGAGCCTCGTCGATACGGTGATGGACAGCCTCGAAAAACTGAGGAGCGAACATTTCGCGATCGGCATCATCTCCCATGTGGAGGAACTCAAACATCGAATCGAAAAGAAAATTCTTGTGGAAAAGGCGACCGACAGGCGCGGTTCGCAGATCCACGTATAGAGGTGAACCTTGGCAAATCTCATTCTTACACCCGTGACCCTTTGGAAGGACTTTGACGACGCCCTGCCCCTCTGCGAGGAAATTATCTCGGAGAAGGAGCGGGAGGACTGCATTTACCGCGAGGTATATTTTCTCGGCAGAAAGAGCGTTTACGGCAGGGTGAAGGTATACGCCAAATATTATACGCCGAAGGGGAAAGAGCGTTTCCCCGCCGTCATGGTGCTCTTCGAAGCGGGGCTCCCCTGCGACGAGAAGTTCGTCTCCCACTTTATCAAGCTCGGCTACGGGGTTTTGTGCGTGGACTACTGCGGCGACATGGGGGAAGGGAAACACACCATCTACCCGCGCGACATCGACTACGCCAACTATAAGCGGGCGGGCAGAGCGATGGAATACGCGGACCAAACCGCCAAAGAGACGAGCTGGTACGAGTGGGCGGCGGTCGCCCGCTATGCGGCGAAGTATCTCGAGAGCAAGCCCGAAGTCACCTCGTTCGGCGCGATCGGGCTGCGCACGGGCGGCGAAGTTCTGTGGAAGATCACTCCCTACGCGCCCCTCTCCTGCTTTATCGCCGTGTGCGCGGCGGGGTGGCTCGCCTACCGCGACATGGAAAAATTCGGCGACGAGGAGAAGCGAAGCTTCGACATGGAGCGCCACCGCTTTATCGCGGGGCTCGATTCGCAGAGCTACGCCCCCCACGCGGCGTGCCCCGTGCTCATGCTCACCGCCATCAACGACAAGAAGTGCAATTACGACCGCGTGTACGATACCTTCCAGCAGATCAACCCCGCCGTGGAAAAGGCCATTCTCTATTCGGCGCACGGCAACGGGCTCATCGGCGATCACTCCATCGCCGACATGGATATGTTTCTCGACAAATACCTGCGGGGGAGGGCGGTCTACATCAGCAAGCCCATCACCCTCACGGTCGCAGACGAAGGGGAGGACCTCAAGGTCCGCGGCAATTACGACGAGGAAGGGGACCCCATCGAGTGCGGCATCTTCTTCTCCGAAAAGGCGGACAGTTTCCGCGCGCGCGACTGGACGCGGCTTTACGGCAACGTCAAGGAGATGAAGGACAATTCCCTTCTCTTCCCGCTCGAAGTGTACGAGGGGTGCCAGAAGGTGCTCGTCTATACCTTCGTCCGCTATTCCAACGGATTTTCCGTCACCTCCAAAATACAGGAAGTCAACATCAAAAAGCCGTACAAAAACACGCGGCTCAAGAGCAATATTCTCTATTCGGGCACGGAGGGAGCTTCGGGGGTGGCGCGTTTCCGCCGCCGCGCAAGCTCGGTCGCAGACTGTTTTACCGACGGCGCGCGCTCGGAAGTGGGACTTCTGGCGGGCTATGGGGGGATCGTCGGTCTGAACACCGCAACGGGGGTCATCAGCTACCGCGTGAGCGAGCCGCGTTTCGTCCCGCAGGACGGCGCATGCTTCCAATTCGACGCCTATTCGCCCAAAAACGGCGAACTCAGCATCATCTTCTACATGGACGACGAAGAGCAGAAGGGCTTCTCCTGCACGGCGACCGTCCCCGCGGGGGGAAGATGGAAGAACTTCCTCTTCAAGCACACCGATTTCAAGTCGGACACGGGCGCGCCCCTTCCCGACTTTTCGCAAGCGGTCTCGGTCGTCTTTTTGGGCGACGGGGATATCCTCATCAATAATCTGAAGTGGCTTTGATATGAAGACGATCAAAAGACCTCACATGCTCAACGAAGAGAGGGTCAGCCTGTGGAATGCGGCGATTGCCGTACTTCTCTGCCTGATCATTGCCGTCACCATGCTCAACTTCCGCTTTGTGTGGGATGTTTACGGCGTGGAAGTGAGCGGCGGCTCCATGGAAAACACCCTCAAAAGCGGCGATTTCCTCTATGCGGACGCCTCCGCCACCCCTCAGCGCGGGGACATCATCATCATCGACGTCACAAAGTACCGCGACAGATTTTACTTTCACGGCGAAAACCTCGTAAAGCGCCTCATCGGGCTCGAGGGGGACGTCATTCGCATCACGGAGGGAAAAGTCTACCGCCGTCTTGCGGGGGAAAGCGAGTTCGTCCTGCTCGAGGAGGACTATACAAAGGGCGAAACGTATGCCGAGGGGGACCCCTTCGAGGCGACGGTGGGCGAGGGGGAAATCTTCTTCCTCGGCGATCACCGCACCAACAGCACCGACTCGCGCATGGTGGGCTGTCTGAAAGTGACGGACGTCGTCGGCGTCGTCGCGCCGTGGTCGGTGGAGCACAAGCAGGCGACCAAGTGGGAAGCCTTCTTCCGCTGGGCAAAAGATCTGTTATAAATATTATCGAATATATCGGACAGGAGAAAAAAGAAAATGAGCATTCGCATCACAACGGACAGCACTTGCGACTTGGGGGAGCTGATCGCAAAACACAACATCGGCGTTATGCCGCTCTCCGTCATTTTGGGGGGCGAAGCCTTCCGCGACGGCGTGAACATCACCCCGCAGAACATCTTCGACTACGTGGACAAGACGGGCAATCTTCCCAAGACCGCCGCGCCGAGCATCAGCGACTATGAGGAGTTCTTTGCAAAGTACGTGGACGAAGGGGACACGGTGGTCCACTACAATATCTCGGTGAAGTCCTCCTCCTCTTACAACTATGCGGTGGAGGCGGCAAAGCGGTTCGGCAGGAAAGTGTTCGTTGTGGACAGTAAGGCGCTCTCCTCGGGGCAGGGGCTCATGGTGATGAAGGCGATCGACTTTTTGGCGCAGGGCATGAGCGCAAAGGAGATCGCCGAAAAGACCGCCGCCCTCGCGCCCAAGATCAACACCTCTTTCGTGCCCGACCGCCTCGACTATCTCTATAAGGGGGGCAGATGCTCCCGCATGGCAATGTACGGTGCGAATTTGCTCAAGATCCATCCCCTCATCGAAATGCAGGACGGGCAGCTCTACGCGGGCAAAAAGTACCGCGGCCCCATGGAAAAGTGCATTGCAAATTACATCGCGGACCTGAAGGTGCAGTATCCCTCCTACGACAGGACGCGCGCCTTCATCACCCACAGCACGGCGGAGGAGTCCATCGTGGAAGTCGCGCGGCAGAAGGTAAAGGAATTGTTCGACTTCGAGGAAGTCATCGAAACGGTCGCGGGCTCTGTCATCACGGGGCACTGCGGCAAAAACACGCTCGGCGTGCTCTTCATTGCGGAGTAACCTATGACGAAACTCTATCACGATCTCGACCTCATCGAGGCCATGCGGCAGAAGCGTCGGCTCTTTTACGGTTTTTTGGGCGCCACGGGCGTCTATCTCGCGGGGCTTATCGCCTGCCTTACGCTCTATGTTCTCTTGCCCTACGGCGACCCCACGGGTGTTTGGTACGTCGTGGGCACGAGCGTCCTCACGGGGCTCTATATCATCTTCTGCTTCCCCTATATGGGGATCAGCTACAAACGGAGCCGCGCCTATTGCAAGATGCTCAAATTCATCTCTGTGGGGCTCAAGGAATATTCCGTGATTCCCTTTGAAGGAATAGACGATTGGACGGTAAAGGACGGCGTAGACGTGAATGTCGCGCTCTTCTCGGTGAAGAACGTCAAAAAGGACGAAAAGATGACGCGGCAAATTTATGTGGACGGCGAAAAGGACTTCCCGCCCTTCGAAGAGGGGAAGAAGGCGCGCCTCATCTCGCAGGGGAACCTGCTCATCGCATACGAACTCACGGAGGAAACGGAATGAAGGCGGTCGTTACGGTCACGGGAACGGACAGGAAGGGGATCATCGCGCAGGTGAGCGCCTTTTTGTGCGAGAAAGAGATCAACATTTTGGATATTTCACAGACGATCATGGGGGACCAATTCGCCATGATCATGCTCGTGGACGCTTCGGAGTGCAAGGAGGACCTTGCCACCCTCTCCGCAGAAGTAGCGGAAATGGGGAAGAGAATCGGCATGTCCGTGCGTTTGCAGCACGAGGATATTTTCAACGCGATGCACACCGTATAAAATAGCGGCAGAGCAAAGACAAGCAAGATGTTAAACACAACAGACGTCATCGAAACGATCGAAATGATCGAAAAAGAGCACCTCGACATCCGCACCGTCACGATGGGGATCTCCCTTCTCCCGTGTATCCGCGAGAGCGCGGAAGAAACGGCGCAGGCGGTGTATGAGCGCGTGGTGAAGGGAGCGGAAAAACTCGTTCCCACCGCCGAACAGCTCTCGCGGGAATACGGCATTCCCATCGTCAACAAGCGGGTGTCCGTCACGCCCGTCTCCCTCATCACGGCGGCATTTCCCGAGAAGAGCGCGCTTGTCGCCCTCGCCCTCGACCGCGCCGCCGATACGCTCGGGATAGACTTTTTGGGCGGCTATTCGGCGCTCGTCCACAAGGCGACGGCGGACTACGAAAAGGCATTTCTCTCTACCATTCCCGAGGCGCTCGCAAGCACCCAAAAGCTGTGCGCTTCGGTAAACGTCGGCTCGTCGCGCTCGGGCATCAACATGGACGCCGTGAAGCGGGTGGGCGAGCTCATCAAGGAGACGGCAAGCCTCACCAAGGACGGTTTGGGGTGCGCAAAGTTTGTTGCCTTCTGCAACGCCGTGGAGGACAACCCCTTCATGGCGGGCGCCTTTCACGGCGTGGGAGAGGCGGACTGCGTCATCAACGTTGGGGTCTCGGGCCCGGGGGTCGTGCAGCACGCCCTCTCCTTCGTGCCCGAAGCGGATCTTACCGAGGCGGCGGAACTCATCAAGCGCACGGCGTTCAAGATCACGAGAGCAGGCCAGCTCGTTGCAAAAGAGGCGGCGCGGCGGCTCGGCGTTCCCTTCGGGGTCGTCGATCTCTCCCTTGCGCCCACGCCGGCAAGGGGGGACTCGGTCGCGCACATTTTGGAAGAACTTGGGCTTGAAGTGGTGGGCGGACACGGCACCACGGCGGCCCTCGCCATGCTCAACGACGCAGTAAAGAAGGGAGGCGTGATGGCCTCCTCCCGCGTGGGCGGGCTGTCGGGCGCGTTCATTCCCGTCTCCGAGGACATCGGCATGATCGAAGCGGCGGAGAGGGGAGCGATCTCCATCGACAAGCTCGAGGCAATGACCTGCGTCTGCTCGGTGGGGCTGGATATGATCGCAGTCCCGGGCGATACGCCCGCCTCCACCATTTCGGCAATGCTCGCGGACGAGGCGGCGATCGGCATGGTGAACAACAAGACGACGGCGGTGCGCATCATTCCCGCCCCGGGCAAGAAGGTGGGGGACACGGTGAATTTCGGAGGGCTCCTCGGCAGAGCGCCTGTCCTGCCCGTACACACGGGCTCGGCGGAGAAGTTCATCTCCCGCGGCGGCATTTTGCCCGCACCGATCCATAGCTTTAAAAACTAATTCACAAATTTTGTCTTGCGACAAAATTTCGTGAGGGGGTTAGTTTTCTTCTTTCATTGAAGCAGTCTGCCCGCCCGCAAACGGTTTCATAAACACAAAAAGCCGCAGGTATGCGGCAAATTGGGGGCGCTTATGGAAAAGTGTGATTTTCCAACGCGCAGTAATTGGGAATTTTAATGAAGTGAATTCGCGCTACGCCGCTCGGCATGATTTTAGAACACGCCCCACCCCTCTACCCCCCTCCCACGGAGGGGGCAAGAGCAAACGCCTCCCACAGAGGGGGCAAGAAGAAACAACGCGCCCAACGGACCCCCCTCCATTGGAGGGGGACTAAGGGGGTGGGCAAACCCTTGGCGCCCCTGTAGGGGAGCTGTCGAGCAAAGCGAGACTGAGGGGTTCTCCTAACCCTTTCCCCCGCTTCGCGGGTACTTTCCCTTTCAGGGACAGCAAGGGGAAAGAGCAGTTCTGCCACATAGCAATCAAATAAAAAAATTCAAAAAAGGAAAGAAATATATGGAAAGAAAAAACGTACAGGAACAGTATAAATGGAAGGTTTCGGACGTGTTTGAAAGCGACGAAAAGTGGGAAGAGGCGTTTGCCTCCCTCGAAAGCAGGGTGGACTTTGCAAAGTACAAGGGAACCTTGGGCACCGCGGAGGGCGTGCTCGCCTTCTTCGGCGCACAGGAGGCGCTCGTCGTGGACGCCATGCGGGTGTATCTCTACGCCTTCATGAAGCACGATGAGGACGTCCGCGAGACGAAGTACAACTCCTATCTCGCGCGGGTGATGAGCTTCTTTACCCGCCTCGACGAGGAGACTTCTTTCTCCACCCCCGAACTCACTGCCCTTCCCGACGAGACCCTTGACAGGTTCATCGCCGACCCCCGTCTCAAGGATTACGACTACATGCTCACCCGTATCAAGGCGCAGAAGGCGCACATTCTCTCCGAAAAGGAGGAGCGCATTCTCGCGCAGACGGGCGAAGCGCTCTCCACGGCGGGCGACGTGTTCGAAATGCTCGACAACGCCGAGCTCAATCTGCCCGAGATCGAATTCGAGGGCGAAAAGGTGCGCCTTTCGCACGGGCTCTATTCGGTGCTCGTCAACGGCAAGGACCGCGCAAAGCGGAAAGAGGCGTATGAGCTCTACTATTCCGCCTATCATAAGATCATCAACACCCTCGCAACGACCTATTTCGGGAACGTCAAAAAGGACATCTTCTACCAAAAGGCGAAGGGGTACAACTCCTGCCTTGAGATGGCGCTCTTCGAAGAGGACGTAGACCGCAGCGTGTACGACAATCTCGTAAAGGCGGTGGGGGACCACGTGCCCCTCATGCACCGCTACATCGCGCTCCGCAAGAAGCTCATGGGGCTCGACAAGATGTATATGTACGACGTCTATCCCTCCCTCGTGGAGGACGCAGAACTCAAGCTCACCTACGAGGAGGCCTACGAGCTCGTCCTGAAGGGGCTCGCTCCCCTCGGCGAGGAGTATAACGCCCTGCTTCGCCGCGGGCGGGACGAGCGTTGGATCGACGTGTACGAGACGGACGGCAAGCGGAGCGGCGCATACTCCATCGGCATTTTCGGCAATCACCCGTTCGTCCTTCTCAACTATCAGAAAACGACGCACGACGTCTTTACCATCGCGCACGAGATGGGGCACTCCATCCACTCCTATTTCTCCAACGCAAACCAGCCGTTCGTAAAGTCGGACTATAAAATTTTTGTCGCGGAAGTGGCGAGCACGGTCAACGAGGTGCTCCTCCTCAAGTATCTTCTCAAGACCACCGAGGACGCCCGCCTCAAAAAATATCTGCTCAATTACTTTATGGATATGATTCGCACCACCCTCTTCCGCCAGACGCAGTTTGCGGAATTCGAAGAAAGAGCGCACGAAATGGCGGAGAGCGGCGAGCCCCTCAATAAGGACAATCTCTCCGCGCTCTATAAGTCCCTCAACGAGAAGTACTACGGCGAGGCGGTCGTCCACGACGACAACATCGCCATCGAGTGGGCGCGCATTCCGCACTTCTACCGCTCCTTCTATGTGTACAAATATTCGACGGGTATCACGGCGGCGATCTGTATCGCAAACAAAATTCTCAAGGAGGGGAAACCCGCCGTGGAGAACTATTTCAAGTTCCTTTCGGGCGGGTGCTCCACAGACCCCGTCTCCCTTCTGAAGATTGCGGGCGCGGACCTCACGAAGGAAGAGACCTTCCTCGCCGCCATGGACGAGTTCGGGCAGGCGCTCGACGAATTCGAAGGGTTGGAATAAACGGCGCAAAGCCCTGTTTTACAAATATCACCGCAAGAGGAAATTATGCCAAACAATCAGATGCCGCACAATTTAGACGCGGAAACCGCCCTGCTCGGCTGTATTCTCATCGACGAGAGCATTCAGTCTGACGTCTTGGAGATGCTCAAGGAAGAGGATTTCTATCAGGAGACTCACCGTGAGATCGTGGCGGGCATGAAGGCCGTTTACGGCGGGAGAAAGCCCGTCGATCTCATCACGCTTGCCGACCATCTCGAACGCGAGGGAAGGCTGGAGCGAGCGGGCGGGCTCGACTATATCACCGAGCTCACCCAAGCTGTTCCCTCCTCCGCAAACTATCGCCAATATCTCGAGATCGTGCGGCGCGACTCCGTCAACCGCGCCCTCATTCAGGCGGCGGGCAGGATCATCGAAAACAGCGTCCGCTCTCCCGAGGAACGGGATGCCGTCGAGTACGCTGAGAAGCAGATCTACAGCGTCTCGCAGAGGGGGGACAGCTCCTCCCTCATGGGACTTGCGGACGGCGAGGCAGTCGCCGAGGTCATCGCAAAACTCGAGGCGATCCAGAACGACCCCAACGCCTTCCGCGGGCTCGAGACGGGCTTTAAGCACCTCGACGCCATCACGCACGGTCTGCAAAAGGGGAACCTCATCATCATCGCCGCCCGCCCCGGCATGGGCAAAACTTCCCTCGCCATGAACATCGTGGAATACGCCTGTCTCAAGCGGCGCAACGTGGCGGCGGTGTTTTCCCTCGAAATGCCCCACAGCGAAATTTTGCAGCGGCTCCTCTTTTCCTATGCCGAGCTCAGCATGGAGAAGGGGCTGTCGGGCAAGCTCGAGCAGAAGGAATGGAAGAACATTCTGGTCGCGAGCGACCGCTTGCAGCACAGTAAAATTTTCATCGACGACTCCTCCGTCGTCACGCCCGCCGAAATTCTCTCCAAATGCCGCCGCCTCAAGAGCGCGGAGGGAAGGCTCGACCTTGTCATGATCGACTATATCCAGCTCATGGGCTCCGAAATGCCCACGAGCGGCGATTTCAACCGCCAGCAGGAGGTGGCGAGCATCACCCGCGCACTCAAAATTATGGCAAAGGAGCTCGACGTGCCCGTCATCGCCCTCTCCCAGCTGAGGCGCATTCAGACGAAGGAGGCGCAGCTCTCCGACCTGAGAGAGTCGGGCGCGATCGAGCAGGACGCCGACATCGTCATGTTCATCAACCGTCCCGACGTGGGCGCTTCCGCCGAGGACGTTGCGGCGGGGAAGGTCGTGAAGGGGGCGGCGGACCTCGTTATCGCCAAGCACAGAAACGGCGCGACGGGGCGCATCCAGCTCCGCTTTATCGGCGAGAGCACCAAGTTCATCGACGTGGACGCGCAGGGCGTCTCGGACGAGGAACCGCAATACATCAAGAAAAAGCCCGATTTCGTGGCGGCGGAGGACGCGGACATTCCCTTGCCCGAGCCCACGCCTGACGACGATCTTCCCTTCGACTGATATGGAGACGAAAATTTTTCCCTGCTCTCCCGAGAGCTTAGCGCTTGCCAAGCAAACCATCGAGGCGGGGGAGGTCGTCGCCTTTCACACCGAGACGGTGTACGGGTTGGGCGCGAACGCCTTTTCGGATGAGGCGGTGCTCAAAATTTTCGCGCTCAAAGGGCGGCCTGCCGACAACCCGCTCATCGTGCACGTGCATAAAGAGTACGACATTTCCCCCCTCATCGACGGGGAACCGCCCTATGCGGCCGCGCTTCGAAAGGCCTTCCTGCCCGGGCCTTTGACGATGGTCTATCCCTCGACGGGGAAGGTGTCGAAGTACGTCTCCTGCGGGCTCAACACCCTTGCCATCCGCGTGCCCTCCTCGCCTACGGCGCAGGAATTTTTGAAGGCGGTGGACCTTCCCATCGCCGCGCCGAGCGCAAACCTTTCCAAGCACGTCTCGCCCGTCACTGCAAAGCATGTATTCGACGATTTCGACGGAAAGATCGGGCTCATTTTAGACGGCGGGGCATGTTCGGGCGGCATCGAGAGCACCGTTTTGGACTGCACGGGGGAAGTCCCCCAAATTTTGCGCGAGGGGCTCGTCACGCGGGAGATGATCGCGCGCGTCGCGGGCGTTTGCGGGGTGTACCGCCCCAAAACAGGGGAGCGGCCCAAGAGCCCGGGCATGGCGTATAAACACTATTCCCCCCGCTGCAAGACGGCGTATTTCACGCGCGAAGAGTTGGAAAAAGCCGTCGTCTGCTACAGGGAAGAGGAAAAGAGCGGCTCCCCCTGCTTTTTGTGCGAGAGCGAAGTCTGCGCGATTTTGGGGGATTATAGCACTCTCGACTTGGGCGGCTCGCCCGAGGAGATGGCGCGGCGGCTGTATGCGCTCCTGCGCAAAGGAGAGGGGGAGGCGACCCTCCTCATCGGCGTGGAACCGCAGGAAAAGGGGGGCGTGATGGCGGGCGTGCTCAACCGTATGCGGCGCGCCTTCGGAGCGGAACATGGAACAAAAGAAAGCTGAAAAAAAGAAGATCGTCTTTGTGTGCACGGGAAATACCTGCCGTTCGCCCATGGCGGAAGCGGCCCTTCGAAAGGAGCTCCGCCGCCGCAAGATCACGGGCTATGCGGTGAGTTCTGCGGGGCTTCGCGCAGAGGAGGGGAGCGGGCTTTCTCAAAACAGCGCGCAGGCGCTTGCCGAGGCGAAGATCCCCGTCAACAAGTCGTTCAAGCCCAGACAGCTCACCCAAAAGACGGTGGAAGGGGCGTACCTCATCGTCTGCATGACGGAGAGGCACCGCCTCGCGCTCGGAAACTATCCCAACGTCACGAGCTTTCCGCTGCTCTGCGGCAGGGAAATTCCCGACCCCTACGGGCAGGACATCGACGTCTACCGCGTCACCCTCCGCCGTATCCGCGAATGTCTGCCCCTCATCATCGAACGCTACTGCATGCCCACAGAGCGGGAAGAAAACTGAAACCGAAAAAAGACCTGTCATAGGGAATTCATAAAATGTGAAAAAAAAGGAGAGACAATATGAAAGTTGCGCTTGCTTGCGACCACGGGGGACTTGCCCTCAAGAACAAGATCATGGAATACCTCGCCGCAAACGGTTATGAGGCGGTGGACTTCGGCACCACGACGGACTGTTCGTGCGACTATCCCGACTTCGCCCTTTTGGGTGCGGAGGCGGTAGCGAAGGGGGAGTGCGACAGGGGGATCTTCGTCTGCACGACGGGGATCGGAATCTCCATTGCCGCAAACAAGGTGCCGGGCATCCGCTGCGCGCTCTGCACGGACGAGACCTGCGCCCGTCTCACCCGCGAACACAACGACGCGAACGTCCTCGCCCTCGGCGGCGGAATCGTCGGCGTCAATCTGGGGCTGAACATCGCAAAGACCTTCCTCGAGACGGAGTTTTCTCACCTCGAAAAGCACCAGCGCCGCATTGACAAGATCGCGGCGATCGAACAAAAGTACATGAAGTAACATGACCGTCGCACTCAAAGAAAAGATCATCGAATCGCTCACGTCCGTTCTGCCCATCGCCCTCATCATCGTGGCGCTCTCGCTCACCTTCGCGCCCCTCGATTCGGGCACTTTCGTGCTGTTCACCGTGGGTGTTGTCCTTCTCATCTTCGGAATGGGCTGTTTTACGCTGGGGGCAGACATGTCCATGCTCGTCATCGGCGAAAAGATCGGTTCCACCATCACAAAGTCCCGCAAGATCTGGCTCATCGCCCTCGTCTCCCTCGTCATCGGGATCATCGTGACGATCGCAGAGCCCGACCTTCAAATTCTCGCGGGGCAGGTGAAGAGCCTTTCGGAGCGCACCTTCCTCGGCAACTATCTTCTCATCATCACCGTCGCGGTGGGGGTGGGGATCTTCCTCATGATCGCCATGCTCCGCATCGTGTTCCACATCAGGTTGAGCATTCTCCTCATCTTGTTTTATGTGACGGCGTTTGTGCTGAGTATCTTCGTTTCGCCCGATTTTTGGGCGGTCTCCTTCGACTCGGGCGGCGTGACGACGGGTCCCATGACCGTCCCTTTCATCATGTCCCTCGGCGTTGGCGTCGCCTCCATCCGAAGCGACGGAAAGGGGCAGGCGGACTCCTTCGGTCTCGTGGCCCTCTCGAGCGTGGGACCCATCATCGCCGTGCTCATTCTCGGGATCGCCTTCAAGATCGGCGGGCTCAATTATCCCTATGAGGCGATCGACTCCGCCGAAAATACATACAGTGTGCTCTTCCTCTATCTGCATGGGTTTGCCGATTACGCCTTGGAAGTGGTCATCGCCATTACGCCCATTCTCGTGTTTTTCCTATGTTTTCAGCTCTTTACACGCTCCTTCCGCAAGCGCCAGCTTGTGCGCATTTTTGTCGGGTTTGCCTACACCTTTGTGGGGCTCGTCCTCTTTTTGACGGGCGCGAACGTCGGGTTCATGCCCGTCGGCAGGACGATCGGCGAGGCGCTTGCAAGCCTTTGGGGCGGGTGGCTGCTTATTCCCGTGGGCATGCTCATCGGCTACTTCGTCGTTGCGGCGGAGCCCGCCGTGCACGTCCTCAACAAGCAGGTGGAGCGCACCTCCGCGGGCGCCATCAGCGCAAAGTCCATGAAGCACGGGCTGTGCGTGGGCGTGTGTATCTCGTTGGGGCTCGCCATGCTCCGCATTCTCACGGGCATCAACATCATGTGGATCTTGGTCCCCGGGTATGCGCTTGCGCTTGTGCTCACCTTCTTCACCCCGCCCATCTTCACGGGCATTGCATTCGACTCGGGCGGCGTGGCGAGCGGCGCAATGGTGTCCTCCTTCGTCCTTCCGCTTGCGGTGGGCGCATGCTACACCTTGAACGGCGGCACGGCCGCCATCATGACGCAGGCCTTCGGGTGCGTGGCGTTCGTCGCTCTCACCCCGCTCATCTCCATTCAGATCCTCGGCATCGTCTATAAGCACAAGACCCGACGTATCAAGCGCAACTTCCTCTCCGTGGGGGATAGAATTCTCGAATACGAGGTGGACGCATGAGCGACAAGCACGAAAACAAGAACCCCGCCGCCCAGATCGTCCACAGCCTCATTTCCGCGGGCGGCAAGGTGGGGGAGATGATCGGCGTAAAACAGCCCGCTCCCAAAAAACCCAACCGTATCAAACTTCTCATGAGCGTCGTCAGTCCCTCGGACGAGGGGAAGCTCAAGGAAATTTTGGACGACATTTCCGTTTCCCTCTCCTGCACCTTTACGGGCACGGGCACGGCGCGCTCCCAGCTTCTCGACTATTTGGGCATCGGCGAGAGCGTGAAATCGGTGGTCGTCTCGCTCATTCCCGAAAGCGACGAGGATGCGATTTTAAAGGTCCTGCGCACGAGAATGGCGCTGTATCTCGTGGGCAAGGGAATTTCTTTCACCATGCCGCTGACGGGAATTTCGGAGATCACGGCAAACGGGCTTTTGAAGGCGGCAACCAACAAGACGACGGAGGGCAAAAAGATCATGACAAACCAAGACAGAAAATACGATCTCATCGTCGCCGCGGTAGAGGCGGGACGGGTGGACGAGGCGTTGGAAGCGGCGCGCTCCGCGGGCGCGGCGGGCGGCACCATTCTGCGTGCCCGCGCCCTCGAAAACGACAAGGCGGAGCAGTTCATCGGCATAACCCTCGCGCGGGAGCAGGAAATTTTGCTCGTGCTATCGAAGCGGGAGAGCAAGCTCGCAATCATGAACGCCCTCTCCGAGAAGGTCGGCTTAAAGACGGAGGCGGGCGGCGTCATCTTCTCCCTGCCCGTGGACAGAACGGCGGGCATCTCGGCGGCAGACGAGGAGGAGATGAGAGCCGAGCAGCAAGAGGAGAAGCATGACTAAGCGCATTCTCGCCATCGGCGGGGGAGAACTCAAAAACAAAGAGACGCTTGCAATCGACGAATACATCGCCTCCGAAGCCAAAAAGGCGGCGGGGGAGAGGCGGGCGTGCGGGCTCTTTCTTCCCACCGCAAGCCACGACTGCATGCCCTACTACAACACCTTTCACAAGGTATATACGGGCATTTTCGGGTTAAAGACGGACGTCGCGCTCACCGTAAACAGGGAGTGGGACCTCGAAAAGATGAGGGGGAAGTTCGAAAAGGCCGACTTTCTCTACATCGGCGGCGGCAACACCGTGTTCATGCTCGAGCATTGGAAACAGAGCGGGCTGCTTCCGCTCATCAAAGAGGCATACGAGCGCGGCGTGCTCGTTGCGGGCCTCTCGGCGGGGGCGATCTGCTGGTTCGACGAGATGTATTCGGACTCCGTCGTCGAGGGAGAATACGCCATGTACGGCGGGCTCGGTTGGCTGAAGGGGACGGCGTGTCCCCACTACAACGAGCGGGCGGCGGAATTCGATGAAGTCGTGCTCAAAGAGGGTCTCCTCGCGTGGGGGCTCGAGAACGGCGCGGCGGTCGAATTTATAGACGGCGAGCCGCAGAAGTGCGTCTCTGGCGACGGAAAAGTCTGGCTTTTGGACGGCACGGACGGACAGCGACTGGTAAAAACACAATTCTAATCTCTTCGCCCGCAGAGCTTTGCCTGCGGGCGAAGAGGTAAAAAAAGAGGGCATATGAAACTTTACGTTGCGCGGCATTGCAGTACCGAATGCAGCGAAAAAAAGATCTATTGCGGCAGCAGCGACATTCCGCTCTCGCCGCGGGGCAAAGAGGAGGCTGAGGCGCTCACCCAAAAGGCGAAGGAGCTAACGTTTTCCCTCGTCATCTCCTCGCCCCTTCTGCGGGCGCGGGAGACGGCGCTTGCCATCGTGGGGGAGCGGAACATCCCCATTCTCTTCGACGACCGCCTGAAGGAGCGCGATTTCGGCGCGTTCGAGGGCACGAGCGTGGAGGCGCCCGAGGGCAAAGTCTACCGCTACAGTTTCGCACTGCAATACCCGCACGGCGAGTCCAACTTGCAGGTCGCGGCGCGTGTCTATGAATTTCTCGATGAAATCAGGGAGAAGTATGCGGGACAGAATATTTTTCTCGTCTCTCACGGGAGCGCATGCAGGATCATCCGCAGCTATTTCAGGCAGATGACGGACGAGGAGTTCTATGCCTACTCCCAGCCCAACGGCGCGATCGAGGAATATGAATTGTGAGGAGAACTTAACATAATGCGGCACGAGATGAAGCTCGACCACGCGCCCTTTTTGATGATCGCAAGCGGACGCAAAAGATACGAACTGCGCCTCAACGACGAAAAGCGCAGAAAGATCGGGGTCGGCGACGAGATTATGTTCACGGACAACGCCACGGGGCAGACGCTCTTGACAAAGGTGTTGGGGAAGAAAGTCTTTCCCGATTTCGAAGCGCTCTATCGCGCCCTTCCGCTCCTCGAATGCGGATATACCAAAGAGACCCTTCCGCATGCCTCCCCTCGGGACATGGAGAGATACTATTCCCACGCCGCCCAAAAAACCTTCGGCGTGGTGGGGCTCTACATTACATTATTATAAATAGGAAGAAAAAACAGCCTTGCCGAGGTGCGGCAAGGCTGTTTTTCTGTAAAAATTCAAGATTGCATTCTGCGGTAGGAAGTGGACCCGCGCGAGATGAGTTTATAGCCCACCATCGCCCGCTGGGAGGGCATTCCTTTGATGAGCAGCTCGAGCGCCTGAAACCCGAGCGCGCCCGTCTTTTCGAAGTCCTGCCGAATTGTCGTGAGCTGTACGTCGGGGTCGATGGGGATATCATCGTAGCCGATCACCGAGATGTCCTGCGGAATGCGTTTTCCCGCAAGGGTCATGCGGCGGATGAAGCCGTGCGCCATCAGGTCGGACGCGCAGATGATCGCGGAGAACTGCTTGTTGTTCTGCAGATAGTACTCGGCGGCCTCCTCCCCAGAGTGGAGGGAATAATCGCCGAAGTAAGTGATGTCATAGCGGTATTCTATGCTGTTTTTGGCGAGCCCGAGAATGTAGCCCGCAAGCCGCTCCGTCCCCACGCGCGATTGGAGCTCGCCGCCGAGAAAGGCGATGCGCTCGTGCCCGAGGCGGACGAGATAGTCCACCGCCTCTTCGACCGCATGGATATTGTCGCTCCCGACGGCGGAGATGAGGGGGTTGTCCATGATGTAGTTATCCACGAGCACCACGGGATACTTTGTGTGGTGCAGACGGGAGTAGACGGGGGAGCGGAAGTTGATGTCGAGCAAAATCGCGCCGAGGAAATGGTTGGACGCCATATAGTCGTTGAGGTCGAAGTCGCCGTCCATGATGTCCGATTCCACCACATAGCGCGCGTTCTGCGCCGCCTCGCGGAATGCCTGCGCGATCTCCGAAAGGGGTTCGCCCGCCCGCGGCTGCCGTCCCCAGAGAAGGGCGAGCCGCCCGATAATCGCCACCGACTTGCGGGTCTTGTATCCCACCGACTGTGCGTATTCGCATACGCGCTTTTTTGTCTCCTCGGCGATTTCCGCCGATCCATTGAGCGCTTTGCTCACTGTGGGAACGGAAAGATTGAGTTGTTTGGCAATATCGGTCAGCGTCATAAAGAACCTCGCTTGCGGTAATACTTAGAGCCATTATATTATATTCGGAGGCGTTTGTCAACGCATTCTCACAATTTTGCGCAGAAAAATGCCGAAAATTTCGAAAAACGAAACGTTTAAGCAAGATTTCTAAAAAATTTTACTTTTTTCGAAAAAAACAGTTGCAATATTTCACATATTGTGTTAAAATAAAATCACATTTCGAAAAAAGGAGGCGCAAGTATGAAGACCGCAGGCATTCTGATGCCGATCTCCTCCTTACCTTCCCCCTACGGAATAGGGACTTTGGGGCGCGCCGCCTACCGCTTTGTGGACTTTCTCAAAGGGGCGGGCTGTAAAATTTGGCAGGTTTTGCCCCTGCAGCCCACCTCCTTCGGCGACAGCCCTTATCAATCCAACGGCGCGCAGGCGCTCAATCCATATTTTATCGACCTCGACTTTCTCGCAAAAGAGGGGCTGCTCCTCAAAGAAGAGTATGCTTCGCTCGATTGGGGAGACGACCCCCGCCGCGTGGACTATGGGAAACTCTACCGTCTGCGCAAGGGCGTCCTCAAAAAGGCGTTCGCGCGGTTTGACCGGAGCGACCCCGCCTTTGTGCGCTTTTGCGGCGAAGAGCAATACCGCGACTACGCCGTCTTTATGGCGCTCAAGGACAGGTTCGGCGGCGCCGCCTTCGAAGAGTGGGAGGAGTACGCCGTATTTGAGGAAACGCGCGTGGAGCAATTCGCCCGCGAGCACGAAGAAGAGATCGTCTATCATCAATTTACGCAATTTCTCTTTCTCCGCCAATGGAGAAAGCTGAAGGAATATGCCAACGAGCGCGGCGTCGAGATCATGGGAGACATCCCGTTCTATGTCGCCTACGACAGTGTAGAGACGTGGAAATACGGCGACGCGCTATTCCTCCTTAAGGACGACGGTTCCCCGGCTGCCCAAGCGGGCGTACCCCCCGACGCCTTTTCCGCTTCAGGGCAGCTATGGGGGAACCCCGTCTACGATTGGGAGAAAATGAAAAAGGACGGTTATGCGTGGTGGCACAGCCGCATTCTCAGCGGCTTGCGTCTCTATGACATATTGCGCATCGACCACTTCATCGGCTTTGCCCGCTTTTACTGCATTCCCGCGGGCGAGAGCGACGCGCGGGTGGGGGAGTGGCGCAGAGGTCCCGGGGCGGAACTGTTCGAGGGGTTCGAGAAGTGCCGCATTGTAGCGGAGGATCTCGGCGTCGTGACGGAGGAAGTGCGCGAGGTCGTCGCAAAAACGGGGTATCCCGGCATGAAGATCTTGCAGCACGCCTTTGACGGCGACCCGTTCAACGAGCATAAGCCTTCCAACTATACGGCAAACTACGTCGCCTATACGGGGACGCACGACAACGAGACGCTCATGACCCGCATCGGCAATATGCAGGGGGAGGAGCGCGAGCGCATGCTCGCCGACCTCCGCGCGGAGTGTCTGCGGGCGGGCGTGCCGGTGCGCGGCTCGTCCGACAAGGCGATCTGCCGCACCATTCACCGCTTGCTGTACGCAAGCAAAGCAAACACCGTGATCATTCCCATGCAGGACGTCCTGTTCATGGGGGAGGAGGGGCGCATGAATTATCCGTCCGTCGTCTCCGAGGGGAATTGGTCATTTCGATTTTTGGGAAGCGATCTTTCTGCCGCCGCGCGAAAATATCTCTACGGACTCGCGGCGGAAAGCGGCAGAAAGGAAAAAGAAGGAGGAAAGTCATGAAGAAGCGAATACTTGCGTTTGTCGCTCTGATGCTGGCGGCGCTCTTCACCCTCTGTTCCTGCGGCGAACCGGAAGTGCCGCCGGATGAGGGCGGAACGAACACGCCGAGCGGCGGAACGGAGGGGGAAGAGTACTCTCTCCCGCTCGAGGACGGCATGAACCAGCTCACCATCTATTACAACAACCCCAACGGCTACGAAAACATCGACGTTTGGGTGTGGTGGGACAACTCACCCGACGGCATGGGCGGACAGCTCCTGCACGAATGCGATTACGGCGCGAAGATGGTTATCAACTTCCCGTCGAATATCACGGAAGTGGGCTACATCATCCGCCTGAACTGCGTCCCGGGGAGCACGAATTGGGACGGCGTCACCAAGGACGGTTCCGACTCTGACCGCCATATTGCGATTTCGGAGCGGGAGACCGTCGTCTACACCAAGGCGGGCGACGCGAACAACTATCTCAGTACCGATGGAGGTAAGACCTTGACGCGCATGAAATATATCATGATGGCGGACATGCAGACAAAGAACAGCATCCGCGTCACGCTCAGCGATACCTTTGCGCCGACGACGTCCAACGTCAAAGTCGCCGACGCCATCGGGCTGTATCAGAAGATCGCGAGCATCCAAAAGAACGGCGACAGCGCCTTTACCATCGTTCTCGAGAAGGAGATCAAGCTCGGGTCGCAGTACAAGGTCACTGTCGAGGGCTTCGGCGATCCCGTCGTGATGGTGCCTTTCACCTATTTCTCGAGCGAAGAATTCACCAAGGAATACAACTACGACGGCAAACTCGGCGTGGAAATCACGGGGGATAAGACGATCTTCCGTCTTTGGGCTCCCACCTGCACGCGGGTCACCCTCAACATTTACAAAGACGGCAAGTCGGGCGGCTTGGAACAAGCGCAATATCTCACCCGCGGCGAAAAGGGCGTCTGGACGTATGAGGCGGACGGCAACCTCTCGGGCAAGTACTACACCTACACCGTGCAGAACTCGGGCGGCACGCAGGAAGCGGTCGATCCCTATGCCGTGTCGGCAGGGGTGAACGGCAACCGCGGCATGATCCTCGACCTCGACACCACCGATCCCGAGGGCTGGGAGGAAGAGCCCTTCGCTCCCGCAAACTTCGAAAACTACACCGACGCGGAGATTTGGGAAGTGCATGTACGCGACTTCTCCAACAAGATCTCGGGGTCCAAATATAAGGGAAAATACCTTGCGTTCACCGAAACGGGACTCAAGGAAAACGGCATTCCCGTCGGCGTGGACTATTTGAAGGAACTCGGTATCACGCACGTGCATCTTCTTCCCTCCTTCGACTATGCGACGGTGGACGAAGAGACCTGCACCGACTTCAACTGGGGGTACGATCCCAAGAACTACAACGTGCCAGAGGGGAGCTATTCCACCGATCCTTCCGACGGCGCGGTGCGCGTGAAGGAATACAAGCAGATGGTGCAGGCGCTCCACAAGGCCGGCATCGGGGTGATCATGGACGTTGTCTACAATCACACGAGCGGGCTGGACAGCAACTTCAACAAGATTGTGCCCTATTATTACTACCGCTTCAACGCCAACGGAACGGCTTCCAACGGCTCGGGCTGCGGCAACGAGACGGCTTCCGACCGCTACATGTTCCGCAAGTACATGGTGGACTCCGTGCACTATTGGCAGACGGAGTACAACCTCGACGGGTTCCGTTTCGACCTGATGGGCTTGCACGACATCGAGACGATGCAGGCAATTGCAGACGTCGTGTATGAACAGAACGAGCATGCGCTCATCTACGGCGAAGGCTGGACGGGCGGCACGAGCACCCTCTACGAGGGCAAGCAGGCCATTCTCAAAAATGTGCAGGAACTCAACAGGACGAGCAAGAAGAACGGCGTCTCCCTCTTCAACGACGTCATCCGCGATGCGGTCAAGGGCTCGGTATTCGACATCAAGGATACTGGCTTTGCGACGGGAGCAAAGGCGGAGAACATCGAAAAGCTCATGTTCGGCGTAAACGGCGGCGTGAAGAACAGCGCCATCGGCACCGCTTCGGACGTGAATTGGAGCGCATACAACCCCACGAACGTCATCAACTACGTTTCCGCGCACGACAATAACACGCTGTGGGACCGCATCTGTTACGTCTATGGCGAGGGGAGCGACACGTTGGAGCTCCGGCTCAAGCGCAACCGTCTCTCGGCGGCGATCATCCAGACCGCGCTCGGCGTTCCCTTCATGCAGGCGGGCGAGGAAATGCTCCGCCAGAAGAAGAACGCGGACGGCAGCTACAACGAAAACAGCTACAACGCGTCGGACGAGGTGAACAACATCCAATGGAATTTGCTCACACAAACCTCCGAGCAGTACAAGATGATGCAGTACTACAAGGGCCTCATCGCCTTCCGTAAGGCGCACCCCGTGCTCCGCTCGGCGACGGCGGAAAACATCATCTCGGGCGTCAAGAAGGACGGCGCGACCGTCTCCTTCACGATGAAGGCGGGAGACGACGAATTGTTCGTGGTCTACAACGCAGAGGAGAAGGCGAAGTCGGTCACTCTTCCCGCGGGGAATTGGACGCTCTATATCGACGGCGTTACCGCAGGCACCACCGCCCTTCAAAGCAATTTGAGCGGCGAACAGGAGATCGGTTCGGTCAGCTGCTACGTCTATGCAAAAATTTGAAAACTTTTTTCAAAAAAGTTTTGTCAAATTTCAAAAAACTATTGACAAATTGAAAAATTTGCGCTAAAATAGAGAAAATCATCTCATTTTTCGCAATTAGCAAGGGGGCGCCCCCTTGCGGAGTATTTGTTGGGAACAAATACTCAAAGAATTTATTTGCCCCCCTAACCTCCGAATCCGCCTCCGCCTACGGGCGGGGCGGAGGAGGAGATAAAAATCAAGGCTTTTACGGGGAGACCCGAAAAAACAAAAAAAATTAAATATCGGAGGAAAAACAATGAAACTCAAGAAGTGGCTTGCCTTGCTTTTGGCGGCGGCGCTCGCAGTCGGTACACTCGGCATGGTTGTCGGTTGTAAGGAAGAAAATTCCGGCGGCGGCGGAACTGAGCAAGGCGGCGGCACCCAACAGGGTGGCGGCACCCAGCAGGGTGGCGGCACCCAGCAGGGCGGTGGTACGCAGCAAGGCGGTACCACGGAAGAGGGGATCCAGTACTATCTTTGCGGTCTTGGTCTCGGCACCCTTGTCGCAAGCAATAACTGGGACAACAGCGTAACGGATGAGAGCCTCAAATTCACCCGCGACGGCAACACCGCAACGATCACGGCGGACCTCTATGAGGGCGACGAGTTCGGCATCATCCACAATCAGGATTGGGCCGGCCAGATGGGCATGAACATCGTCGAAAACGAAGGCAAGGTCGGCGACGCCGTTGTCTTTGTGGAAGGCGGCGGTTACGACGTCAAGAACATCAAGATCGCCGAAGGGCAGAGCGGCAAATATAAGCTCACCCTCACCATCAACAGCGAGAGCGATTTCTCGCAGAACAAGCTCAAGGCAGAGCTCATCGAAAAATACAACGTCGTGTTCGCGACGTGGTACGATGTGGACGGCGAGACAGAGATCGCCAAGACGGTCGTAAAGAAGGGCGGCAAGATCGAGTCCCGTCTCTACGAAACGAACAAACGCGACTACGAGTTCGATAAGTGGTATACAAACAAAGAATGCACGACCGCATTCGATTTCAGCAAAGAAGTAGAAGATCACGTCAGCCTGTACGCCAAGATCAAGGAGAAGGCAAACAGCTCCTACGTCGAAGATACGAGCACATGGCAGTTCAAGAGCGGCGAAGAAGTATTGGGAAGCCTTGCAAGAAGCGATGAATACACGCAGCACAACGTGTTTGTCGGTTCCCTCGAGGTAGAGGAAGGGGATACCTTCTCCGTTACCAACGGAACGGTCAATGCCAAAATCACAACACCGAGCGCGAGATACTTCTCCGAAGCGAACGGCGTTTACACCGTAAAAGCGGCGGCGAACTATAAGTTCACCCTCATCACGGTAGTCAGCGGCAGCACCGTCGAGGCCAAGGAACTCATCTTCGAAGAGATCCCCGCAACCTATTCGGGCCTTGCGATCGTCGGTTCACTCGAGGGCGCAAACTGGTCTTACGTTGAGGGCGTCAACCCCAAGATGGTCGAGACCGAAGCGGGCTCCGGCGTCTACACGGCTACTCTTATCGTCAGCGAGATCCCCGAATCCGGAAAGTTTGAGATCAAAGTTGCGACCATTGTAAAAAACGATATTAAGTGGGAAGAAGATAACTGGGGCGTAACAAAAGGCGGCGCGAATGTAGAAATTACCGTAGTCGGCACCTACCTCGTTACGCTCGACACCAAGACGAACACCCTCACGGTGACCGCGCAAGAAGCGGCATACTACATTGTCGGTACCTTCCTCGACGCGAGCGGCGCGCAAGTGAATTTCCAAGTCCAAGAAGGGCTTACCCCGAAACTCACCAAGGGTGCGGACGGCAAATACACGGCAGAAGTCACTTTCCCCGACGTCAGCGCTTCTTTTGACTGGCTCAAAGACGGTGTGTTTGCTTTCAAAGTTGTGACTTATGAAAACGGCGAGATCAACTGGGATAAATCGTGGGGCAACAACGGCGACAACTATGTTGTGACCGAAGCCGGCACCTATACCGTAACGTTCGACCTTGAAGCGGGCACGATCACTTGCACCAAGAAAGCATAAAAAATAGGAAATCAAGGAGGTAAAATTATGAAGAAAATTCTTTCCATTATCGCTTGCGGGGCGCTTGCCGCTTCGAGTATCGTAGGGTTCGCCGCTTGCGGCGAAGAGGAGAAAGGGCTCACCGTTTGGGCTCCCTCCGCACAGCAGGACTCCATCAAACAGATGATCGAGCAGTTCAAAACGGAAAACCCCGACATCAAATATGAGATCAATGTGGGCGTTTGCGGCGAGGGCGACGGCTACTCCATGATGAGCACCGACCCCCAGTCGGGCGCGGATGTGTTTGCCTATGCAAACGACCAGATCGTCAATCTCTATTCCATCGGCGCGCTTTCCCCGCTCGCTCCCTCCACCGTTACCGCGCTCAAGCAGACGGACAACAACACGGCGGTCGAATCGGGCAAGCTCGGCGACAACTATTACGGCTATCCTTACGCCGCAGACAACGGGTTCTTCCTCTATTACAATAAGTCCGTCGTTTCCGCAGAGGACGCGAAGGATATCGACAAGATCCTCGACGCATGCGAAAAGGCGGGCAAGCAGTTCATCTTCGAGGGCGGCAACTCGTGGTATGCGCTCTCCCTCGCTTACGGCGCGGGCGGCAAGTACGAAGTCACCTACGAGGGGACGCAGGTCACCAAAGTAGAGACCAACCTCGACCAGTGTCCGAGCGGCAGCGAGTACTCCTACGGTCAGCTCGGCGGCTATGAGCTTGCGCACATCATGCAGAGAGGCGCATTCGTGCTCACGGGCGACGATACCATCATCGACAATGCGCTCACGGGCGGCACCTTCGGCGCTTGCATCCGCGGTACGTGGAAGGGCGACGCCATCAAAAACGCCCTCGGCGACAACTATGCGGCAGGGTTGCTTCCCAGCTGGACGAGCGATCTCGACGGCAAGACCTATCAGTGGTATTCGTTTGCAGGCTGCAAGCTCTTCGGTGTGAACAGCTACTCCAAGCATCCCGAGGACGCGCACAAGCTCGCGGCGTTCCTCTCCAGCGAAAAGATGCAGGAAAAGCGCTTCGACGACAACGGCATCGGCCCGTCCAACCTCAAAGTTGCGGCGCTTGACAAGGTACAGAGCAACATCGCGGTCGCTACCATGATGAAGCAGATCGCCGACGCTTCCGTCATCCAGACGGCAATGCCTTCGAGCTATTGGGATGAAGTCGGCGCATTCGGCGAAGCAATGAAGAGCCTCGACCTCACCGCGAACCCCGACGATCTGCAGGCGAGAATCGTTCAGCTCGTTGAAGCGTTGAAGGCCAACGGCGCTACACCTGCAGAGTAATATAAATTCCCGAACGCAGAATATTTGTCACGAAGCGGGGCAAAGGTCTCCTTTGCCCCGTTTTGCAAGTCTGGAGAATGAAATATGATCAACACAGAAAAAAGCGTAATAACGGAGATCGAGTATCTCGGAATGAGCGGGTGGGAGAAATTCCGCTATAATTTCGTCTCATTCTTCAAACGATTGCCCGTTACCTTCCTGCGCTTTTTTACGGTGACGATCCCTGCGCTTGCGCTCCGCTTTTGGAGGGCGTTTTTGGGGATCTTCCGTAAAATCGGCATCGCCGCAAAAAACGGCGACTGGAAAACGAGGCTTTCTTTCGTCATCATGGGATTTGGGCAGTTCACGCGCGGGCAGGTCATGCGCGGACTGTTCTATCTCTTGTTTGAAGTATTGTTTATCTTATTTATGGTATTTTTCGGCGCGGGACAGCTTGCGCTGTTCGGCGGCCCCGGATATACCGAAACGACAGAGGCAGGTTGGGTCATCGGACCAGACGGCAGCGAAATTTACGTCCAATCCGCCGTCGGAGACAACAGCTTGCTCGTTCTTTTGTACGGCATTCTGACCATCTTCTTCATCATCGCGTTCGTGTATGCGTGGTACAGCAACGTGAAAGCGGCGTACTTTGCACAGGAGATGAAGGAGGCGGGGCAGCGGCTCCCCGACGCGAGGGATGATCTTCACGCCTTTGCGGACAGCCAATATCACAAGACCTTGCTTGCGATCCCGCTCTTGGGGCTCGTCATCTTTACGATCTTTCCCATCGTCTTTATGGTGTTCATCGCGTTCACCAACTACGATATGGAGCACATGCCTCCCGCCCACCTCTTCTCGTGGGTAGGGTTTGAAAACTTCAGGGCGGTGTTCGGCGGAAGCCTTTCGGGCGGAACGCAGTTCGGCGTCGTGTTCGGAAAGATCTTGCTCTGGACGGTCATCTGGGCGTTCTTCGCAACCTTTTCCAACTACCTTCTCGGCATGGTCGTCGCGATCATGATCAACAAGAAGGGCATCAAACTCAAGAAACTTTGGCGGACCGTGCTCATCATGACGGTCGCCGTGCCGCAGTTCGTCTCTCTGCTCTTGATGTCGCAGATGTTGGGCGATTACGGCATCGTCAATTCCCTGCTGCAAAAATGGGGATTGACGAGCGCGCCCATTCACTTCCTCACCGACAGCATGGGCGCAAAGGTCACCATCATCGTGGTGAACATGTGGATCGGGATCCCGTACACCATGCTTATGGTCTCGGGTATTCTCATGAACATTCCCGCCGACCTCTATGAATCGGCGCGGATCGACGGCGCGAGCGCCATCCGCCAGTATTTCAAGATCACCCTTCCCTATGTGTTGCACGTCACCACGCCTTACCTCATCAGTAACTTCGTGGGCAACCTCAACAACTTCGGCGTGATCTACCTGCTCACGGGCGGCGCACCCGTCATGACGGCGGTCGGCACGGGCGGCGCAGGCGAAACGGACCTTCTCATCACATGGCTGTATAAACTCATCATGGATAAGAAGCTGTACGGCGTTGCGTCGGTCATCAGCATTCTCATGTTCCTCATTACGGGCATCATTTCACTGGTGACATACAACCGCTCGGCGTCGGTGAAAAACGAGGAGGACTTCATGTAATGGCAAAGAAATTACGCAGTAAAAAAGCGGTAGAACGGAGTACGAACGCCGTTATCTACGTCATTCTCGTCGTCATCAGCATCATTTGGCTCGTGCCTTTCGTGTTCCTCGTGTTGCAGTCTCTGCGCGGCGAACCGGGCGCGACGACGAATTACTTCTTCCCCAAACAGTGGACCTTCGACAACTATATCCGTCTGTTTACAAACATGGGCGTGAGCGCAAGTACGGGCGAAGTCGTCTCCACGGGCTCCTATAATTTCATGAATTGGTATGGGCGGACGCTGCTCATCGCCGTGTGCGTCACCGTCATCCAGACGATGATCGTGCTCGTCACGAGCTATGCGCTCTCCCGTCTCCGTTTCAGAATGAGAAAGCCCCTCATGAACCTCATGCTCATTTTGGGCATGTTCCCCGGGTTCATGTCCATGACGGCAATGTATTTCCTCCTGCAGCTTCTCGGGCTCACGCAGAACATGAGTATCGTCGGGCTCATCCTCGTCTATGTGGGGAGCTCCTGCATGGGGTACTACATCTGCAAAGGGTTCTTCGACACAATCCCCAAATCGCTCGACGAAGCCGCGCGGATCGACGGCGCAAGCCGCCATACGGTGTTCTTCAAGATCATCCTTCCGCTCTCCAAGCCCATTATCATCTACACCATCCTCACCGCGTTCATGGCGCCTTGGGGAGAGTACATGTTCGCCTCCCTCATCGCGAACGGCAACGCGGACTATTGGAACGTTGCGGTAGGGCTTCGGGACATGGTCCAGCGGGAACAGCTCACGGCATACAGCGACAGCTTCCAGCGCTTCTGCGCGGCGGCAGTCGTCGTCTCGTTGCCCATTACGATCCTCTTCTTCCTGTTGCAGCGCTACTACGTCGAGGGCGTAACGGGCGGATCGGTAAAGGGGTAAGCGATGAAACGGATCATTCGGGCAATTACAACTTTGCTCTTGGGAGCGAGCCTTTTCTTGCCGCTTGTCGGCTGCGGAG
Organism: uncultured Clostridia bacterium; assembly: GCA_947625695.1. Lineage (GTDB taxonomy): Bacteria > Bacillota > Clostridia > Christensenellales > Borkfalkiaceae > Gallimonas. The sequence goes on along the minus strand of CANQPO010000010.1, from coordinate 8,595 downwards.
AGGGGAAACTTCCCGAGGAAAATCTTGTGGACGACGCTTACGACAACTACTATGAGATCTTCGTCTACTCCTTCTACGATTCGGACGGAAACGGGACGGGGGACCTCAAGGGGGTCACGCAAAAGCTCGACTACGTGCGTGATATGGGATACACGGGGATATGGCTCATGCCCATCAACCCCACGGGAAGCTATCACGGCTACGACGTCACCGACTACAAGGGGATCAACCCCAAGCTCGGCACGATGGAGGACTTTGAAGAACTCCTCTCCGCGGCGCACGAAAAGGGGATCAAGGTCATCATCGACCTTGTGGTGAACCACACCTCCAACAACCATCCGTGGTTCAAAGCGGCGCTCGCCGCCGCCCAGACGGGAGACACTCAAAACCCCTATTTCGATTATTACAACTTTTCCACCTCGCAAAAGGACGGATACCGCCGCTACGGCAGCGTCTTTGCCGAGGCGCAGTTCGCGGACAGCATGCCTGACCTCAACCTCGACTGTGAGGACGTGCGCAAAGAGCTTTCCGACGTCATCGGCTTCTGGATGGAAAAGGGGGTAGACGGGTTCCGTCTCGACGCGGTGCGCTACTACTATTTCGGCGACGCGGCAAAGAGCGCGGCGTTCACGGGCTGGATCAAGGAGGAGGCGGTCAAGCACAATCCCGACGCCTATATCGTCGGCGAAGATTGGGCGGCGGCCTCCGAGATCGAACAGTTCTACGGAAGCGGCGCGGACAGCTTCTTCTGCTTCCCCACGCAGGGTTCGAACGGCTATATCAATCAGGTTGTCTCTGAGGCGATGCGTCCTCTCGAGCCCGCTCCCGACGTGGCGGCAGACCGCTTCTTCTCCTCCATGCGGACGGTGGAGAGCATGGCAAAGGGGCACATTCCCGCTCCCTTCCTGTGCAATCACGACACCGCGCGCATTGCGGGCGTCATGCTCAGGGACGAGACGCGCATCAAATTCGCCTACGGGCTCCTCTCCCTGTACTCGGGGAACACCTTCACCTATTACGGAGACGAGATCGGCATGCTCGGGTCAAACAACGACCCCGAGAAGCGGGTGGGAATGCGCTGGAGCGAGAGCACTGCGGCAATCTATCCCCCGGGCGCATCTTCCACCTTCACCTATTACGTCTTTGACAGCGTGGAGGAACAGCTTGCGGACAAGGACAGCATTCTCAATTATTACAGAGCATGCAACCGCGCGCGCAACGCCTTCCCCGCCCTCATGCGCGGAACGGCGGAGCGGCTCCCCTGCGATACAAGCGGCGTGCTTGCGGTGAAAAAGACGTACAACGGAACGTCTGTCACGGTGGTTGTCAACTTCTCGTCCGAAAAAGTGAAGGTAGAAGGCCTTACGGGCGAACTCAAACAGAGTCTATGCGTCGTCGGCAGTGCAAAGGGGAGCGGCTCTTCGCTCTCACTGCCCGCTTACTCCATAGCGATACTTGCTTGAAAAAGGAATTGTAAATAAGGTTAGGATACAGAGATGGCAAATTTAAGTTTGAAACATATTTACAAGGTGTACCCCAACGGGGTGAAGGCGGTCAACGATTTCAACATGGAGATCGCCGACAAAGAATTCATCGTATTCGTCGGTCCGTCGGGCTGCGGAAAGTCCACCACGCTTCGCATGATCGCGGGGCTCGAGGACATCACCGCGGGGGAACTCTCCATCGGCGATCTCATTGTCAACGACGTAGAGCCCAAGGACAGGGACATCGCGATGGTGTTCCAGAACTACGCGCTCTACCCGCACATGACGGTCTACGATAACATCGCCTTTGGGCTGCGTCTGCGCAAACTTCCGCGCGACGAGGCGCACCCCAACGGGAAATTTACAAAGGAGGAGATCCACCAGCGGGTACTCGAAGCGGCGGAGATCCTCGGCATCACCGAATATCTCGGCAGAAAGCCCAAGGAAATGTCGGGCGGCCAGCGCCAGCGCGTCTCCCTCGGCAGAGCCATCGTCCGCGAGCCCAAGGTCATGCTCCTCGACGAACCGCTCTCCAACCTCGACGCAAAGCTGAGAACGCAGATGCGCGCGGAGATCTCCAAACTGCACAAAAAGCTCAACACGACCTTTATCTACGTCACCCACGACCAGATCGAGGCAATGACGATGGGCACAAGGATCGTCGTCATGAAGAACGGCTTCGTGCAGCAGATCGACACGCCCAAGAACCTCTACAACTATCCCGGCAATAAGTTCGTCGCGGGCTTCATCGGCACGCCGCAGATGAACTTCTTCGAGGGCACGCTCACGCGCGAGGGCGAGACCGTCCGCATCCGCTTCAACGGCTCGGAGGCGGAGATCGTCGTTCCCTATTCCTACTTCTATAAGACGAGACCGAGCTACCTCAACGGGGACAAGAAGGTGATCATCGGCTTGCGCGCGGAGAACTTCACCATCCGCACTGCGCCCGAAAAAGGCCGCCCCGTCCTTCCCTTCAAGGTGTCGCATAAGGAGGAGCTCGGTAACGAGACCCTCGTGTACGGCGACATCAACATGGAAGGGGACGGCTACGTGGAGAGCTCCACCCGTATCATCATCAAGTGCACCGAGGACGTCGAACTCTTTGCGGGCGACGTCGCCTATGCGGAGCTTGACTTAAGCCGCATCCATCTTTTCGATTCGGAGACGGAAAACAGCATTCTTCCCCGCATTCCCGAGTACAACTATGTAGACTGTGAGGTGAAGAAGGGGGTCCTTCATTTCCTCGGTCGCGAGATCGCCCTTCCTCCCGCAATCGCCTGCGAGGACGGCAAGGGAGAACTCTTCCTCCCCAGCGACGCGATCTATGCGGGCGGGAACATCCCCGTCAAGGTGATCGGCTCCGAGAAGATCGGCGAAAAGGAGCTCTGCGAAACAGAGCTCGGCGGCAGACGGCTGTATGCGGTAGACCCCGGCGAAGGGGTGGAAAAGGGGATCGGGATCGACATGAAAAAGATCGCGATCTGGCGGGACGGAACGGAGATCGTTCATCCCATGCCGCTCACCATGCGCCTTTCGGGCAAGGTCACCAAGCGCAAGGTCACCAAAGAGGTAGAAGGGAAAAACAAGAAGGTCATCAAGTTCTTCCTCTCCATCGAAGGGGTGGAATTCCCCGCGCCCGCGGTCATTTCTGAAAAGCTCATCGGGGCGCTCACCGCAAAGCGGGTGTTTGAAACGGAACTCGTCTTCGAATGCACTCCCTACGGGCTCGCCGTCTCCGAAAGCGGCATTCCCGCAACGGTGGAACGGATGGTGGACTACGGCGCGGAGAAGTTCGCGCTCTGCCGCGTCGGCGAAAAGGAGGTCTATCTGAAAACGGAAGAGGACCTTTCGGGAAACATCTTCCTCGCGCCCGATCTCGGCAAGATCGGCATCGTGCAGGCGGACATGGACATCCGTCTCGTCTAACAAAATTTTCGCACAATTTGAAAAGCGCTCCTCGTCACGAGGAGCGCTTTACGCTTGACAGCCTTTTGAGGCGTCGAATTACCCACCCCCTTTAATCCCCCTCCGGTGGAGGGGGTTCCGCTTACCCTCTCCGTGGGAGAGGGGTAGGGGTGTGGGGCGGCGATAAGGCGTTTCCAAAGCGTCATGCTGCCCCGCCCGCACGTTCTATGTTGTCAAAGGGCGGCACGAGGAGCGCAGCGACGAAGTGACGGAACGAAGTGGAGTCGAATGGGTCTCCACCGCATTATAATAATGTGGGATTTCTCCACTTCGCTCGCGGGCTCGCTTCGGTCGAAATGACAATTAGAAGCAGCAAGCTAAGAGTTGCCCTTTTCTCTGTCCCTTAAAGCAGTCCAAGTTCTTCCAAAAAGGAGGGGATCTGCGCACGCCATGATTTTTCGTTGTGCACGCCGCCGCGGATGAGGTGAAAATGGAAGGGGGCATTCCGCCCGAGCAACGCCTCAAAACAAAACGAAAGTCCCGCCTTTTGCCGCTTTCCGTGGTTTTCCAGCTCTTTTTCGCCGTAGTCGAGGTAGAGGGCGGGGAAGCGTTTGCAGTCCGCCCCGAGAATGAGGTCGCGGCACTTCTCGGGCGCCACCCATAGGCTGGGGGAGAGCGCTGCGCCGCCCGAAAACACCTGCGGATATTTGCAGAGCGCGTACAGCGTCATCAGTCCGCCCATGGAGCTCCCCGCAATATAACTTTTCGTGGGGTCGGTCGCAAAGCGCGCGTCGATCATCGGCTTGAACGTCCCCGTGAACCACTTCATGTACTCCTCTCCCTTGCCGTCAGAACTTCCGAAAGGCGAAGTAAAGGGGAAGGGGGAATACTCGGTGAGGCGGTCTGTTTTATCGCACTCCACAGCCGCCACAAGGAGCTTTGCGCGGAGACGGTCGAGGGTCTCGCCCATCCGCCAGCTCTCGCCGTAGGGGGCTTTTTCATCGTAAAACAGCGTCTGCCCGTCAAACATATAGAGGACGGGATAGCGCTCCGCGGGGGAATACCCCTGCGGAAGGTACACATAGGCGGTCCTTGTTTGCGGGCCGCTCGGAGCGGGAACTTCTACCGAAAAATTTTCTATCATCTGATCTCCTCTCCTTCCGCAAAACGGAAGAGCATTTCACACAGAGTGTCGGGGGTCGCTCTTAAATCGACGGCGGGAGGGTCGTCGTACACGCCCGATTGTTTTGTTTGGATATAGACGCTCCTCATGCCCGCTGCCCGCGCCCCGCCCACGTCGTCGCGAAGGTCGTTTCCCACATACAGGCAGTTTTCGGGGGAGAGGGAAAAACGCTTTATTGCCGTTTGGAAAAAGGGAAGGGCGGGCTTTTTCCAACCGACCTCGGAGGAGAGCATAATCCCCGTAAAATATTCTCCGATCCCGAGCCGCGCGATCTCCTCCCGCGTAAAACAGCTCTGCGCGTTGGAGAGCAGATAGAGCTCCGCATGCCGCATTTTCAGCCCCCTCAAAAGGGGCAAGGCGTAGTCAAACAGCGTCAATTTCAGGGTGGAGGCCGCGCGGAAACTGCTTGCAAGGGAAATTGCCGAAAGTTCGGGACGGTACCTCTTACACAAAAGCGCAAAGACGGGCAGAAGGTCGATCTCCCCGCCCTCGGGCAGTTTCTCCGCCGCCCGCGCGCAGGCGGTGAGGTAGAAGGTTTTCACCCCGTCCGCGTCGCCCGTGTGCAAAATGCGGGCAACTTCTTGCCAGAAGCGGTCGCTCTCTTCCTCCGTCTCGACGTCAAAGAGGGTGCCGTATAGATCGAACAGAAACACGGGCTTTCCGCTTTTCGTCGCGCCCGCAAAAGCATTCAGTGGTTCTTTTTCCAATCTTTGATCTCCGCGAGCCGTGTCTTGATCCTGCCCTCGATCCCTTCTTCGGTGGGGAAGTAATATTCTTTGCCCAAGAGGCTGTCGGGCAGGCACTGCATGTTGGTCAGCTTGTCCTCGCTGTCGTGCGCGTATTGGTACCCCTTGCCGTAGCCGATGTCTTTCATGAGCTTGGTGGGCGCGTTGCGGATGACGAGGGGAACGGGCTCGGCGAGCATGTTCAAAGCGTCCTTCTTGGCGAGGGCGTAGGCAACGTCGAGCGCGTTGGACTTGGGCGCCATCGAAAGGTAGACGACCGCCTCGGTGAGGTGCACCGAGCACTCGGGCATGCCGATGAAGTGGCACGCTTGGTAGGCGGCAACGGCGATCTCGAGCGCGCGCGGATCGGCAAGCCCCACGTCCTCGCTCGCAAACCGCGTCACCCGCCGCGCGATGTAGAGGGGGTCCTCGCCCGCCTCCAACATGCGCGCAAGCCAATAGACGGCGGCGTCGGGGTCGGAGTTTCGCATCGACTTATGGAGTGCAGAGATGAGGTTGTAGTGCTCCTCGCCCGATTTATCGTACAAAAGGGACTTTTTCGAGGTGCACTGCTCGATCGTCTCCTTTGTGACGATGGTGGTGTCCCCGTTGAGTTCGCCGTTCAGAACCGCCATCTCGAGGGTGGAGAGGGCGCTCCGCGCGTCCCCGTTCGCAAAATTTGCGATGGTCTCGAGGAGTTCGTCGGAAATTACCACCCGCTGTCTGCCGAAGCCGCGTTCATCGGTCACGGCGCGGCGCAGAAGCTCGGTGAGCTCCTCCGTCTTGAGCGCCTGCAATACGAACACTTTGCAGCGGGAGAGAAGGGCGCCGTTCACCTCGAAAGAGGGATTTTCAGTCGTCGCGCCGATGAGGATGATGCTGCCCTTTTCCACATAGGGCAAAAAGGCGTCCTGCTGCGCCTTGTTGAAGCGGTGGATCTCATCGACGAAGAGAATGGTCTTTTCGCCGAACCGTCTGTTCTTCTCCGCCTGCTCCATCACTTGTTTGATTTCTTTGATCCCGCTCGTGACGGCGGAAAAGTCGATGAAGTTCGCCTTGGTGCGCTTGGCGATGATGCGCGCAAGGGTCGTCTTGCCCACCCCGGGAGGGCCCCAAAAGATCATAGAGCCCACATTGTCGCTCTCAATCAGCCTGCGTAGTACTTTTCCCTCGCCGAGAAGATGCTTTTGCCCGTAAAATTCTTCAAGCGTCTGCGGCCTCAGTCTTGCCGCCAGCGGCTCCGACTCTACCTTTTCGAAAAGGGTCCCTTGTTCTATCATGGTAATCTCCGTTGCTAGTCAAAAATTTTTGTGCGCTCCAAGTCGAGCGTAAAGCGGTCTTTTTTAAGTGTCATCTCTGTAAAGGGGGAGAAAAGACAGAGCCCACTCTATATAAACAGTATATCATAAATCGCGAGCTATTTCAAGAATTTCTCACAAAAAAAAGAAGAAGCGACGCTTCTTGCTTTTTTGCGGATCAAATAGTATAATAAAGAGCGAGAACTACGTTGGAGGAAAAACGATGGATATTGACGTACTCATCGAAGAAGCGGGCAGTGATAATTTTCTGGTAAAAATGCAGAACGCTTCGCAGGACTATGCGCAGTATCTTTTGCATGGTACCGAGTTGGTGACATTCGGGCAACAGCGCTATTACTGTATTTTGGCAAGTTATGCCTTCGCCTATGCCAAATATGTGGAAGAGATCGCAAACAGCATCCGCACGATCGACCATCTGTCGTTGAATGCCACAGCGCGCTCGGCGATTGAATGTTATGCGCTTGCCAGATTTATCTTCGATCATTGCGATTCTGATCATAATCAGCTCTTTCAACTCATCGTATCTGCCGATTTAGGGGAGATCGCGGTCATCATCGAGCATTACGAAAAGCAAATAAAATCTATTCCCGAATTGGCGACACAGGCGCAGAACAACAGGCAGATCTTTCAAACAGAGTTGAACATTTTTGCTGAAAAAAAACAATGGTTGTCCCAATTTTCGTCCGAAAAACAGATCGTTAAGGTTGTGCGCCAAAAGATCAAAGAGGACGGTTTTGCGCCCGACGTCTGCGAAAACGGCAAGCTGGTCATCGGAAGGCTCGTCGAAAAAATGTGCCGCACAAATCGGCATTACAGAGAGCTGTTCGGCCGTGAGGTCGATTCGGTCGTGTTATACGATTTGATGTGCTCACAGGCGCACAACGATTATTATACAATCATGAAACTGTTTTCCCATGAAAAGGGGTTTCGCGTCTCGCTGTATCCTCAAGAAGAGGAACAACACAATTCTCGCTATATCATACGTTTGCTCTATGCCTGTTTTGTGGATCTTGCATACAGTTTGAAAGAAATTACCGAAAAGATCCGCCATTCCAAAGAATATTTGTCCTTAAACGAGGCGTCCGCAGGCCAAAATGCCCGCCGCCCTTGAGCGGAGAGGGGATAAGAAGCGTCCTGCCTTCTCTTCAACCCTGTCATAAACACTTTAAAATCGGCGCGCTCGTTAAAGCCCAAGCACCCGCCAAAGTGCCATTTGGATTTTTGACCCGTTCGGACTTGATTTATTTGCGGTTCTATGCTATATTCATATTATGATAAACAACAATTTATTGGAGAAGCGTATTATGAAAAAATTTGTAAGTGTAATCATTGCAACGGTAGCATTGATATTGTGTTTTACATTATCTGCTTGCGGAAATAAATATGTAAGCCATTATAGTGCTATGCTGATGGTAAGGGAAAATACCTCAAATAAAGCGTCCGTTACATTTGATACTTTTAGCGGAACATATGTAATGAAATTGAAGAACAATGGCGCAGACGAGGTGTTTATAACTTATGAAGCGACGCTTCGGGAAGGGAATATAAAAGTTTTCTATGATTTTCATGATGTAAAACTGAACTTATTTGACATTGAATCCGACGGTTCTGTTGATAGTAAAACCGAAACTTTTACAGGCAATAAAACGATTTACATCATCATTGAATCGGACGGTACATGCAACGACGGCAGTTTTTCGTTTGTTTTGGAAAAATCAGAGAAATAAATTTCAATTCAACGAAATATAAGGAAAGCGAGGGCTGTTTGTCCTCGCTTTTTACAACAAAAAGAACGCAAGCTGAAATGGTTCAACTTACGTTCAGAGTGGTGCACCGAGGCAATTATAATCCGAACACGAAAGCTCGTCAAGGCTGACAGTTTGCGTTCCGTTTTTATAGTTAAAAATGAAAGTTACTTTGTCATCATAGAGGTAAATCGCATTGATAAAACAGTCGATGAGCTTCTGCTTGCTTTCCCT
>CANQPO010000009.1 GCA_947625695.1 uncultured Clostridia bacterium | reverse complement strand
GACCGCGCCACGGGCGACAGCTACCTTGGCTACATTTTCGGCGCGGAACTGTATATGGGCACGGGCCTCGCCGTCCCCGCTTCCTTAAAGACGGTGGAATTCACGGGCGGCGACAAGCTGCGCAACTACACCTTCCGCGATTGCGCTTCCCTGGAGAGCGTCGTTCTTCCCGCCTCTTTGCAGGCGCTTGAGGACAATGCGTTTTACGGTTGCGACTCCCTCAAGTCGGTCTCCATCGGCGAGGGGAACACGAAGTATTCGAGTCGGGACGGCGTGATGTATAACTTGAGCAAAGGCGCAGTCACGAGCTTTAAGTTCATTCCGAATGCCCTCGTGGGCGAGGTGACCATTCCCGAGGGCATCACGACGATTGCAAGCTATGCGTTCGACGAGTGCTTGGTGGAAACGCTCAACCTTCCCGCCTCTCTCACGACCATTCAGGAGAGAGCCTTTAACGAATGCAACGACCTTTCCGTCGTGACCTTGCCCGACGAAAGCGGTTTGACCGCGATCGGCAACGACGCCTTTTACGGCTGCGAAAGCCTTCGCTCGGTCGTCATTCCCGCGTCGGTGACGGATATCGGAGAACGCGCCTTCTTCAACTGTAACGATCTCAACAATGTGGTATTCAAGGCGCTTGACGGTTGGTCGGAAAAGAAAGGGGACAATCTGGAACCCGTTCCCGTAGACCAGCTTCAAAACCCCGGTATAGCGGCAGAACTGCTCAGAACGAGCATCTTTTCCTGGAAGAGAAGCGTATAAGTTTGCTTTTTCCTTCCCTCGCCTTTCAGGCGGGGGATTTTTTTTGCTATTTTTTCGCAAGTCAACCATAATAAGAGTATCATAGGAGAATTTATGAGGAAATTATTGTGCATCGGACTTGGAGCATGTCTCTTGTTTGCGCTTGCAGGCTGCGCGGGCGCGCGGAAATATACGGTCACCTTCCGCTATGGGGAGGAGGTCGTAAAGACGGTAGAGGCGGAGGCAGGGGAGGAGCTCGATCTTCGCTACCTCGTCGCGGCGCCCGAAAAGCCTTCGGACGAAAAGTTTGTCTATTCCTTTTCAGGTTGGAGCCTTTCGGAGGGAGGCGAAACGCAAAATACGCACACGGTGACGGGCGACGTCACCTTCTACGCGCAATACTCTGCCACCGAGATCGCGCCCGAAAGGCCGATGCGGACCCTCTATTTGCGCGCCCTCGGTGAAACGGAGCAAAAGGAGGTACGGGCGGGGGAGAGCCTTTCCCTCTCCGCACCCGTTCTTCCCGCTCTTGTCTCTTTTCAAGGTTGGTATGAGGACGAGGAGTTCACGCAGGCGGCGACTTTCACGCAAATGCCCGACCGCGACGTGCACCTTTTTGCAAGCTGCGCGCTCGACCTTCCCGCAGGCGAACTGAAAGGAGAGGGGAATTTCCTCTACGGCGAAAAGAGCTATGTGCGCATTGAAGGGCTCGCAGAAAGCGAAGGACTTTCCTATGCCGTCACGTGGCAGGGCGCGGAGGGCGAGGGGGAAAGCGCCTGTTTGGAGAACGCGGGCGAGTACGCCATTACGGCGGAAATTAAGGCAAGCTATCTCGGGCTCGCCGCCACCCACACCCTCTCGGGCAGCTTTACCGTGCAAAAGAGGAGTTTGCAGTCCTTCGTCTCGGTCGGCGGGCCATACGTCTACGGCGAGGAAATTGCTCCCTCTCTCCACTTGGAGGGGCTCGTGCACGGGGACAGCGCAAGCGAGCTCGGCGCGCGGTTCGTGTTCCAAAAGAAGGGGACGCGGACCGTCGAGACCCCCCTGCCCGTCGGCGAATACACGGTGACGGCGGAGTTTTCCAATCTCGAAAATTACGAACTTGTCCCCGCGTCGCCCGCCCCGTTCACGGTGGAAAAACGTCCCTTGTCTGCAACCGTCTCTGTGCCCGATCTCACTTATGGCGAGGAGCCCGAGGTGCAGATCACATGGAGCGGCCTCATCGAGGGAGAGAGCGGCGAGGGGCTGCTCGGCGAGAATGCCTTTACCTATCTGAAGGGCGGGGAAGCGCACACGGGAAAGTTCACTCCCGCCAGCTATACGCTTGAGGTGGACGCTTCCGCGCTCACTTCCCAGAACTACGCGCTCTCCGCAGTCAATTCCTGCACTTTCCGCGTCAAGAAGGCGAAGCTAAACTGCACCGTCGCCCTTGCGGAAGAGAGCATCGTCTACGGAGCGCAGCCCGCGCCCGCGCTCACGCTGGAGGGCTTCGTATTCGGCGAGAGCGCTACGGTCTCGCCTCTCTTCCGCTACCGCGGCGAAAAGCAGGGGGACCCCCTCCCCGTGGGGACGTATGAGGTGACGGCGGAGATCGTCCCGCCCGAACATTACGAGCTCGGCGAAATGACCCCTGCAACCCTCACAGTACAAAAACGCCAACTCACCCCGACTGTTACCGTCGCGGAGAAGTGGGTGTACGGGCAAACGCCCTCGCCTGTTCTCACCTTCTCGGGCTTTGCCGAAGGGGAAGGAGAGGAGGAAATTTCGGGGGCCCCCAATGCCATCTCCTTTACGCGGAACGGCGCGCCCCACGAGGGACCCCGCTTCCCCGCGGGGGAATATACGGCGGAGGCCGACCTTGCAAAGCTTTCGGCGGAGAACTACGCCTTCCAAGCGAGCAATCGTGCGGAATTCACCGTGAACAAGGCGCAGGGGACCCTCGATGTGAGCGGCGTTCCCCGCGAATACACCTATACGGGCGGGCTCCAGCGGGTGGAGACGGGCGCGACCTCCAACAACACCGAGGACGGCGTCATTTCCTACACAAATAACGCCTTTACCACGGTCGCGGAGGGGGAGGCGCTTTCCGTTACCGTCACCCTTTCGGAGGGGGAAAACTACACGGGCGCGACGGAGACGGTCACGGGCTTCACCGTCCATAAGCAGACCCTCACCTCCCTTCCCGTCCCTCTTCCGGAAATTCCCGAGCAGGTCAACCGCGCGGGCAGGACGCTGAAAGAAGTTTCCATTCCCGACCCCCGCTTTACGTGGAAAAGTGAGGATCCCCTCGTGCTCGGGCAACACGGCTACGGGGCGGTGTACAGCGGCGATCCCGACAACGTGCTCCCCTTTGAGACCTCTCTTCCCTTCTTCACGCGAAAAGAGGAGGTCGCGCTCTCCGTCTCGGGCGGGGAGGCGGACTACGTAGAGAACGCGTCGCCCTCCGAGCTCACCCTCGCCCAATACACCCTCACGGGGGAGGACGGCGCGCCCTATCCCGAAAACGGCAGTCCGTATGTCCGCTTCACCCCCACGGCGAGCCTCAACCTCTCTGTCGGCGGGACCTATCCCGTGTCGTGGACGTTCGCCCTCACCGAAAACGACTATTTCAGCGTGCATTTCGGAAACGAGAACGCTAAGGAGCATACTTTAAGCGGCGTGGCGCCCTTCAAATGGAAGTCGGTGGAGCTGAGCGGCAAGCTCTACACCGCAGAGGACGCGCTCTTCACCCTTCTTTCGGGGGAGCGGGCGACGGTGAAGCACGACACGACCTTCTCCCCCGACTTTTACGGGGAAGAGTATTACACGGTAAAGAGCGGGGCCTGCCTTCTCGTGCCCTTCGGGGAGGAGGACGCGGGGGAGACGCAGCAGCTCACCGCAAACCGTAGCTATGAGGCAGTCGCGCCGACGGGGTATCTCACCCTCACCCTTCCCAAGGGGGAACTTGTGGTAGAGGGAAAACTCATCGTCAATGCCGACCGCGTGTCGAACTCCAACCAGACGAGCAATGTGCGCGGGAGCGCATATGCGACCCTCAGCCTCGGAAAAGACGCGCAGGTGACGGTCAAAAGCGGGGGCGTATTCGAGAGCATGGGCTTCACTTGCGGCGAGGGGCAAGTGACGGCCGAAGCGGGCGCAACCGTCTTTGAACCCTTCTCCATGCCCGGGTGGAAGGGCGGCACCGTGTCTACGGGCATCCGCGGCACCGTCTTTCCCGTCAACCAATACACGGCGAGCAGCCTCATCGCCAAGACAAATTTTGCGGCGGGGTCAACCTATTCCCTGCGCGTCGCCGTCACCGCGTCGAACAGCGCGCAGAACGGGCTCATCAACTTCGTGGGCACGGAGAACGCCCTCATGCTCTTAAAAAGCGGAACGGTTTCAAAGTGGGTGGATGAAAAGAGCGGCAAGGTGTGCTTCGAGGCGGCGGGGGAGGTCGAATTCGGAAACGTCTCCATCGCGGTCACCGTGGGCAGCGCAAGCACGTCGGGCTTGCAAGTTCCCCTTCCCGGGCACTTTTCCCTCTCTCTTCGGGAGGGGAGCATGAAAATTCCTTCAACGGTCGGCCTCAAACTTCTGCCCGGGGCGGAGCTTTCCACGGCGGCGGGAACTTCGTTTACGGTGGAAAAGGGCGGCTCCCTCTATGCCTACGGCGCAAACAATTATTCCCTCTCGGACGTCTCCGCGTTCGAGGACGGAAATTTATCCTCTTTGAAGGGCTATCCCAACGGCTATGTGGCGGGGTGCTATCAAAAGACGCCCGCGCTCGGCTACACTTCGTCAACTCCCGCAAAAGTGACGGTGGGCGGCACATTCACGGCAGAGGAGGGTGCGCACGTCGGCGTGACGTTTTCGGGCGAGGAGGGGGCGCGGCTCTCCCTTGCGGAGGGCGGCGTGTACGAAAACGTCGTCAAGGAGGACCACAGCACGACCAGCGACATCGGCGGGTTCATGAGCTCCCTCATGGGCACGGGCGGGAAGTTCTTCCAGACTACCTTCACGCTCGCGGGGCTCTCCGCGGGCAACTACCGCTACGAGGGCGGCTGGGAGGCAGAATGACCGTCCTCAAAGTGGAAAACCTCTCAAAACGGTACCACAAAAGAGGGGAGTTTGCCGTAAAGGATATTTCCTTTACCTGCGAGGAGGGGGAGATCGTCGGGCTCGTGGGGCACAACGGCGCGGGCAAGTCCACCACCGTTAAGTGCCTCGAAGGAATGCTCCCCTATGACGGCGGAAGGGTGGAGATCTGCGGCTTCGACATGCGCAAAAAGCCCCTTGCCGCCAAGGCGAACTTCGGCTTCGTCACCGACGACCACGCCGCGTTTGTCCGCATGACGGGCAGGGGGTATCTCTCCTTTTTGGGGGACATTTACGGCGTTCCCACCAAAGAGAGAAAGGGAAGAATGGAGGAGCTTGAAAAAGTGTTTTGCCTCGGAAAGGCCATCGACAGCCTCATCTTCTCCTACTCGCACGGCATGCGGCAGAAGATCTGCATGATGGGCTCCCTTCTCCACCGCCCCAAGCTGTGGGTGCTCGACGAGCCGATGACGGGGCTCGACCCCGTCACCGTGCGCTCGGTCAAGCAATACATGCAAGCGTATGCAAAAGAGGGGCACGCCGTCCTCTTTTCCTCGCACGATCTGCCCGCCGTCGCCGCTCTGTGCGACCGCGCGGTGCTGCTCAAAGGGGGGAGGCAGGTGGACGTGCTCCCTCTCAAAGAGTACGGAACGGAGCGCGGGAAGCTGCTCGAGGAGAGGTATTTTCATGAAAATTAGGCTGTTTTTCGCCCTGCTCGGCAAGGAGATCGGGGAGCGTTTCCGCGGCGAGGGGGTGTGGACGCTCCTTCTGCGGGCAGTCCTTTTCGGCGGGCTTGCGGCGGCGTTCGTGTGGTTCTACCTCAAATTCGCGGCAGTCTATCTGAATCTCGGGGAGCGGGAGGAGCGCACGTTCGAGCTCTCCGCGCTCACCCTCGCCCTTTTGCTCCTTCTCATGTCGCTGGGGGCGGCGACCTCCCTCGTGCGCTCGGTGCGGCTCTCGGGCGATTTGCGCCTCTATGCCGCCCTGCCCATCCCCCGCGGCACGTTGCTCGCCGCAAAACTTGCAAGTATCGCACTCGGGCAGCTCTTTTTGTCCCTCTTCGTCCTCTGCGTAATTGGGACGGCATTTCGCTTTCGGTGGGAGTGGATAGCTCTTGCGGCGGTCTGTCTGCCTCTTTTGTCGCTCGGAATAGGGGCAATTCTCTCCTATCCCGTGTATGCCGCCATCCGCTTTTTCCGCGGAAAGTTTTTTCTCTCCTTTCTTGCGGGAACGGCGGTGTTTGCCGTTGGGCTCTTCCTCTATTCCTATCTTCTCAGCGGGGTCAAGGAACTGCTCCTCGGGGGCGATCTCAAATATTTTTTCGGGGAAAAGGTGCTTCGCGGCATTGCGCTTGCGGCGCGTTTTGCCTATCCCGCCAACCTCGCAGCGCGGCTGCTCTCGGGAGAGACGCGCGCTCTCCTTTTCGTAGGGGGAGGGGCAATCGCCGCGCTTCCTCTTTCTCTGCTCCTCGCCCGCGGGCTGCTTCGCGGCGCATATTCCTTCAAGGCCCCGCCCGAGCCCCGCATTCCCGCAAGCGAAAAGGCGAGCCCCAAATTTTTCGCCCTCCTCAAAAAGGAGTTCATCAGCGTCTTTCGCACGCCCGCATATGTCTTTTCCTACTTCTCCGTCGCCGTGGTCATGCCCCTCATGGTGTACTTCTGCATGTCGGTGGGAGGGTCCCTCCTTCTGCGCCTTCTCGGAGTAGATTGCACCTTCGAACTCGCCGTCTTTCTTACCCTCTTGTATAGTTCGCTTACCAACGTGTTCTGCGCCACCAACGTAAGCAGAGAGGGAAAGATGTTCTGCGTCCTCAAGGGAATGCCCGTGCGCGCGGGGCAGGTGTTTGCGGCAAAGGTGCTCTTCTGCATGCTCGTCGTCGCGCTCTCCCTTCTCGCCTCTTCAGCGGCATTGTTTTTTGCGGGGTATCTTACATTGTCCGCTTCTCTTTTTATCTTCTTCCTCGGGCTTACTTTCTCCTTTGCGCAAGTGTGTTTTGCCACCCGTTACGACTTTTCGCACGCCCGCTTTCCCTCGGAGGCAGAGGGCGAGGTGGGGGAGGGGAGCGGCTTTTCCCTGCTCTTTACGGGGGTCGCCCTCCTCGTCGGCGGGGGTCTGCTTGCATTAAAGCTTTTCCGCACGCTCGGGTTCGGGGCCTTTCCCGCCTCTTACTCCGCCCTGCTTGCGGGGGGAGTTTGCTTGGTCGCCGCCCTGCTTTCCGCGCTCTATCTCTTCTTGCACCTCAAAAGGCGGTATGAAGCCTTTGCGGGAGGGAATGTATGAGAAAAAATCTTCTGGCGCTCTCCCTCATTCTGCCGCTCCTTTTTCTCTTTTCCGTCTTTTCGGCGGCAAAGACGGTCTCGCTCGGCGTGCAGGTCTCGGCGAGCGGGATAGAGCTCCTCGCGCCCGAAAACGGCTACCGTATCGACATTTCGGCTCCTCAGGAGGAGATTCAAATCAAGGCGAAGGTGCTTCCCGAGGCGGCGTCCGAGCGGGGATACACCCTCCGCGCGGAGGGGGAAGCGATCACGGTCGAAAACGGAATTCTCCGCGCAAACGGCGTGGGGGAGGGGACGGTGACCGCCGTTTCGCGGGACGGGGGATTTACGGACAGCGTCAAGGTCGTCGTGTACGCCTCCTCGCCCTATGATATTACTTTTTCTCTCTATGACGGCGCGGGCGAAAGTCTGCTCCAAGAGACGGACGGGGGTTACTTTGCCCGCCTTGCAACGGGGGTCTATTCTTACGCGGCGCGGGCGGTGCCGAGCGGCGCAGTTCCCGAACTTTTCGCCTCCGAGTTTGTCTTACCCGACCGTGCGGCGGGGACCCTCTTTCTCCCTTTCGGCGGCGAGCACACCCTCACCCTCTCTGCAACGGGCAGGTTCAAGGGGGAAGAGCTCTCCCTGCAAAAGACGGTCACCCTTCTTTGCGAAACGCCCAAAACGGCGTCGGGTTTTTCCGTGAACGGCGGCAACCCCGTGCTCAAGGCGGAGCGTGCAGGTGCGGGTCTCTCCTTCTTCATCGAGGGGGAGGAGGAGCCCTTCATCGCCCCCAACGAACACATTACGGAGAGCAACATCGAGCCCCTCGGCGGCAACCGCTACCGCGCGAACATCGTGTTCGGAGGGGAGAGGGAAGATTTCACCTTCTTCGTCCAGAACGGCGCGGGGGACAAGCGGGAGGAGGGGAAGGTCACCTTTGCCGACTTCGATTTTTCCATTCGTCCCGAGCTTCCCGTGCAGACGGACGAGCCGAGCATCCTCATCGGGGAGCCCGTCAGCTTCTACGCAGTCCCCGCCCTGCCCGCCGAGGGGGTTACCTACACATGGGAAGTTGAGGGGGACGCCGCGCTTTCTCCCGCGGGCGGTGTCTGCACCGTCACGGCGGGAAGAACGGGAGAACTCACCCTGCGCGTCAAGGCGTTCCGCGGGGAGCTTCTCGCCGAAAGGGAACTGCGCGTTTATTGCGTGCGGCGGGTGCGGACCCTTCAATTTGCCGACAAAACGGACTTGGGGCTTGCCCGCTCCCTCGTCGTCGCGGGGCAGAAGTACGAGGACGGCAAGCTCGCGCAAAACAAATTCCTCCTCCACCCCGTGCTCACGGACGGTATGACGGAACTATCGGGCACGGAGGACATCCTCTTTTCCGTCTCGGGGAATGCGCAAATCGAGCGGGAGAACGGGGGCCCCATGCTCCTTCCCACGGGCAGGGGAGAGGTCACGGTTACGGCCGAGTGGCGGGGGAACGGCTCCTACGGCGAACGGGTGCAAACTTCGCTCTCCCTCTTCGTAGCGGGCGACGGCGTGGAGGTGAAAACGAGCGGGGAGCTCTTCCAAGCGGAAAGGGAAAAGCGGGACGCGGTATTAAGCGCGGACATACTGCTTGGCGCGGACGAAAAGGGGGACCCCCTTCCCGCTCAGGAGCGGGCGGCGCTCCTCAACGAAATGCCCTCCACCTTCAACACCGCCTACTATCAAAACGCCTCCACCGAGCGCCCCGAAAACGCGAAAATCAAATATGTATTGGAATTTACGGGCAACGTCTACGGCAACGGGCATGAGGTGAGCGCGGAGCTTTTCACCGCGGAGAAGGACGGCGCGGTTCCCCGCTTCTTCCGCGGGCCCCTTTGCTTTGTCAAATTCGGGCAGCTCGCCTCCGTTGCCGCGCAGGACAACATCTCCTTTCTCGTGCGCACGGACGGGATCGTTCTGCATAATCTCACTCTCCTCGGCTGCGGGGACGAGGAACTGAAAACGGAGGAGGGGTACGACCTCTCCCGTCTCAACACGGTGGGCACCGTGCTTGAACTCAACGGGAGCTGCCGCCTTCTCAACTGCCGCGTGCGCAACGGGAGAACGGTCGTGCGCGCCTATGGGGGGAACAGGGAGGGGGACCGCTACTTTTCTCCCCGCCCCGCAGCGGAGGAGCGCATTCTCGTGCACATCGAGGGGTGCCACCTCTCGCAGGGGAGGGAATTCTTGCTCAAACTCGGTGCAAACGCCGCCGTCCGCGCCGACGCAAACAACGTGGAGCCAGATCTCTTCTCCTATCCCTTGGAGGGAGAGCGCGGGGAGAACTTTTACCGCGACTGCGTGATGACGGACGTCACCTTAAAGGACAGCGTGCTCGAAAAGAGCGGGCTCTTCTGCATCGGGGTGGAGAGCAACTTTTCGGGGCCCCTGCTTGCCTCGGGCGGCGGGGGAGGGTTCGACGGCTGGGCGGGCACGGGCGGCACCTCCTATGCCTCCCTCTTGCGCCTTGAGGGGGAGGTGCGGCTGTACGATTGGAAGGACGTCTCCCTCATCGACAGCTCCACCCTCATCGAGACGGAGCTCGACGAGCTCAAACTCGACCTTGCCGCCATGCTCTCCTTTGTCGCCTCCCGTGAGCCCGAAAAATACGGCGAACTTTTAGAGGAGGCGGAGGGGAAGCAGTTCGTCCACGGCGGCGTCGCCTTTTACGGCGGGGGAAAGAACTACTCCCTCCTCGAGGATCACACCGCGCGGGGCGGACTTGCGGAGTACCGCGTCAACCTGTCCGTCTTGAGCGGCGCGGAGGGGAACACGGGCTATCTGGGGCAGATCCTGCCCGCGGCGGCGGGCTCCAACGACTTCCGCTTCTACCTCTACGGCAAGAGCGGGCCAAACAGCCGCGCCGTCCAGCAAAAAGAGGCGGAAGAGGGGGTAAAGTACGAAAAAATTTCCCCCCTCGCGCCCTTCTCTTACAAAAAAGAATTGCAAAGCGCTGTGCAAAATGGTATAATGAAAACGGCTTAACGTATCGGGGGACCCCCGTGCGGCCTTTTCGGAGAGTCTCATGAAGATCAAATGGTACGGCACGGCGTCTTTGCTCATCGAAGCGGGCAAGACGCGCATCCTTGTCGACCCGTACTTGAAGGCATACAACCAAAAACTTCCCCCCCTTCCCGTCGAGGAGGGGGCGGGCGCGGACGCGGCGTTCATCACCCATCCACACCTCGACCACTTTGCGGACGTCGGCGTATTCCTCGAAAAGGGGCTCAAAAAGGTGTTCGTCTCAGAACGGGGCATCTCCATCGCGCGGGCGAACGGCATTCCCGACGGCAGAATGGTCCCCCTCTCCGCCAATGAAAAAATCACGGTGGGGGAGATCACCGTGCACACCTTCCGCAGCCGCCACTGCAAGTTCGACGCCGCAACCGTGCTCTCCGTCGCCCTCTCGCCCGCCACATATCTTTTCCACTTCAAGGACGGCGTATCTCTCCTCAAGGAGACAAAACGCTTCCGTATCGGCGAGGAGGACATCTTCGCCCTCGAATTTTCTGCGGAGGGGAAAAAGATCATGGTGCTCGGCTCCGCGGGCATGGAGGAAAATACCGAATATCCCGACGGCGCGGACCTTCTCGTCTTTCCCTACCAAGGGCGGGCGCGCATGCACAAATACATGGTCCCGTTTTTGCACGAGTTCGCGCCCAAGGCGGTGATGATCGACCATTTCGACGACGCCTTCCCGCCGCTCACCCGCGCGGTCAAGACCAAAAAATTCGAAACGACGGTCAAAAAACATCTTCCCGAGGCGAGAACGATCGTCCCCACGGAGGGGGAGTGGTACGAAGTATGACGAGAGCGGAACAGGCAAAACAAAATTTTCTTTCGGGAGATACTTGCGCGCAGGCGGTGCTTCTCGCCTTTTCAAAGGACGTGTGCGCAGAGGAAAATGCCCTTCGCGCTCTCTCCCGTCCCTTCGGCGGGGGAATGGGCCGGCTCCGCCTCACGTGCGGCGCCCTCTCGGGCGGGGTGATGGCGCTTGGGCTCTTCTTTCCCGATCTTCCCAAGAGCGAGCTCTATGCCCTTGTGCAGGAGTATGCGCGGCGGTATTCCGCCCGCTTCGGCAGCTGTATCTGCGGGGAACTCCTAAGCGGCGCGGGCGTGCATGCGGATACCTCCGCAAAGGCCGAGCCCCGCACCCCCGAATATTACAAAAAGCGCCCCTGCCCCGACCTCGTGTACGGCGCCGCAGAATTACTCGAAGCGCTTTTGAAAGAACAGGGCATTCCCCTGTCTTGACGGGGCGGCGAATTGCCCACCCCCTTATTCCCCCTCCCCCTAAAAGGGGTAGGGCCTACCCCTTTTAGGGGGAGGCTCCCGCGGAGCGGGTGGTGGGGGTCTCTTGCTGTCCCTTTTAGGGAAAGTGGCGAGCGTAGCGAGCCGAAAGGGTTCTCTAAAACCCCTCAGTCACTTCGTGACAGCTCCCCTATAAGGGGCGCCGAGGGTTTGCCCGCAAGCAAGTTGCTGTTGGCGGCGCGCCGTTTTTGTTTAGCAAAAACGGCGCGCCGCTATTTTCTCCCCCTCAATAAAAACCGCTTCTTTTGCACATACTTCCCATATGAAGAAGATCGTCTGTGCGCTCGCGCTTGCGTGCATGTTTCTGTTTACGGGCTGCAATGTGGAGGAAATGAGTTCTCTCCGCGAGATCTCCCGCCCGTATGCGGGGGAGTACAAATGCAAAAAGCTGACCTTGGGGGGAGAGAACATGCTCGCAAGTTTCCGCTTCCTCAAACTTGAACTCGCCCAAGATGGCACGTTTACCTTCAAGTACGAGGATGTCGGCGGCGGCAGGGGAGAGTACGCGGGAGAATACGAAATGGGGGAAAGTTCGGTCACTTTCCGCACTCTTTCGGGCGGGGAGGAGAAGAAATTCGTGTTTCCCTATGAAAAGGGAACGGTGCATTTAGAGCTTCCCTTCGGCGGCAAGCTGCTCCTTGCGGAATTCGGCACGTCATAAAAAACTTAAAAAGATAAAATTTTGTGAAGAAACCGCGGATAAGGCGGTTTTTTGTTGTTCGTTTTCCGCAAAGAAAGAGGGAAAATTTGCGCATTTTATGCACATATTCTTGTGAATTGATTGACAGGAGCAACAAAATATAGTATAATGTCTGCGACAATGTCTAATTATGCCCTTTTTCGGGGCGTCTTAGGATAAAAGTCGAAATCATCATACAAGGAGGCTAACATATGAACACCATTGTCAGCCTGCTCCTTGCGGTAGACACATGGGCGATCGCCCTGCTCGTTGTACTTCCGGTTATCGGAATTGCGATTGGCGGCGGCGCTGTGTGGCTTATTCTCAAACAAGTTTCCAAGAAGAGAAATGCACAAAAACTCGACGAAACGTCGCAGAAAGTGGAAGAAATGCTTGCAAAAGCCAAGGACGATTGCAAACAGTTAAAACGGGAAACGATTTTAGAGGCAAAGGAACAGGTAGAAAAGCGAAGAAACGAATTCGAACAGGAGATGCGGGAGAAGCGCGCCGAACAGCAGCGGCAGGAGGCCCGCCTCAACAAGCAGGAGGACCAGCTCGAAAAACGGGAAACGGAAATTTCCCGAAAAGAGCAGTCCCTCGACGACCAGAAGAAGAACCTCGTCAAAAAGACGGAGGAAGTGGACAAGCTGCAGGAACAGCTCTCCCACCAGCAGGAGCTCGTCACGGAGGAGCTCGAGCGCATTGCCCAGCTCACCCGTGAAGAGGCGAAAAAGCAGCTCACAGACGAAATTCTCGAGGAGACCCGCCGCGACTGCGCGGTGCAGGTGCGCAACCTCGAGGCGCAGGCAAAGGAAGAGGCGGATATGAACGCCAAAAACATCATCTCCCTCGCCATCCAGCGCTGCGCTTCCGACCATGCGTCCGAGACCACCGTGTCGGTGGTGCCCCTTCCCAACGACGATATGAAGGCGCGCATCATCGGCAGAGAGGGCAGAAACATCCGCGCCATCGAGAATGCGACGGGCATCGAGTTCGTCATCGACGATACGCCCGAAGTCGTTATTTTGTCGGGCTTCGACCCCGTGAGAAGGGAGATCGCCCGTCTCACCCTCGAAAAGCTCATCGCCGACGGCAGGATCCATCCCGCCCGCATCGAGGAGACAGTGGAAAAGGTCACCAAGGAGCTCGACCAGCAGATCAAGGAGGCGGGGGAGAACGCCATGTTCGAGGTGGGCATCTTCGGGCTTCATCCCGAGCTCATCAAGCTCATCGGGCGGCTCAAATTCCGCACGAGCTACGGGCAGAACGTCTACCGCCACTCCATCGAGGTCGCGCAGCTCGCGGGGCTCATGGCGCAGGAGCTGGGGCTCGACGTCAACTTTGCCAAGCGCGCGGGACTTCTGCACGACATTGGCAAGGCGGTCGATCACGAGCAGGAGGGCACCCACATCCAGCTCGGCGCCGATCTTGCCAAGAAGTATAAAGAGAACGCGATGATCGTCAACGCCATCATGGCGCACCACGGCGACGTGGAACCCAAGACGATCGAGGCGATCTTGGTGCAGGCGGCGGACGGTATTTCGGGCGCGCGCCCCGGGGCGCGGAGAGAGACGGGCGCAGGGTATGTAAAGCGGCTCGAAAAGCTCGAGGAGATCGCGTCCTCTTTCAAGGGTGTGGACAAGAGCTATGCAATTCAGGCGGGCAGAGAGGTCCGCGTCATCGTAAAACCCGATGTTATCGACGACGCGCAGGCGCTCTTCCTTGCAAAGGACATCGCCAAGAAGATCGAAACGGAGCTCGAATACCCGGGGCAGATCAAGGTGAACGTCATCCGCGAATTCCGCAGTGTGGAATACGCGAAGTAAAAATGAAAAACGCGGCGGCGCGGGCAATTTGCCCGCGCCGCCTTTACGATACTTTTCTTGATTTGTTTATTCCACTCCGCAATTCTAAATATGTCATTTCGACCGCGCTTAGAGAATCAGAACTGCGCGCGGGGCAGGGTGACATTTTAGGAACGCGGTTCCGCTTGCTCTTGCTGTCCCTTTTAGGGAAAGTGGCGCGTAAGCGCCGAAAGGGTTTTCAAAACCCCTCAGTCACCTGCGGTGACAGCTCCCCTATAAGGGGCGCCAAGTGCCCCCTTTGTCACCCTTCTAAAGAGATGCTTCGCTTGCCCCTTCTCCCTCACCTCTTTTCGGCATTTGGGCATATACTGACAGTGCGGAACTCTCCGCAGAATTTTACGACAGAGGTCTTACTATGTGCAATACCTGTAATTCCTGCGGCTGCAACAACGGTTGCGGCAATAACGGCAACAACGGTTGCGGTTGCGGCAATAACGGCTACGATCCGCTCCTTGCGGCGCTCACCAATCTCTTCACCCCGCTCGGCGGCTGCGGCTGCAATAGCGGTTGCGGCTGCGGAAATCTCTACCTTGTGCAGAACGTCGGCACGGTGCAGACGCGCGGCAACAACGGATTCGGGGGCGGCTGCGGCTGCAACAACGGCTGCGGAAACAACGGCAATAACGGCTGCGGCTGTGGGAATACCTACGACGCCTACTACGTGCGCCAATACGCGCTCGGCTGCGGTTGCGGCTGCAATCATTGACAAAATCGAAAAGAAGGGCGGGGAGGTCTCTCCGCTCTTTTTTGCGTCTTAAAAGAGGAAAAATTTTTTTATGATTTCTTCCGAAACTTCTTGCAAAGCGAGGGGTGAAATGCTATAATAATCGCCGGAGCGGGGGACATTATGAAATTCACACTACCCAAATTGACAAAACCAAAATTCACAAAACCCACAAAGACGCAGGTCAAAAAATTCCTCATCTACTGTCTCATCGTCCTTGGCGGCAACGCGCTTGCCGCGGCGGGGACGGCTTTTTTCATTGAACCGAACGGTCTCGTCATGGGTGGCACCACGGGCGTCGGCATCTTCGTGCGAAACCTGCTCAACAAGGTCAGCTCGGCGGACGAAACGCTGACGAGCTGGATCGTCAACATCACCGTCTACACGGCGAATATCATCCTCTTTGTCATCGGCGCGGTCCTGCTCGGCAAAAAGTTTGCGGCGTCCACCCTTGCGGGCACTCTGCTCTATCCCTCCTTCATGAGTTTATACAAGCTCATCAGCGGGGGAAAGCCCATCGTGACGGACACCGTCCTTGCGGTGCTGTTCGGCGCCCTCATCTTCGGTCTCGGCGTTGCAATGGTCGTCCGCGTGGGAGCGAGCACGGGCGGCACCGACATCCCGCCCCTCATTCTCCATAAGTTCTTCAATCTCCCCGTCTCCGTCACGATGTGGTGTTTAGACGCCTCCATCGTCCTTTTGGAGCTCTTTGTGGTGGACGACATCGGTCTCGTCTTTTACGGCATCATCATCTGCCTCATCTCCTCCTTCGCCATCGAAAAACTCTCGCCCATCGGCATGAAAAAGACGCAGGTGAAGATCGTCAGCAAACAATATCGCGCCATCCGCGAAATGATCTTAAAAGAGCTCAACCGCGGCGTCACCGTCTTGTACGGTCAGACGGGCTACCTCAAGGAGCGGTGCCATATGCTCCTTACAATCGTTTCTAACCGCGAGCTCGTCAAACTCAAAAACAAGGTGCAGGAGATCGACCCCGAGGCGTTCATGACCATCTCCGAGGTTTCCGAAGTGCGAGGACGCGGGTTCAGCTCGGAGGGGATCCGCCTTCCCAAAGAACTCGAGGGAAAGGACGAGGAGGAGCTTGCGGAAGCGGCCGCAAATGTTGCGGAAGCGGTTGCAAATTCTGCGGAAGCGGCCGCAAATGCTGCGGACAACCCGCTGGCGTCCTCCGAACCGTCCGCCTCCCCGCAGGAAAAGGAATGAGCTTCCCCATCCTTGCAAACCGCTGAAATTTTCTTGCTTTTTTTCTCAGTATATGGTATAATGGGACCGACACAAACACAAGAGGGTGAGGTATGCGCTGTTTATATTGCAACTGTACGGAGAGCAAGGTGATTGATTCCCGTTCGGCGGACGACGACAAGACCATTCGCCGCCGCAGGGAGTGTCTCGGGTGCGGCAGAAGATTTACGACCTACGAAACGATCGAAATCTCCCCGCTCCTCGTCGTCAAATCGGACGGCACGCGGCAGGCGTTCGACATCGGCAAGATCAAGCGCGGCATCGTAAAGGCGTGCGAAAAACGGCCGGTGTCCATCGAGCAGATCGACGCGCTCGCCGAGGAGATTGCAAAAAAAGTGTATAACTCCATGGAGCAGGAAGTCAGCTCCAAACAGATCGGCGAAATGGTGATGGAGGGGCTCAAGGAGCTCGACGAGGTGGCGTATGTGCGCTATGCCTCGGTGTACCGCTCCTTCAAGGATATCAACTCCTTCATGTCCGAACTGCAGCGCATGATGGAGCGCAAAGAGACGGAAAAGAAATAATGTCGAAAAAACAGGTAAAAGTCGGAAATTGCATTCTCGGCGGCGGAAAGATTGCCGTGCAGAGCATGACGACGGAAAAGACGAGCGACGTGGAAAAATGCGTCGCTCAAATTCTGCGCCTCGAAGAAGCGGGGTGCGATATCGTGCGGGTCGCCGTGCTCGACGAGGAGGACGCCCGCGCCATTTCCGCCGTCAAACAAAAAATACATCTTCCGCTCGTGGCGGACATTCACTTTTCGGCAAAGCTCGCGGTGCTTGCCACGGAGAGCGGGGCGGATAAGCTGCGCGTCAACCCGGGCAACATCGGCGGGGAAAAAGAGCTCTCCCTCGTGGCGGACTGCGTCAAGGCGCATCATATTCCCGTCCGCGTGGGGGCGAACACGGGGAGCATCGAGCCCCATTTTCTTGCAAAATACGGCAGAAGCGCCGAGGCGCTCGTCCTCTCCGCCCTCGAGAACGTGAAAATTTTCGAGCGGCACGGTTTAAATGACCTCGTTATTTCGGTGAAGGCCTCCGACGTCCCCCTCACGGTGAAGGCGTATGAGCTTATCGCAAAGGAGACGGATTATCCCCTCCACGTGGGCGTCACCGAGGCGGGCACCGAGCGCATGGGCGTTGTCAAGAGCAGCGTCGGCATAGGCGCGCTTCTCCTTCAGGGGATCGGCGACACCATCCGCGTCTCTCTCACCTCCGACCCCGTGAAGGAGGTGTACGCTGCGCACGACATTCTCCGCGCCTGCGGGCTCGAAAAGGACTACATCGAAGTCGTCTCCTGTCCCACCTGCGGGCGGTGCCGCTACGACTGCATGGGGCTCGCCGAACGGGTGAACGAGCGGGTGCGCGGGGTCAAGAAGAGGGGGAAGATCGCCGTAATGGGGTGCGTCGTCAACGGTCCCGGGGAGGCGAAGGACGCCGATCTCGGCATTGCGGGCGGCGAAAAGTATTGCGTCATCTTCCGCGGGGAGACGCAAGAGCGCGTACCCGCGGAGCAAGCGGAGCAAGTCTTTTTCACCCGCCTTGAGGAATATCTGAACAGCTGACGGGGACCTCCTTGCTGTTTCTAATATGTTTCTAATATGTCATTTCGAGCGGAACGAAGCCGTTCTTAATTTGTCATTTCGAGCGCAGTCGCCCCGCCCGCACGTTCTATGTTGTCTAAGGGCGGCACGAGGAGCTTGCGACGAAGTAGAAATCTCACATTATTATAATGCGGTAGAGATGTCTCCACTTCGGTCGACATGACATTTGAAGGATGGCTACTCTTGCTGTCCCTTTTAGGGAAAGTACCCGCGCAGCGGGGGAAAGGGTTTCTACAAGGCTCTCGGAGAACCCTTCAGTCACCTGCGGTGACTGCTCCCCTACGAGGGGAGCCAAGGGGCACAAGAAGCCCCCTCCGTGGGGCTCGGATGAACAGATAAATGAATAAATGAATTTTTGAACAGATGAAGAGCGAAGCATACTTAAACGAAATACGTCTTTCGGCGGGGCTCAAGCGCGCCGTCCTCAAAAAGATCATCATAGAGGGGGACCGCGTCACCTTCTGCCTCGTCACAGACCTCACCTACCGCAAGGAGGACACCGACTACGCGCGGGAGGTCTCTTCCCGCTATGTGCCCGCGGGGTACACGGCGGAAGTGAACGTCGTCAAGTCGGTGCCGAGCGAAGAGGGGATTCGGGCGACCGTTTCCGAACTTTTAAGAACCCGCTTTCCCGCGGCGGCGGCATTCTTCACCCCCGAGGACGTGGAGGTCACCTTAAGCGGCGCGGGCGGGAAGTTCTTGCTCGACGTTGAGGAAAAAGAGCGGGAGAAATTTGCGGCGGGGGACGTTCTGAACACCCTCTCCGCCGAACTCAACCGCCGCTTTTGCGGGAGCTGGATCGGCGATTATCGCCGCGTGGAAAAGGCTCCGCGCGAACTTGTGCACGAGGCGCCGCCCCCCGCGGAGGTCGTGGTGGGGCCCCGCGTCTTTCCCGTGGAGAATTTCGGAGCGATCGACGGCGCGGAAGTCACAAGCGCGCTGTGCATTGCCGACCTCAAGGGAGAGGAACAAAACGTTACGCTGTGCGGGGAGCTCGTCCACCTCGAGGAGCGCACCACCAAGACGGGCAAGCCCTATTTCCGCATGACGGTGCGCGATTCGAGCGGTTCCTTGAGCCTTTCCTACTTTGCAAAGAAGGCGACGGTGGAGAAGGTGCGCGCCCTGCAAGCGGGGACGAGCGTGTGTCTCACGGGGGCGAACGAGCTCTTCAACGGCAGTTTCCGCTTTACGGCAAACAAGATCGACCTCGGCGCCCCGCCAGAAGGGTACGTCGCGAAGAAAATTTATCTGCCCGTGCCCGCGGTGTATAAGGTAGTGCGCCCCGAGCCCATTTCCGATCCCGTGCAGGCCGACCTGTTCGGCGTAAAGCCCCTCCCCGAGGAGTTCGGAAAAACAAGTTTCGTCGTGTTTGACTTGGAGACGACGGGGCTCAACCACTCCCCCGTTGGGGGAAGCATGGACCGCATCATCGAGATCGGCGCGGTCAAGATCGAGGGCGGCGTCATCAAGGAAAAGTTCTCCTCCTTCGTCGCCTGCCCCGTGCGTCTTTCCGGCGAGATCAAGGAGCTGACGGGCATCACGGACGACATGCTCCTCGGCGCGCCCGAAGTGGACAAAGTGCTCGCCGACTTCTGCAAATTCTGCAAGGATTGCTCCCTCGTCGCCCACAACGCCGCGTTCGACAGCGCGTTCGTCCGCTTTTACGGCGAGGAGGCGGGTTACCGCTTCGACCACCGCCTGTTCGACACGGTGGCCATCGCGCAGGAGACGCTCCGGCTGAGCAACTATAAGCTCAACACCATCGCCGACTATTACGGTTTTACCTTCAACCATCACCGCGCGTTCGACGATGCATTTGTCACAGCGAAAATTTTCATCGAACTCGTGCGCGAAAAAGGGGCGATTCCCAAGCCTTTCTCCTCCTTTTAAGGAAAAATTTGCGCAAAACGCTTGCATTTTTTCGCAGGGTATGGTACAATACACTTGCTTGATCAAGGAAAGGTGATTGAGAGCGGGTCTCCGCTCTCAATTCTTTATAAAGGAGAAAGTATGAAAGTCAAGTCCGCCGCGGAGATCGCCGCCTATCTTGCCCCCATTGCGGAGGAGGTCGGTGTGGAGATCGTAGAGGTAAAATGGGAGCGGGGCAACACGCTCGCCGTCTACATCGACGCCGCGGGCGGGGTGGACCTTGTGCTCTGCGAAAAGTTCCACCGCGCGGTGGACGGGCCGTTGGATGAGCTCGACCCCACCTTCGGCGCGGCGTACACTTTGAGCTGTTCCTCGGCGGGGCTCGACCGCCCCTTCAAAACGGAGAAAGATTATCTTCGTCACGTGGGCGAAAAGGTGGAGATCCATTTGTTTGCTCCTCTTTTCGGGGCGAAGTATTACGAGGGGACCCTCCTCGGGCTCGAAGAGGGCTACGTCAAGGTAGCAACGGCGCAGGGGGAGGCCTCCTTCCCGCTCGACAAAATCTCCAAAGCCTGCCTTTTAATAGAGGTGTAGGGGGAGTGAAAAGACGTCAAGGCTCTTCCAAAGCGTCATGCTGCCCCGCCCGCACGTTCTATGTTGCCTAAGGGCGGCACGAGCACGCAGTGCGAAGTAGCCGAAACGCATTTACGCAGTCCCGTTAGAAAGTCCGCGAAGGCATCTTGGTACGTTTGGGTGTGGTTTTAATCGTACTTGGACGTAGCAAGATTCCCTCGGTGACTGTCCATGTCGGACTCCGTTATTTCCTCTACGGCTCGGAATGACGCGCTACCGCGCGGTGTCGTATCCCCCCCTTGCTGTCCCTGAAAGGGAAAGTGGCACGCAGTGCCGAAAGGGTTCTCAACAACTTTCAAAAACCCCTCAGTCACCTGCGGTGACAGCTCCCCTATAAGGGGCGCCAAGGGGGGAGCGAGAAAAGAATTGTGCGAAACTAAAACTATTTTTTGAAAACATTACAAGGAGAAAATATCATGGTAAACAAGGATTTCTTTGCGGCGCTTGCCGATCTCGAACGGGAAAAGGGGATCAGCGAGGAAGTGTTTTTCGAGGCGCTCCGCGGCGCCCTCTCCTCTGCATACAAAAAGCAGTATGAGGACGAGACGGGCGCGGTCCGCATCGACTTCGACGCCGAAAAGGGCACCATCCGCTTCTTCCTCGAACACGTGGTGGTGGATAACGATGAGGCGCTCGACGGCGAGATCCTCTTAAAGGACGCGGTGGAGATCAAAAAGGACGTGCAGATCGGGGACATTCTCTCCGAGGAATTCGTCCCCAAGGATTTCTCGCGCATCGCCGCGCAGACCGCAAAACAGGTCATTCTGCAAAAGATCCACGAGACGGAGCGCGACAACACCCTCTCCGAGTTCTCCGACAAAGAGGGCGAACTCATGAACGGGCTGGTGCGCAAGGTCGATATGAAAAACGTATATATCGAACTCGGCAAGGGGCAGATCGAGGGGCTCATGCTCCCGCAGGATCAGGTCCCCGGGGAACGCTACGAGACGGGCGACCGCCTCAAAGTGTTCGTAAAGCGGGTCAAGAGCGGCGGCAAAAACGCGCAGGTGCTCGTCTCCCGCGCCGCGCCTGGGTTTGTAAAGCGGCTGTTTGAGGAGGAGGTCCCCGAAATCAAGCAGGGCACCGTCGTCATCAAATCGGTCGCCCGCGAAGCGGGGCACCGCACCAAGATGGCGATCTACGCCTCCGACCCGCACGTCGATCCCGTCGGCGCATGCGTCGGCAACAAGGGGGCGCGCGTGAATGCGGTCGTCGCCGAACTCGGCGGCGAGAAGGTGGACATCATCCTCTGGAGCGAGAACCCCCTCGAATTCATCGCAAAATCTCTCTCGCCCGCAACGGTCATCTCGGTCACGCAGATGTCCGAAAAATCGGCGGTCGCGGTCGTGCCCGACGACAAACTCTCCCTTGCGATCGGCAGAGACGGGCAGAACGCGCGGCTTGCGGCAAGGCTCACGGGCTGGAAGATCGACGTAAAGAGCGAGAGCGCGGCGGCAAAACTTGCGCTCACCGAGCAGGAGGAGCCCGTAGGACCCGCGGAGCCTATCGAGCCCGAAACGGGGGAGACGGCGGAATGAAGCAGATCCCCATGCGCACCTGTATCGCCTGCCGCGGGGAAAAGCCCAAGCGCGAGATGCTACGCGTCGTAAAGAATGCGGCGGGGGAGATCCGTCTCGACTTTTCGGGCAAGCTCCCCGGGCGGGGCGCGTACATCTGCGACAGCGCGGAATGTATCAAAAAACTGCGCAGATACCGCCTGCTCAACAAAAATTTTTCCTGCGAGGTGCCCGAAGAGGTGTACGCCCGCATTGAGGAAGAATATGGAGCGAAGTAAAACGGCAAGCTATCTCGGGTTTGCGCGGCGGGCGGGGAAGCTCACCCTCGGCGTGCAGGCGGCGGGAACAGTGAAGAAGGGCGTCTATCTGCTCGTTGCCGACCAAACGGTCGCAAAGAACAGCTTGAAAGAGATCGAAAAACTGCAAAGAAGGTTCGCCTGTCCTCTTCTCTTCGTGCAAGACCTCGAGGGCATGACGGGCAAGAGCGCATGCAAGCTCGCCGCCGTGCGGGACGAATACCTCGCCGCGGCGATCCTCAACGAGAATAAAACATCACAGGAATAAGGAAATATCAAAAACCGTATGGCATACGAAAACATTGAAAAGTTAGGGACGCTCATCGAGAGCAAGAAGGTCGGCGATCTTCAGAAGTCGGTTTCGCAGGGAGAGCGGCAACTTTCGGACATTCTCAAAAAGCTCACCGAAATGGAAGCGGCGGCAAACGCAAAGCGGCTTGCCGAAGAGGAGGCAAGGCGGCAGGAGGAAGAGCGCGCCTTGGCGGAGGAGCGCGCAAGGGAGGAACAGCGGCTCAAAGAGGAGGCGGAAAAGGCAAAGCCCGCTCCCGCACCCGAGCCCGTTCCCGAGGCGAAGGAGGAACCCGCTCCCGCGCCCGCACCTGTGGAAAATCCCGCAGTCAAGGCGGAGGAGCGCACCACGCCCCGTCCCGAGGCAAAGCCCGCGCCGCGCCGTCCCGAGCAGCCGCAGGGCTCCTACAGAGCGCCCGCGTCTACGCCTCGCGCCACCTTCCGTCCCGAGGCGAGACCCGACCGTCCCGCCCGTCCCGCTGCGGGCACAGGCCCCCGCACGGGGATGGGAACAGGCCCTCGCCAAGGCACAGCCGCGGGGACCCGTCCCTCCCGTCCTACAACGGGAACAGCGCCTCGCGTTCCCCGTCCTACGGCGGCGCCCGCCATGCCCGCTCCGCGCAGAGAAACCGCGGGCGGCAAGAAATTCGATAAGACCTATGTGGAAAAGCGCCCCGAGAATAAGCGCGCCCTCCAAAAGAGACAGGGCGCCACGGTGGGGGATTTCGACGAGGATAAGAGCGGCTACCGCAAGGCCCGTTTCGCAAAGAAAGGGGTGAAGAAGGAGACGCAGACGGTCAAGATCGACCACGCCGTCGTCACGAGCAAGGAGATTCCCATCAAGGTGCTCTCCGAAAAGCTCGGCATCTCCGCGGTGGAAATCACAAAGCGGCTCTTCCGCGAAGGGGTCATGAAGACGGTCAACGAATCGGTGGACTACGACAACGCGGCGTTCATCGCGTTGGAGCTGGGCATCGACCTCGAATATAAACCCGAAAAGACGGCGGAGGACGCCCTCTTCGAACAGCACGGCGACGACAGTGCGGAGAACACCGTTCCGCGCGCGCCCGTCGTCACGGTGATGGGGCACGTCGATCACGGCAAGACCTCCCTCCTCGACTGTATCCGCAAGACCAACGTTACCGCGGGCGAGGCGGGCGGCATCACCCAGAGCATCGGCGCCTACACCGTCTCCCTCGGCGAGGGAAAGAAGATCACCTTTATCGACACCCCCGGGCACGCTGCGTTCACGGCAATGCGCGCACGCGGTGCGCAGGTGACGGACATCGTCGTCCTCGTCGTGGCGGCGGACGACGGCATCATGCCGCAGACCATCGAGGCCATCGACCACGCAAAGGCGGCGCATGTTCCCATCATCGTCGCCATGAATAAAATGGATAAACCCCATGTCGATCCCGACAAGGTGAAGCAGGGGCTCGTCAACCAGAACCTCGTGCCCGAGGAGTGGGGCGGCGACGTCATCATCGTCCCCGTCTCGGCAAAGACGGGCATGGGCATAGACAGTTTGCTCGAAAACATCTATCTCGTCGCCGAAATGCAGGAGCTCAAGGCCAACCCCGACCGCAAGGCGAAGGGGGTCATCATCGAGGCGAAGCTCGACAAGGGCAAGGGCCCCATGGCAAGCGTGCTTGTGCAGAACGGCACCCTGCGCACGGGCGACAACCTCATTTCGGGCACCACCATGGGCAGAGTGCGCGCCATGATCGACGACAAGGGCAGAACGGTCAAGGAGGCGGGACCCTCCATGGCGGTCTCCGTGCTCGGCCTTGAGGATGTGCCCAACGCGGGCGACAGTATCTTTGCGGTGGACCAATCCCTCATGAAGCAGGTGCAGGAAGAGCGCAAGAATAAGCAGCGCGAGTCCATGATAAAGGAGACGACAAAGGTCACTTTGGACGACGTGTTCGCGCAGGTCTCGGAGGGCATGAAGGAGCTCAACGTCATCGTCAAGGCCGACGTGCAGGGCTCGGTGGAGGCGGTGAGAGCCTCCCTTGAAAAGCTCTCCAACGAGGAAGTCAAGGTCAAGGTCATCCATGCGGGCGCGGGCGCGGTCAACGAGAGCGACGTCATGCTCGCCGACTCCGCAAACGCCATCATCATCGCCTTCAACGTCCGCCCCGATACCAAGGCGAAACAGCTCGCCGAGCGCAGCAAGGTGGATGTGAGAACCTACCGCATCATCTACGAGCTCATCGACGACATGGAGGCGGCGCTCAAGGGTATGCTCGCCCCCAAGTACCACGAAATTTACATGGGCAAGGCGCAGGTGCTGCAGACCTTCAACATCACGGGGGTCGGCACGGTCGCGGGGTGCTATGTCACCGAAGGAAAGCTCGTGCGCGGCGGCAAGCTCCGCATTTACCGCGACGACGTGATGATCGTCGAGGGGAACGTGAAACAGCTCAAACGGTTTAAGGACGACGCGAAGGAAGTCTCGGGCGGGCTCGAATGCGGCTGCGCGATCGACGGCTTCAACGAGATCAAGATCGGCGACTTCATCGAATGCTACATGATCGAGGAGATCAAACAATGAAATCTACGAGGACACAGCGGCTGGACAGCGAAGTGCGCCGCGCCGTCTCGGAGATCGTCGCGGGCCCCTTAAAGAACAGGGAACCGAGCCTTCGCGGCATCATATCGGTGACGGAGGCGGACGTTGCGCCCGATTTAAAGACCGCGAAGATCTACGTCAGCATTCTGGCGGCGGAGGAGGGCGAAAAGAAGGAGAGCTTCCGCATCTTAAAGGAGAACGCGGGATTCGTGCGGCACGAACTTTCGCAGATGATGCGCATGCGCACGGTGCCGAGCCTCACCTTTTTAGAGGACGGGAGCATGGAATACGGCTCGAAAATGGACGCTCTCCTGTCAGGGCTCGACATCAAGCCAGAGGACGGCGAATGAACACGATAGAAGAAATCGCAGGCATTTTGAAGAGCCTGAAAAGCGCGGTGATCTTTACCCATACGCGGCCCGACGGCGACGCACTCGGGTCGGCGATGGCGCTTTCCCGCGCTCTTTCTTTTTGCAACATCAAAAATCAGGTGGTAAACGACAGCGAGATCCCCGAAAAGTTCGCCTTTTTGGGGCTCGAAATAAAGCCCTTTCCCACCCTCGACGCGGAGGGGTACATCTGCGTGGACTCCAGCGACGACAGCCGCCTCGGGGAACTCACGAGCGCCTTCCGCAAGGGCGCGCGCAAGGGGAAGGCGACGGTGAACATCGACCACCACATCTCCAATACCCGTTTCTGCAAATACAACTACGTGCGGGAGCGGGCCAGCAACAGTGAAAATATCGCCGACCTCATAGAGGCCCTCGGCGTTCCCTTTAACGAGGATATCTGCCGCCTTCTCATGACGGGTCTTGTCACCGATTCGGGCGGCTTTTCGCACAGCGACGTCGGCGGCGATACCTTCCGTGCGGCGGCGCGGCTTGCAGACGGCGGCGCGGACGTGAACGTCATCACCTATTACATGTTCAGAAAACAGAGCAAGGCGCGCGCGGAGATGTACGCAGAGACCATCTCCCATCTCCGCTACCTCTTGGACGACCGCCTCGTCCTCGCCCTCGTCACGCAGGAGATGCTCAACCGCTACGGGCTCGGGCAGGACACCACCGAGGGCATTGTGGATTTCGGGCTCACCATAGAGGGCGTGGAAGTCAGCGTCTGCCTCATGGAGTCCAAAAAAGGGCAGTATAAGGCCTCCTTCCGCTCCAAGGGGAAGGTGAACGTCAACGAGGTTGCGGGCGTATTCGGCGGCGGCGGACATATGCTCGCCTCGGGCTGTATGTTCTTTGGCGAATATGAGGAGATCGTCGATAAATTGCGCTATGCCGTGCTGCAGCATATGGGGGAATAGATGACGGGTTTTGTCAACATCGATAAGCGGGAGGGAGTTTCCTCCACCTACGCCGTGAACAGGCTCAAGCGGCTCTTCCATACCCCCTGCGGGCACATGGGCACCCTCGACCCCCTTGCCTCGGGCGTGCTGCCCATCGGCGTGGGCAACGCCACCCGCCTCTTTGAATATTTTTTACAGAAGGAAAAGACCTACCTCGCCCGCTTCCGCTTCGGCGTCACTTCCAAAAGTTTCGACCGCGAGAGCGAGCTTGTCTTTGGCGGAAGGGTGCCCGAGGCGCGTGAGATCGAGGAAATTCTTCCCGACTTTTTGGGGGAGATCGAGCAGATTCCGCCCGCCTACAGCGCCATTTCGGTGGGGGGGAAGAGGAGCTACGAATACGCGCGGCAGGGAAGAGAAGTGCCCTTAAATGCAAAACGGGTGCGCATTTCCGCCTTTCGCCTGCTTGAACAGACTGGTGCGGACGAGTTCTCGTTCGAGATCGTCTGCGGCGGCGGCACCTATATCCGCTCGCTCGCGCGGGACGTCGCAGAGGCGCTCGGCACCAAGGGGCTCATGGCCTCTCTTCGGCGCACCAAGAGCGGCATTTTCACCGAGGAGACGGCGGTCCCGCTCGACGTCCTCACCCCCGAAAATGTGCAAACGTATCTCATTCCGACCGAGGAGGTGCTGCCCTTTCCCACCCTTTCCTGCGACGACGAGAAGCTCTACCACGGGCTCTCGGTGCCCTGCAAAAACGCGGACGGGCTGTATAAGCTCTACCGCGAGGGAGCGTTCTACGGGCTCGCAAGGGTGGAAAACGGGCTTTTAAAGACGGAGAAAAAACTATGCTGACCGTACTCAAAAAAGGGGAATGTTTTTCGGAGTCGTGCGCGCTCCTTTTAGGCGGGTTCGACGGTTTGCACCTCGGCCACCGCGCCCTTTTGGAGGTTGCAAAAAAAAGCGGACTTCCCGTCGGCGTCACGTCGGTACTTCATGGCAAGGGCGAGGAGCTGTTCACGCGCGAGGAGCGGAATTACCTCTTTTTGCAATACGGTGTGCGTTTTGTACTCGAATTTCCCTTCACGGAGGAACTCAAAAACACTCCCGCAGAGGAATTTT
Organism: uncultured Clostridia bacterium; assembly: GCA_947625695.1. Lineage (GTDB taxonomy): Bacteria > Bacillota > Clostridia > Christensenellales > Borkfalkiaceae > Gallimonas. The sequence continues at coordinate 16,651 of CANQPO010000009.1, read as the reverse complement.
TGAATTCTCTTTTCGGGCGGCTCGAGGTAAAACTTGCCGTCTGCGGCGAAGATTTCCGCTTCGGAAAGGGAGCGGAGGGGACGGCGGAACTTCTCAAAAAACGCGCGCCCTGCCCCGTGGAAGTCGTGCAAACGGTCGGCTTTCCCGAGGAGGGGGTCATGCAAAAGTACTCCTCCACAACTTGCAAAGCGTTGTTGGAGAAGGGGGATCTTCCCCGCCTCAACGCCTGCTTCTATTCTTCCGTTGAGGAACTTCGCCGCGGCTACTTTATCGGCGGCGAGGTGGAGCGCGGGCGGCAGGTGGGCAGAACTTACGACTTCCCCACCCTCAATTTAAGCGTTCCCGAGCACAAACTTCTCCCGCCTGACGCGGTGTATTGCGGGCTCGTCGAAACGCCGAAAGGGAGCTTTCCCGCCATCATCAACATCGGCGCGCGCCCCACGTTCGGGGTGGAGGAGCGCAAGATCGAGGCGTATTTGGACGGCTTCTCGGGCGATTTATACGGGGCGTATGTGCGCGTTTATCCCACCAAATTTTTGCGCCCCATCTACAAGTTCGCCTCCCCGAGGGAACTCAAAGAAAGATTGCTTTTGGACATTCATCTCTTGCGAAAAGGGGGATACGTATGATAAAATTCGGGCCGAGCGGCAACTCGGAGAGCTTTTACGCGGCGGGCTACTCCCACACGGAGGAGTCGGCAAAATTCGTCAAGGAGAGGGGGCTCGACTGCTTCGAATACTCCTTCGGGCGAGGGGTCCGCATGACGGAGGACAAGGCGATCTCCATCGGCGAGGCGTTCAAAGAGAACGGCGTGGAAATTTCGGTGCACGCGCCCTACTTTGTCAACTTTGCAAACCCCGACGACGAGATGGCGGCAAAGTCCTACGGCTATGTGCTCGACAGCGGCAAAATGGTTGATCTCATGGGGGGAACGCGGGTCGTCTTTCACCCAGCCGCGCAGGGGAAGGAGGAGAGGGAAACTGCCGTCTCCCGCACCGAGGACCGCCTCAAAGTGCTGCGCGATTACATCTATCTCAACAATCTGGAACACCTCATGTTCTGCCCCGAGACGATGGGCAAGACGGCGCAGATCGGCACCGTGGAGGAGATCGCGCGGTTCTGCCTCGTCGATCCCGTCTTTACGCCCTGCGTCGATTTCGGGCACGTCAACGCCCGCGAGCAGGGGAGCTTAAAGACGAAAGGGGACTATCTTGACCGTCTCGAATATCTCATCGAGAAATTGGGCTATGAGCGCATGAAACACTTCCACGTGCACTTTTCCAAAATTCAGTACGGCGCGAAGGGGGAAATTCGTCACCTCACCTTTGCGGACGAAGTGTTCGGGCCCGAATTCATGCCCCTTGCCGAGGCGCTCTTTGAACTCAGATTGGAGCCCTACATCGTCTCCGAGTCCGCGGGCACACAGGCGGAGGACGCGGCCGCGATGAAACAGATGTACGCCATCGCATGCGGAGCGGACACTTTCTCCTGAAAAGTTGTTGACTTGCATGGCCGTATTTGGTATAATATGGGTATGTTAGAAGAAGAAAAGCGCAAAATATACCGTGAAGCGGGGGCGGACGCCCTCTTTGTGGAGGCGGATCACCTCCGCAGATACCTCACGGGCTTTTATTCCACGGACGGCTACGTCGTCTTAAGCGAGGACGGATGTTTCTTCTTTGCCGATCCCCGCTACTTCGAGGCGGCGGAAAAGGAGCTCAGGGGCACGGACGTCACCGTCGTCGCGGGCGCAAGGAAAGAGGCGCTCGAGCTCGTCAAAAACTGCAAAACGCTCGGCGTTCCCTATCCCTTTGTCACCCTCTCCTCGGCGGAGGGGTTGAGAAAGGAGGGCTTTACGCTCACCGACTGCATGCCCGCCCTCAAACGGGCGATGGAAATCAAGACGGAGCGGGAGCTCTCCCTCATCCAAAAGGCGTGCGACGTCGCGGAGGAGGCCCTTTTGAGCCTTCTTCCCGAAATCAAAGAGGGAATGACGGAGAGCGAGGCCGCCGCCCTTCTCGAATACAAGATGCGGCAGCTCGGCGCGAGCGGGACCTCCTTTGAGACCATCGTTGCGTTCGGCGCGAACTCGAGCGTTCCCCATCACGAGACGGGGGAGACGAAGCTCAGGTTCGGCGACGTCGTCCTCATCGACTACGGCTGCAAGGTGGAGGGGTACTGCTCGGACTGCACCCGCACCTTTCTCTTCGGCGACGACGGGGAGCACGAGGAATTCAAAACCGTGTACGAAGAGGTACTCAAGGCGCACGAGCTCGTGAAAACAAACGTGAAGGCGGGCATGACGGGGAAGAAAGCGGACGAAGTTGCCCGCGGTTCCCTGAAAAAGGCGGGCCTTGCCGACTATTTCACCCACTCCTTGGGACACGGCATCGGGCTTCAGATCCATGAATATCCCACCCTCTCGCCCCGCGGGGAGGAAGTTTTGCAGGACGGCATGGTCTTTTCGGACGAACCCGGGGTGTATCTTGCGGGCAAGTTCGGCGTGCGCATCGAGGACAGCTGCTTTATGAAAGGCGGCAAAGTGCACTCCTTTATGCACAAGACGGAAAAAAAGCTCATCATTTTATAAAATCTTGCCGCGGCGCGGCAGTAAACAGCGAAATCAATTAAGGAGAACAGACATATGGCACAAATTTTGGCAGGCGACATCAGAAAGGGCACCACGTTCGAATACAAGAGCGGCGTGTACACGGTCACCGAATTCCAGCACGTAAAACCCGGCAAGGGCGCGGCGTTCGTCCGCACGACGCTGAAAAACGTGGTCACGGGACAAGTTCTCTCGGACGAGACCTTCAACCCCACCACCAAGCTCGAGACGGCGCAGGTCGAGACCAAGAAGATGACCTACTCCTACAACGACGGGGAGTTCTACTACTTCATGGACGACGAGTTCAACCTCACCCCCCTCAACCATTCGCAGGTGGAGGACGCGCTGCAATACATTCGTGAAAACGACACCGTCACCGTGCGTTTCCTCTATGGCAACGCCTTCTCGGTGGAGCCCGAAAACTTTGTGGAGCTCAAGGTCATCGAGGCAGAGCCCGGGGTCAAGGGCAACACGGCGACCAACGTCACCAAGGCCGCAAAGGTAGAGACGGGCGCGACTTTCCAGGTCCCCATGTTCGTCGAGGAGGGCGACACCATCCGCATCGACACGAGAACAGGGGAATACATGTCGAGAGTGTAACCTGCAGAAAAGACGCGGCATGAGATTCGTAGCGCAACGGGTGCTCGGCGCACGTCTTACGGTAAACGGTGAGCTCGTTTCCGAAATCGGACGCGGGCTTGTCGTTTATTTCGGCGTAAAGGCGGGCGATGAAAAAAAGCAGGCGGAAAAGTGCGCCGAAAAGATCGCCGCCCTGCGCGTCTTTGAGGATGACGCGGGCAAGATGAACAGGTCGGTGAAGGAGGTCGGGGGCGAAATTTTATTCGTCTCCCAATTCACGCTGTACGGCGACGCGCGCAAGGGCAACCGCCCGAGTTTTACCGAGGCGGAGCGTCCCGAGCGGGCGGAGCCCCTCTATGAGTACGCCGCAAGCTGTCTGCGCGCCCAAGATGTGCCTGTAAAGACGGGAATATTCGGCGCGGACATGCGCATCGAGCAGATAGGCGACGGCCCCGTCACCATTCTCTTCGAACTCTGAAACACCAATCGGGAAAAAATATGAAAGTGACTTTTTTGGGAACGGGGGCCGCCGAGGGCGTGCCCGCCCTGTTCTGCAACTGCCCATTCTGCAAAAGGGCGAGAAAGGAGGGCATTTTCCGCTCGCGCACGCAGATTCTTTTGGACGGGGAGCTCTCCATCGACTTCCCGCCCGACGCATTCTACCATATGTATAAAAGCGGCGCGGACTTTTCCGCCATCCGCTATCTTCTCGTCACCCACGCCCATCAGGACCACTTCTTTGCGAACGACCTCATGCTCCGCGGCTATAAGTTCGCCTCGGAGATGACGGAGCCCGCCCTCGATATCTTCGGGAGCGAGGAGGTGTGCGAGATCTTCTGCGAGAGCACGCGGCGGGAGATCAAGCCCGACGTCAAGGAGAGCATTCATCTCTACGTGCTCAACGCCTTCGAAGAGGCAAGTTTCGGCGATTGGAAGGTGTACCCCCTCAAGGCGAAGCATTCCTCCCGCGAACCCCTTCTCTTCCTCATCGAAAAAGGGAAAAAGCGCATTCTGCACCTGCACGACACGGGACTTCTGCCCGAGGAGGACTACGAGTACCTCGCAAAGATCGGCGGGAAACCGGTCGATCTCGTCACCCTCGACTGCACCTATGTCTACAACCGCGCAAACGAGAACGCGCGGCACATGGGGGTGTATGAGGACAAGGAGGTGCTTATGCGGCTGAAAAAGCTCGGCCTTGTGGACGGGCACACCAAAAAGGTCATCTCCCATTTTTCGCACAACTCTCACCCGTCGGACGAGCTTCTGCGCCGCGCCGAGGAGGAGTTCGGTTTCATCGCCGCCTACGACGGCATGGAGCTCACCATCTGAATTTTTCAAGGCAAAAGAGAATAACCCCGCAAAGGGGTTTACTTTTTACTAAAAATCGTGTAAAATAAGGGTCAAGGAGCACAGAATGGGATTGTTCGCCCGCATTAAAACGATATTTTCCCGCAAAAAGGTCGTCGGCATTGCCTTCGGCAGCGGCGGGGCGAAGGGCATGGCGCACCTCGGCGCACTCAAGGCGTTCGAGGAGGCGGGCGTGCGTTTTCAGGTTGTTACGGGTTCCTCCATCGGCTCCATCGTCGGCGCGCTGTATGCAAAGGGATATACGGCGGACGACATGATCCAGATCATCGAAAATCTGAATATGAAAGAATTCGGCAAAAATCTGCGTCCCTTTGCCGATCTTAGCTTTGCGGAGGAATTTTTGTCCTGCTACGTCGAAGGGGAAATCGAGGGGCTCCCCATTCCCTTTGCGGCGTGGGCGACGGACGGCGAGACGAACGAGGGCGAAATGCTCTCCGCGGGGAAAACCGCTCGCGTTCTCACGGCCTCTTCGGCGATCCCTCCCTTTTTCCGCGGCGTGGAGATCGGGAAGAAGCGCTACTACGACGGCGCATTCTCCAACGCCATTCCCGCGGAGGCGTGCAGGGCGCTCGGCGCGAACGTCGTCATCGGCATCGACCTCTCGGCGTTTGCGCGGCAGGAGGACGAAAAGAGCCGCATTTCCCGCATCTTCGGGCTGGCGGTCGCCAAAATTTCGCCCGTCCGCTACACCGAGGACTGCCGTTCCCGCGGCTACGAAAACGCCGACTTTATGCTGCGGCCCAACCTTCTCGACTTCCGCGCGACGGACGTGAGCCGCGAGGGAATGGCAAAGATGTTTGAGATCGGTTATGAGACCGCCAAAGAAAACATGCCAAAGATCAAGGAAGTGATCCGAAAATGCCCGCGCAAAAGAAGAAGCTCCTAAAACGGCTGATATTGGCGGGCGCGGCGATTCTTCTTGTGTGCGCACTTGCCACTTTGTTTGCCTTGGAGCCCTTTGTCATGCTCCTGCCCGCATATGCGCTTCCCAAGCGGGAGGAGGGGGAGCTTCGGCTCCACTTTCTCGACGTGGGGCAGGGGGACTGCACCCTCATCGAATTTCCCGACGGCGAAGTGCTCGCGGTGGACGGCGGCGACGGCTCCTTTTCCAGCGTCAACAAGATCGCCCGTTACTTAAAGGCGCTTTCTCCCGCGCGGCTTTCTCTTCTCGTCACCCATGCGGATGTCGATCATTTCGGCGCCTTTCCCTTTCTTTTAAGAGAGTTCGAGGTGGCAACTTGCTATCTGCCCCTCCTCCCCGTGGAGAACGCCGCCTACTCAGAGCTTCTTTCCGCAGTGGAGGAGGCGAAATGCAACACGGACGTTCTCACCCGCTACGACAGGATGGAGAAGCAAGAGGGGTATCTCGTCTGCCTCTCCCCGAGAAGTGAGGAAGAGGACGACGAGAACGATACCTCCGCCGTTTTATATCTCGACTTCGGCGGGGTGAGAATTCTTTTGTGCGGGGACGTCTCCTCCTCGCGGGAGAAGGCGCTTCTTCGCGAATATGACCTCATGCCCAACATTTTCAACAGCGGGGATTGCGCGGTGGACCTTGACAAGATCGAAGTTCTCAAGGCGCCCCACCACGGCTCGGACAACTCCTCTTCTCTGGAATTTTTAAGCCTTCTCCGTCCGCAGAGCTTTATTGTCACCTGCGGCAAGGACAACGGCTATCGCTTCCCCAAGGGCGGCGCGCTCGAAAACTTTCGCGCGGCCTCTCCCGAGGGCAAAATATATCGCACTGATGAACAAGGGGATATCATCGTCTCCGTCAAAGACGCAAGCTACAGCGTCTTGGCAAGGGAGGAATTATGAAACTGACGACAGCGGGAGAATCGCACGGAAAGGGGCTCTTCGCCATCTTGGAGGGGGTCCCCGCGGGCCTGCAGCTCGACATGGCGCAAATCGACGCCGAACTTGCCCGCCGTCAGAGCGGTTACGGCCGCGGCGGGCGGCAGAAGATCGAACAGGACCATGTGGAGCTCTTGTCGGGGGTGAGAAATCTTACGACCCTCGGCAGCCCCATCGCGCTCGCCGTGTGGAACCGCGACTATGAGAATTGGAAGGAATTTATGGCGCCCGAGGGGTGCGACGTCTCTTCACGGCAGCTCACCAAGGTCCGCCCGGGGCACGCCGACCTTGCGGGCATGCGCAAATTCGGCGCCGGCGACGCCCGCAACGTGTTGGAGCGCGCTTCCGCCCGCGAAACGGCGGCAAGAGTGGCGGCGGGGGAGATCTGCCGCGCATACCTTAAAGAATTGAATATCGCCGTCACGGGCTACGTCCGCTCTATCGGGCAGGTCTTGGACGGAAGAGAATATCCATTTGAAGAAATTCAAAAGGGCCGCCGTCCCCTCCTCGGCATGATGGAGGAAGGGGCGGAACAGGCCGCGATCTCCCTCATCGAAGAGGCGAAAAAGGAGGGCGATACCCTCGGCGGGGTCATAGAGCTCCGCGTCAAGGGGCTCAGGAGCGGCTTCGGCAGCCCCATGACCTATCAAGAGAAATTGGACGCCCGCATCGCCGCGGCGCTCATGAGCGTGCAGGCGGTGAAGGGGGTAGAGGTCGGCGGCGGCTTTTCGCTTGCGCATGAAAAGGGGAGCGCCGTCCACGACGAAATTTTTGCCACGGACGGGAAGTTTGTCCGCACCACCAACCGTGCGGGGGGAATCGAAGGGGGCATGAGCAACGGCGAGGAACTCGTCTTTCGCGCCGCAATGAAGCCCATTCCCACCCTCATGAAGGGGCTGAAAACGGTCGATTTTGCAACGGGGCAGCCCGCGGTCGCCGCGCCCGAGCGGAGCGACACGTGCGCCGTCACGGCGTGCGAGGTCGTCTTGGAGAGCGCCCTCTGCTTCGCCCTTGCCCAAGCCGTTTCCGAGCGGCTCGGGGGGGACAACATGGCGCAGGTCAAGGAGCGGTACGAAAGACTATGAAAACCTTCCGCATCACCGAGCGCGAGGCGCGGGAGAGCGTCATCGTCTGCAGAAAACATGCCTTCGCAAGCGAACTTGCGCCGAAACGAGAGGCACTTCTCGGCGGCGGGGGGATCGTCTTTACCGACTCCAACGTGTTCGCGCTCTACAAAAAACAACTTGAAAAATACCTTGGCGGCGTGCCTGTGTTCGTCATGCCCGCGGGGGAGGAACATAAAACCGCGGAGACCCTCTTTCATCTCCTCAACGCCATGCGGGAGGCCGATTTAAGGCGGAATTCCTGCCTCATCGCCCTCGGCGGCGGGGTCGTGGGGGACGTCGGCGGCCTGGCTTCCGGCCTCTACATGCGGGGAATTCCCTGCATACAGGTCCCCACCACTCTGCTTGCGCAGGTGGACAGCTCGGTCGGCGGCAAGACGGCGGTGGATTTCGGCGGGGTGAAGAACCTCATCGGCGCCTTCCACCAGCCCGCGCGGGTGATCGCGGACCCCGCCTTTTTCAACACCCTTCCCCGCCGCGAACTTCGTTGCGGGCTCGGGGAGATCGTCAAGCACGGCGCCCTCTCTGCGCCGCTCTTTGAAAAACTTATTGCGGCTCCCGACCTGTTCGACCTTTCTTTTCTCGCTGAGATCGTGCCCGAGAACATCGCGTTCAAGGCGTCCGTCGTCCGCAAGGACCCCCGCGAAAAGGGGCTGAGGCGGTGCCTCAACTTGGGGCACACCACGGGGCATGCGGTGGAGCTCTGTTCAAACCTTTCGCACGGGGAGTGCGTGCTGTGGGGGCTGCTCTTTGAGGGCAAGCTCGCCGCCCGTCATCTCAGCGTGGAGAAAGAGTTTCAGGAAAAGCTCGCCGCGCTCTGTTTCCGCGCCCTCGAGGGGGGGAAGAAGCCCCCGCTCGAGCTCGAGAGCGCCCTGCTCGACAAGAAGAATACCTCCTCGGGAGCGGTCACGCTTGCCGTGCCCGTCGCCGCGGGAGCCTACGAAATATTACAGCTGCCCTTTGCGCAGTACCAAGCGGAGATCCTGAAGATCGCGGAGGAACTATGTTAAAACTCGCAGTCATCGGCAAGGACGTAAGTAAGTCGGACAGTCCCGCCATTCACGAATTTATTCTTCGCCGCCGTTTTTTGGCCGAATGCACATATGAAAAGGTAAGCATTCCGCCCGAGGAATTTTCTTCGCGCGCGGAGGAGCTCTTTTCCCGCTATTTCGGCTTCAACGTCACCATTCCCTTCAAGCAGGAAATTTTGCCCTACTTAAAGGAACTCAAGGGGGATGCTTCCTCCTTCGGCGCGGTGAATACCGTGCTCTCGGGGCCCCGTTTCGGCTTCAATACGGACGGCTACGGCTTCCTCTTGATGCTCCAAAACGAGGGCGTGGAGGTGAAAAATAAGTCCGTTCTCGTGCTCGGCGCGGGCGGCGCGGGCAGGAGCTGCATCAAAAAACTTTCCGAAGAGGGCGCGGAGGTGTTCGTGTTCGAACGGGACGAGAAGCGCCTTCAGGCGGTCTATGGGGAGTTCGGTGGCTTCACCCCCCTTGAAAGGGTCCCCGAGCGGAAATTCGACGTTCTTCTAAATTGCACGGGGGTCGGCATGCACGCCACGGAAGGAATGCTCCCCACCCTACCCTACGAGAGCGGGGAAACGGACACCGTGGAGCGGCTCTTGAAAGTATGCGGAAAAGCGGTGGACCTCATCTACGTGCCCGCCCGTTCCCAATTTCTGCGCGTTGCGGAGAGCTACGGAAAACCCGCGGTAAACGGCGCGTCCATGCTCTTCTATCAGGCGTACATGGCGGACTGCATCTATCTTTCCGCCTCCGCGAATGCAGAAGAGGCAAAAAAACTCTGGAAAGAATATCGGGAGGAAATAAAATGAAATTTTTGGTGATCAACGGCGTCAATCTCGGAAGAACAGGCGTCCGCGAAAAGGGCGTGTACGGCGGGGAGACCCTCGAGGAAATCAACGCCGAGCTAAAGGCATTTGTCAGGGCGCACGGACACGAGGTGGACTTCTTTCAGTCGGATATCGAGGGAAAGATTTGCGAAACGCTCGGGCAGGCGAACGGGAATTACGACGGCATCGTCATCAACGCAGGGGCTTACACCCACTATTCCTATGCGATCAGGGACGCGATCGCGGGCATCTTCACCCCCGTTGTGGAAGTGCATATGAGCAACGTCTACGCGCGGGAGGAGTTTCGCAAAAAGTCCGTCCTCACCGAGGTCTGCAAGGGCGAGGTGCTCGGCTTCGGCAAGAACAGCTATAAATTGGCATTGGAGAGTTTTTGGCTATGAATATCGTACTTTGCGGCATGATGGGGGTGGGAAAGTCCACCATCGGCATAAAACTCGCGGAACTGACGGGGCGGCGCTGGGTGGATACCGACGGCATCATCACGGCGCGCTACGGCAGGATCTCGGACATCTTCGAATATTACGGCGAGGCGCACTTCCGCTCTCTCGAGACGGAGGTCACCAAGGAATATGCAAAGCAGGACGGGCTCGTCATCTCCACGGGCGGCGGGCTGGTACTCAACTACGACAACTGCGAACTGCTCAAAAAGAACGGAAAGCTCTTCTTTTTGCGCGCCTCGCTTGAGACCATTCTCGAGCGGGTGTATGCCGACGAGACGCGTCCCCTCCTTCGCGGCGCGGACAACGCCGAGGAGCGGCTGAAGGGCTTGCTCTTTGAGCGCCTCCCCGTCTACGAACACGTGGCGGACTACATCATCGACACGGACGGGAAGTCGGTAGAGCAGACGGCGGCGGAAATTTTGGCGCTTGCCGCGGGAGAGACGGCGTGAAGCAGGCTCTCATCACGGGCGGCACCCGCGGGATCGGGCTTGCCTCAGTGGAACGCTTTTTAAAGGCGGGCTATCTTGTCACCGCCCTCTATTCGCACAGCAAAGAGGACGCTAAAAAAGCGCGGGAGAAATTCCCCGCCGCTTCCTTTGTCCGCGCCGACGTTTCCAAGGAGGAGGAAGTGAGAGAAGTGTTTTCCCGCCTTCCTTTTTTGGACGTTCTTGTAAACAATGCAGGCATCTCCCTCTTTTCGCAGGTGCAGGACACTTCGTGGGAGGAGTGGGAGCGCGTGATGAAGGTGAATGCGGGCGGCGTGTTCCTCTGTTGCAAGTACGCCGTCAAAAAACTCCTCGAAAGGGGAGGGGGCGCCATCGTCAACGTCTCCTCGGTGTGGGGAGAGACGGGCGGCAGCTGCGAGAGCGCCTACTCCGCCTCAAAGGGTGCGGTCATCGCCTTTTCCAAGGCGCTTGCAAAGGAGCTCGCCCCCTCGCACATCACGGTGAACTGCGTCTCCCCGGGGGTCATCGACACCCAGATGAACGCCCGCCTCAACAGGGAAGAGAAAAAAGCGCTCCAAGAGGAGATCCCGCTCGGCAGATTCGGTAGGGCAGGGGAGGTCGCGGAGCTCATTTACCGCGTCGCTACGCAAAAATACCTCACCGGTCAGGATATCGCCCTCAACGGCGGCTTTTATATCTGATTGCACACAAAAAACCGCAAAAAATGCCCCAATAGGGGCTTTTTTCGGCATTAGCATAGTATTATGCGTGACATAATCAGTACTATGTCAGACATAATAGAGTACTTCGCGTGACATAATACGCAAATACTATGTCAGACATAGTATTTAATTTTTCAAAAGATTGTTAAAAAAGGAGAAATTTTATGTTCTTTTCTGTAGAAGATAACGCTCTTATCGCGCAAGAGGGAAACGAGCGCATCCGCATTGAGGGCTGGGGAGAGTGCGCGCTCCGCGTGCGTGCGACCTTGAATGCTTCTTTCTCGTGCGCCGAAAAGGGGCTTTTGTCTCGCCCAAAGTCTCACGCGGAGGTCAAGCGCGTTGAAAACGGGGCGATCATTCAAAACGGCAGCCTATGCTGTATTGTGCACGAGCACGGCTGGATGGAGTTTTACGACGGCGATACCCTCCTTCTTAAGGAGTATTACCGCGACTTTTCGGGTGCGAACGGGCACAGCCCGAGCATGAAGCTGCGCGCCCGCGAATACAAGCCGCACGGGAGCGACTATAGCATCACCCTCCGCTTTGAGGCCTTAGAGGAGAAGCTCTTCGGCATGGGGCAGTACCAGCAGCCCCTGCTCAATTTGAAGGGGTGCGTGTTGGAGCTCGCCCAGCGCAACTCGCAAATTTCCGTGCCCTTCCTGCTCTCCTCCCGCGGCTACGGGTTCTTGCTCAATCATGCGGGGGTGGGGGAGGCGGCGTTCGGCGCCAACTTTACGCAGTGGCGGGAACTCTGTTCGGACGAGATCGACTATTGGATAGTTTCGGGCACGCCGAAAGATATCCTCGAGCGCTACACCGCGGTCACGGGGCGGGCGCCGCAGTTCCCCGAAAACATGCTCGGGCTCTGGCAGAGTAAACTGCGCTACCGCACGCAGGAGGAAGTGCTCTCCGTCGCCCGCGAGTATCACAGAAGAGGGCTTCCGCTCGACGTTATCGTCATCGACTTCTTCCATTGGGTGCGGCAGGGCGATTGGGCGTTTGACCCCGATTACTTCCCCGACCCCGAGGCGATGACAAAGGAGCTGCACGCGCTCGGCACCCGCTGTATGGTCTCCGTCTGGCCGACGGTGGACAGAAAGAGCGTCAACTTCCTGCCGATGAAAGAAAAAGGGCTGCTCGTTCGCACCGAGCGGGGGAGCATTCAATGTTTTGATTTTCAGGGGGACACCGTGATCTACGACGCCACCTCGCCCGCCGCGCGCGACTACCTCTGGGGGCAGATCGAGAAGAACTATTATCAAAAAGGAATAGACAGTTTTTGGCTGGACGAGGCGGAGCCCGAGTACTGCGCCTACGACTTCGAGCACTTCCGCTACGAGGCGGGACCCGTTGTCAAGACGGGCAACCTCTATCCCCGCGCCCATGCGGAGGGCTTTTACCGCAAGATGAAGGAGGCTGGGCAGAAGGACGTCGTCAATCTTACCCGCAGCGCATGGGTGGGGAGCGCCAAATGCGGCGCGGTCGTGTGGTCGGGGGACATCCTCTCCAATTTCGAGACGCTGCGCGACCAGCTCGCGGGCGGGCTCAACATCGGGCTCGCGGGCATTCCGTGGTGGACGACGGACACGGGCGGCTTCTTCGGGGACGTGACCGCCCCTCATTTCAACGAACTTCTCATCCGCTGGTTCCAATTCTCCGTCTTTTCGCCCGTGCTCCGTCTGCACGGGGACCGCGGTCCGCACGACATTCCCTCCTTTACCTCCCTCGACTTTGGCGGTGGGTTCTCGCCGACGGGGCGGGACAACGAGCTCTGGAGCTATGGGGAGGAGACTTACGCGATCCTCAAAAAATTCCTCTTTCTCCGCCTCTCCATGAAGGAGTATTTAAAAGAGGTCTTTGCCGAGGCGAGCGAGAAGGGATATCCCGTGATGCGGACCCTCTTTTTCGAGTTCCCCGCGGACAGCCGCGCATGGGAGGTAGCCGACGAATACATGTTGGGGAGCCGCCTCCTCGTTGCGCCCGTGCTCTACGAGGGCATGCTCAGGCGCACCGTCTACCTGCCCGAGGGAGAGTGGAGAAAGTTCCCCGGTGGAGAGGAAATTTATCGCGGCGGGGAGTACGAAGTGGACGCGCCGCTCGACGAGATCCCCGTTTTTGAGCGGATAAAGTGAAAAAATTCCGCATTTTCCAAAATTTTTTTCAAAAAAAAGGAGTTTTGCCTCCTTCCGTCGAAATAATTACCGTTATGAAGGAAAAAATTTATCAACGGGAACGCGAATTCCTCTCGCCCTACGCCCAACTCTCCGAAAAGACGAAGGGAAGGGCGCGGGAGGAGGAGCCCTGCAAAATGCGGACGGACTTCCAGCGCGACCGCGACCGCATCATCTATTCCAAGGCCTTTCTGCGGCTCAAGAACAAGACGCAGGTCTTTTTCGCGCCCGACGGCGACCACTACATGTCCCGCCTCACGCACACCCTCGACGTCAGCCAGATCGCCCGCTCCCTTGCGCGGTGTCTGTGCCTCAACGAGGACCTCTGCGAGGCGATCGCGCTCGGCCACGACTTGGGGCACACCCCCTTCGGCCACGTGGGGGAGAGGGTGCTCGACCGCATCGCCCCCTGCGGCTTCCACCACTATGAGCAGTCCCTTCGCGTTGTGGACAAGCTCGAAAAGGACGGCAAGGGGCTCAACCTCACCTATGAGGTGAAAAGCGGCATTCTCAACCACACCCCCGCGGGCACGCCCGAGACGCTCGAAGCCGAGGTCGTGCGGCTCGCCGACCTCATCGCCTACATCAATCACGACATCGAGGACGCCATCCGCGCGGGATTTCTGAAGGCGGAACAGCTCCCCAAGGGGCCCATCTCCGTCCTCGGGCACGCGACGTCCGAGCGCATCAACTCCGCCATTCTCGACATCTACGGCGAGTCCTACGGAAAGCCCTATGTCAAGACGTCCGAGAAGATGGGGGAGGCGCTCATCGAGCTTCGCGCGTTCATGTTCCGCACAGTGTACGAGCAGGCGAACAAGCTCATTCAGGAGAGTGCGGAGCGCATGCTCGGCGCGCTCTATACATACTTTGCGGAGAAACCCGAGGAGCTCCCGCCGCTATATCTTTCGGTGATGGAGGAGGACGGCGCCGACCGCGCCGTATGCGACTATCTCTCCTCCATGAGCGACCGCTACGCCGTCAACCTCTTCAAGCGCTTGTTCGTGCCGCGGGAGGGGAGCGTATGAGCGATGGCGTTTACGCCGAATTTCTGACCCAGCTCAAAGAGAAATGCGATCTCGTCGAGGTCATCGGCTCCTACATCAAGCTCGACAAGAGGGGCTACACCTATTGGGCGTGCTGTCCCTTCCACCACGAAAAGACGCCTTCCTTTGCGGTGAACGCTGCAGACAGATACTACCACTGCTTCGGCTGCGGGGTGTCGGGGGACGTCGTTACCTTTGTCAAGGAGTACGAGAACGTCGATTTCCGCGGGGCCGTGGAGATCCTCGCAAAGCGCGCGGGGCTGGAGGTGCCCGTCTTTGACAACCGCTCCTCCGAGGAGGCGCAAAAGAAGAAGGCGCAAAAGGACAGGCTCTCCTCTCTCATGAAGGACGCCGCCCGCTTCTATCTCAACAATCTTTGGTCGGGAAGGGCGGAAAAGCATCTCGAATACCTTAGCAGGCGGAAGGTGGAGCCCACCACGATGAAAAAATTCGGGCTGGGCGCGTCGCTTGATTTCAATTCCCTTCCCAAGTATCTGCGCGAGAAGGGCTACACCGCCGAGGAGTGCACCTTGAGCGGCGCGTGCGGCAGAACGGAGGAGGGGCGGCTGTTCGACGCTTTGGGCGGCAGGCTCATCATTCCCATCATCAACAATCTCGACGAGGTGATCGCGTTCGGCGGCCGCATGCTCGAAAAGACCGACCGCGCCAAATACAAGAACACCTGCGATACCCCCCTCTTCGACAAGCGCAAAAATTTATACAACATCAACCTCGTCAAGAGGGAAAAGCGGGTCGCCGCCATTCCCTATCTCATCATGCTCGAGGGGTACATGGACGTGATCTCCCTCTATCAGGCGGGTTTTCATAACGTCGTGGCGAGCATGGGAACGTCGCTCACCAAGGAGCAGGTGCGTCTCTGCAAGCGGTATTCCGATACCGTGCTCATCAGCTACGACGGGGACGCGGCGGGGCAGTCGGCGAACCTCCGCGGGCTGAAACTTCTCGAGGACGAGGGGGTGAACATCCGCGTGGTGCCCCTGCCCGACGGCCTCGACCCCGACGACGTCATCGTCAAGAGGGGCGCGGAGGAGTACAAGAAGTGCCTCTCCGCCGCCATGCCACTCATCGACTACAGGCTTCTGTCCATCAAGCGGAAGTTCGATCTTTCCGACCCCTATCAAAGGCGGGAATACACCCGCGAGGCGCTTGTCGTCGTAAAAGAGGCGGAGAGCGCGTCGGAGCGGGAGGAGCTTTTGAAGCGGGTCTCCAAGGAGGCGAACGTAAGCTATGCGTCCCTTCTTCGCGACCTTGAGAGCTCCCCGCAGAAAAAGGAGCCGCCCCCGCCCCGCCCACGGGAGGAGACGGACAGGATCCGCAAGGCGGAGCGGTTTATCCTCGCCGCCTGTCTCTTCAATCAAGAATACGCGAAATCGTGCAATCTGTACGAATTCGGATTCCGCGATGAGACCCTCGAACAGCTCTCCGAATACATCATGGAGGAGCGCGAACGGGGCAAGGTGCGCCCGAGCGGGGTGTTCGACCTCTTCGGCTCGGACAACGCCGAACTCAACGCCGTGCTCGAACGAAATAACGGAGACCTCGAAGGGGCGGTCGCGGAGAAATATTTCAACGACTGCGTGCGCCTCTTGCGGCAGAGGGAAATAGAGGAGCAGATCGCCGTCTGCCGCGCCGCAAGCGTGCAGGCGGAAAATTTGGAAGAGCGCGGGGAATATCTCACCCGCATCAAAGAACTGACGAAAAAATTGTCTCGGTTAAAAAGGCAGGAGGAATAATGGATATCACCGAACAAATTCCCGAGGAAAGCAAGACGATCAGTGAGCAAAAATTAAACGAACTCATCGACGGCATTGTTTCCTCCTATAAGATGAAAGGAAGCATCTCCACCAACGCGCTGTGCGAGCTGTTGGAGCGTTACGATTTGAGCCCGCTGCAGATCGAACAGATCTACCGCGCCCTCCCCGAACAGGGGGTGCAGATCTTCGACGAGGACGAGCGCGACCGCGAACTCTTCGAACAGGCGCTCTCGGACATCGGGCTCGACGACCCCGTAAAGATGTACTTGAAGGACATCGGCAGGGTGCCCCTTCTCTCGACGGACGAGGAGATCGAGCTCGCCCGCAAGATGCAGGAGGGGGACGAGGCCGCCAAAAAGCGGCTGTCCGAGGCCAACCTCCGTCTCGTCGTGTCCATCGCCAAGCGGTATGTGGGCAGGGGCATGCTCTTTTTGGACCTCATTCAGGAGGGCAACCTCGGGCTCATGAAGGCGGTGGAGAAGTTCGACTACCAGAAGGGCTTCAAGTTCTCCACCTATGCGACGTGGTGGATCAGGCAGTCCATCACCCGCGCCATTGCCGACCAGGCGCGCACCATCCGCATTCCCGTGCACATGGTGGAGACGATCAACCGCCTCACCCGCGTCTCCCGTATGCTCC
>CANQPO010000008.1 GCA_947625695.1 uncultured Clostridia bacterium | reverse complement strand
GTGCCGACGATGATCGCCTCGTCCATGCCCTCGAAAAAGAGCACGGGGTTGCCCGCAAGCACCTCTTCGGAGAGCTTATTAAGGTCGCTCTCGGTGCGCTTTTCGGGGGAGGTGATCTGTTTGCCCACGTCCTCTGCCTTGGGCGTTCCCTCATAGCGGAGGAGGGGACGGATCACCTGTTCGCCCAAGAGCTCCTTGTCGGTAATGGGGTCGGCGAAGAGCACGGTAAAGGCGAGCCCCTTTTGGGAGACGAAATCGAAGGATAAAATGTCCTCGGCGGGCAGAAGTTTTTTGAATGCCGCAACGTCTTTTTGTAAGTTGCCCGAAATTTTCATAAAAAAAGTATGGATATCGGCAAAATTTTTATGCACGCCTCACGAGGGGTACATTGTTCTCTCGGCTACCCCTTGAGGGGGAGCTGTCACGAAGTGACTGAGGGGGTGTTTTGCCGTGCTTTGCATACACCCCTTCCGTCTCGCTACGCGCGCCACCCACCCCTCAAGGGGTGGGCAAGGAGAAACCCCCTCCAATGTAGGGGCAGCGTTTCTTGCCCTCCCCCAACTTGTTGGGGGAGGGGTAGGGGAGGGGCACATAGTTTTACCCCCTCCATTGGAGGGGGACTAAGGGGGTGGGCGACCCTTGGCGCCCCTTTTAGGGGAGCTGTCGCGCTTGCGCGACTGAGGGGTTTCAGAAACCCTTTCCCCCGCTTCGCGGGTACTTTCCCTTTCAGGGACAGCAAGGGAAAGCAGAAAACTATTCCAAATCACGTCATGTTGAGCGAAGTCGAAACATGTCCTTTTAAAATGCGGACGCCCTTCGGCTACGCTCAGGGTGACGTAATTAGAAAGGCGGGGCAGGGTGACGTAATCGGGAATGGTGCGGGTCAAAACGACAAAACAGGGACATACGTCCTTTTTACTTGCCTTTTTCCGTTTGCATGTGATATAATAAAAACAACGGAGAAAAAATGCTTATGAAACACGCGATGATAAAATGCGCTTTGGCGGCAATGTGCGCGCTGGCGTTTGCGGGAGCGCTCTTTTCGGCGCCGTTTGCGGTGCGCGTCTCTGCGGACGAGCCTAAACATGTTGCAAAAATAGACGACACGGAATACGAAACGTTTGAAGATGCCCTCGCGGCTTGGACGAACAATTCCACCCTCACGTTATTGCAAGACGCCACAACGGATCCGATTACGGTAGAGGGGAGCGATAAAATCCTCGATCTCAACCAACACACTCTTTCGCTCAAAAATGGGGCAAGCGGCTCCATTCTCACAGTGGACGGTACCCTCACGGTAAAGAACGGCACCCTCACGGGCGGCAAGGGGGAACGCGGCGGCGGGGTCAATGTGTACGGCGCGCTTACCCTCGAAAACTGCACAGTCTCGGGCAACACCGCTTCAAAGGACGGCGGCGTGTACGTCGCGGGCACCCTCACCCTTGCGGGCAATACCGTTGTGGAGAACAACGCGGCTACGGGCAACGGCGGCGGGCTGTATGTCAAGGGCGGAACAGTGATTTTCCGACAAGGCACCATTCGACAGAACTGCGCCTGCCGCGGCGGCGGAATGTATTTCGATAACGGCAAATTAGAGATGTGCGGCGGAGAAATTTCCGACAACACCGCCAAAGAATGTGGAGGGGGGATAAGTTTTGAGGGGAGCGCAGAGACGGTTCCCGAGTTTAATATTTGGCAAGGCAAAATCGCAAAGAATAAAACGGGATACGACGGCGGCGGGATATACGCATATCACTGCACTATGAAGATACGAGGCGGAGAAATTTCCGGGAATACGGCTACGGGCAACGGTGGCGGGATGTATCTTTCGGGCGAAATGCACGCTGAGATCGGAGGCGAGAACGGAGAAGAAGAAACTGTATTGATAGAAAGAAACCATGCTGATTCCTTTGAGATCGAACAGGGCTGCGGGGGTGGAATTTATGTCGAAACGGAAAGCCGTTTGTACATGAAGGGGGGAATCGTTAAAAACAACCGAGCAATCGATGGCGGCGGGATTTATGTAGATCACGATGCCGAAATAGCGATCGTAAACTCCGAGGTCGTGGGAAACACGGCGGACGGAGTGGAATATCATACCGAACATGGCAACGGCGGAGGGATATATCTTTCGCGGAAAGGTCGCATTAAAATTTGCGGCAACGTTATTATCAAAGATAACGGCGGATATAAGGATGACAGCAATAATCTCTATCTTTGTGAAGAGCGTTGTGTAGAACTCAGCAGAACAGACAAGCAAACCGAGATCGGGATCACCGTCGATTATTATTTCCGTGGCGAAACCTTTGTGGTTTGCGAAAATATTCCATACGATTGCAATACCGATGATTTGTGCTCATGTTTTTCATCCGACAGAGAAAGTTTTGTGATAAATTATAACATTGCGCAAAAATGCCTTTGTTGCGAACGAGGAGGGCAAGATGAAATATAAGAGCTTAATGGTTATTTGTTTTTTTGTTTTTCTGTTTTATGCGGCTCTTTCGACGTTTTCCTTTTCACTTGATGCCTTACGCGTGCAAGCGGAACAGTCTCATGAGTGGTTGCATGATGCCGCACAGGAACTGAAAACAGACTCGAAAGAGTGGGAGGAACAGTATTATCTTTCCGGCGACATTACGTTATCCCAAACAGTCAACATCTCGGGTGAGGCCGAATTGTGCTTAAACGGACATACGCTGACGCTTTCGGAGGGCGCATGCATTAATGTCGGACAAGGCGCTTCCCTTACCGTTTGGGATCATGACCAGGAAGGGTCCGACGTTCACAAAGGTGAGATCGTCGGCGGGACAAAAAGTATTTTCACGGTGGAGGGTACCCTCACGGTAAAGGGGGGTAAACTCACGGGCGGGAGCGCGGAGCGGGGCGGCGGAATTTATGTAGACGTTCTCGGAAATCTCACCCTCGAAAACTGCACGGTTTCGGGGAATACGGCTCCGCAGGGGGGCGGAGTGTTCGTCACGGGCACGCTCACGCTTGCGGGGAATACCATTGTGGAGAATAACACAGACGCAAACGGCAACGCGAGCAATATATTTCTCTCTCCACGCAACAAAATTCTCTTAAATAACTTCACGGGCCGCGCGGGAGTCACGGTCATCTCCGAAAGCGAGCCCTTCGCAGATGTAGACGAGGGGAGCACGGGCACGTTCTTCTCGGACGACAAGCGGTTTGTCACGGAAGGCGTCAAACTCAAAACCGCTCCACTTGACACCGTTACGGCGGTCTATGAAAACGAGGGGAAGGTTTTTCCCTCTACCCCGCTCGAGGAGTTGAAGCAATATATCATGGTGTCGGGGGTCAACGTCAACGGCATCGCGTACACAAAACAACTTACGTTCGAACTTTCGGGCACGCTTGCGGTCGGCACGTCCACCGTTACTGTCACGGCGACGGGAGAGGGCGGCGAGACGGCGCAGACGGAGGTTTTAGTTGAAGTTTCAAAGCCGACCCTTCAATCCATCGAAGTCATCGCGCCCGAGACCCAGCCCAAGGTGTATTTCGACAGTCCGCTCTCTTCTCTTACGGGAGAGGGGGGCTATACCTTCCGCGGAATTTACGACGACGGGAGCCTCAAGTTCCTCTCCGCAGGCACAGGCGAGGACGAGTACACCCTCGAGGGCGATTTCACAAAGCGCACGGAGGGGAAATCAACGGTCACCGTCCGTGCGGGAAACGTCTCTGAAACGTTTACAGTGGAGGTGAGCAAGTATGCCCTCTCCCTTTCGCAGACGGATATCCATGAGGTCATGGTGCTCGAAGGGAACCCCGTCTCCCCGCGCGCCTTTGCGCCCACCCTTCCCGCGGGTCTCGATGTGATCGCGGTCGCGAAGGAAGGGGACCTTTCCTCCCTTTCTCCCGGGGTATATGAAGTGAATATTTCCTTTGCCGTCACGGACGCGGAGAACTACGAGGAAGTCACGGCGAAGTTTACCACTCATCTCACCGTTTTGCGCAAGTCGCTTTCGGCTGCCGCGGGCAAGGAGGGGAGCTGCGTCGTCGAAAAGGAGGGCGGGCTTCTGCCTGCCTGGAGCTTTTCCGCGGAGGAGATCACAAATGCTGTCACGGTGAACATTGAGGGGAGCCTCGAGGCGCACGCTGTGTATGAACTCACCCTCGAGGAAGGGGGCATGGCGCTGGAGGAGCCGGGTCCCCTCACCGTGCGGCTCACCCTTGAAGAGGACCTGAAAGGGGAGGACGTCACCCTCTATCTCTTGCAGGCGGACGGCAGCCTTGTGAAGGTGGACGCGACGCGGGATGAGGACGGCTTGCTGTTCACGGCGGACTCCCTCGCCCATGCGCGGTACGTTGTCGCGGTGGAGACGGCGTCGCAGGTCTATCTCATTCTGTCCATCGTGTTCGGTGTGGTGTGCGTGCTCGGCGCGGCGGCGGTCATTGCCTATCTTGCAATCAA
The DNA here is from genome assembly GCA_947625695.1 of uncultured Clostridia bacterium. GTDB lineage: Bacteria > Bacillota > Clostridia > Christensenellales > Borkfalkiaceae > Gallimonas. Next base: position 40,406 of record CANQPO010000008.1, on the reverse strand, counting down.
GCGCAAGAGGGGGAGATAATTCCGTAAAGATTGGGAACGCGCCCTCGGGCGCAGTCATAACCTCCTTTTTTCCTTCATACCATGAACCATGAAGGAAACGTACAAGCTCGAAAAGAGCGAAGTGTTGCAAAAGCTATCCGCGGGCAGCGGCGGGCTGAGTTCCGCCGAAGCGGAAACGCGGCTTGGGATATACGGCGAGAACAGACTCGGTGAAGGCAAAAAAATCAGCCTCGCGGGTCTGTTTTTTGCACAGTTCAAGGACCTCATGACGATCATTCTCCTCTGCGCCGCCCTCCTTTCGGGGGTGATCGCCTACGTCACCCACACCCCCTCTGAGATCGCCGACGTGGGCATTCTGCTCGCCGTCATTCTCCTCAACGCGGTGGTGGGGTTCGTTCAGCAGTACCGCGCCGACGCCGCCATCGAAAAGCTGAAAAAACTTTCGGCGGAGACCGCAAAGGTGGTGCGGGGCGGCAAGGTGCAGGTGCTCGAGGCGGGAAAACTCGTCCCGGGGGACGTGATCGAACTTTCGGAGGGGGACCGCGTTCCCGCCGATTGCCGCATTCTCGAGGCGGAGGGGTTCCGCGCCGACGAATCTTCCCTTACGGGGGAGAGCAAGCCCGTCACAAAGTGCGATTGCACGGTCGCCTCCACCGCCCTTGCGGAGCGCAAAAACACGGTGCACATGGGCACTTTCTGCGTGGGGGGCACGGCGCGCTGCGTCGTCACGGAGACGGGCATGAACACCGAGATGGGGCGGATCGCCCACCTTCTGCACACCTCGGCGCCCGCGCCCTCTCCCCTCGATAAGACGGTCGCCAAGCTCGGAAAAATTATCACCGTCACCGTGCTGTCAGTGGCGGCTTTGCTCTTTTTGTGCGGAATTTTTGCGGGGCGGGTGAGCTTTCTCGACAATCTCATGACGTCCGTCGCCGTCGCGGTGGCGGCGATTCCCGAGGGCATGGGGGCGGTCGTCACCGTTATTCTCGCCATGGGAGTGCGCCGCATGAGCCGTGCGCGCGCGGTGATGCGGAAGCTCTCCGCGGTGGAGACGCTCGGCAGCTGCACCTGCATCTGCTCGGACAAGACGGGCACCCTCACCGAGAACAGGATGACGGTCACGGCGATCGCAACTACCTTTTCACAGGAAGAGGGCGCGCGGGAGGAGTATGCGGGCACAGCGTTGCAACAGCGGCTCCTCACCTGCGTGCGCATGTGCCACAGCGTAAAGGGGAGCGCGGGCGGCTACCTCGGCGACCCCACCGAGATCGCCCTCCTCGAATACGCCGACCGCGTGGGCTACGCCTGCACGGGGAAGCGGCTCGGAGGCCTTCCCTTCTCCTCCGAGCGGAAGCGCATGAGCGTTGCGGCGGACTGCGGAAAGGGGGCGAAACTCTATGTAAAAGGGGGTGCGGAGGTGGTGCTCGCGCGCTGTTCCCGCATGGCAAAAGGGGAGGGCGACCGCCCCTTAACGTCTGCCGAAAAAGAGCGCATTTTGCAATACGTATTGCATTTTGCGCGGGAAGGGCAGCGCGTTCTCGCCTTTGCGGAGGGGGATTTTTCGGGGACGGTCAAGGAGGAGGGGCTCGTCTTTTTGGGGCTTGCCGCGATGTACGACCCGCCCAAAAAGGGCGCAAAAGAGGCGATTTCCGCATGCAGAAGGGCGGGGGTCAGAACGGTGATGATCACGGGGGACAGCCCCGAGACCGCCTTTGCCGTCGCGCGTCAGCTCGGCATTGCCAAAAATCGCAGTGAGGTCGTCACGGGCGCAGAACTCGACGAGATGGGGGAAAAGCTCTCCTCCCGCGCCGAAAAGATCTCCGTCTACGCCCGCGTATCGCCCGGGCACAAACAGCAGATCGTCAAGGCGCTGCAGGCAAACGGGGAGATCGTCGCCATGACGGGGGACGGGGTGAACGACGCTCCCTCGGTGCGGGCGGCGGACATCGGGGTCGCCATGGGAGGCGGGACGGACGTCACCAAGAATGCCGCCGACATGGTGCTCGAGGACGGCGACTTTTCCACCATGGTGAAGGCGGTGGAGGAAGGCAGGAACGTGTTTGCGGGCATCAAGCGCACCATCTCCTTCTTCTTGAGCACCAATCTTGCGGAAGTGCTCGCCGTGCTCATCGCCACTCTGTGCCTCTGGAAGTACAACTTCCTCACCTCCACTCAGCTCCTTTGGATCAACCTCATCACCGACAGTCTGCCCGTCTTAGCGCTCGGCGCGGAGCGGACGGAGGGGACGATGACCCGCCCGCCCGTCTCGACGGGAGAGATCTTTTCGGCGCGGTCCCTCCTATTTATGCTCGTCTTCGGCGTATTGCAGGCGGGGATCACGGTGGGGCTGTATCTCTTTGCGCTCTCCCGTTGGGGGAACGAAGTCGCCTCCACCTGCGCCTTTTTCACACTCTCCTTCCTCGAACTTTTCCATGCGTTCAATGTGCGAAAAGAGCGCGGCAGGACCGCGCTCAAGGAGTTTTTTGCAAACCGTATGATGTTTTTCACGGCGGCGCTCGGCATTGCGCTCAATTTGATGCTCGTGTGCATTCCCTTCCTCGCGGGGGCGTTTGACCTCGTGCCCCTCAATATTGCGCAGTGGGCGCTCGTGTTCGGCTGTTCGCTTATTATTCTCCCCTTGGGGGAACTTTACAAGGCGATAGAGGGCGCTGTGTACAGGAAAAAGCTGGTCAGAACTTGCAGAAGACGTATCCCTGCGACTTAAAGTGGGAAATGATCGCAGGCAGGGCGGCGGCGGTCTCGCTGTGGGGCGCGGAATCGTGCAAGAGTAGCACCACGGGCTGCTTGCCCTGCGCCGTCTTCACGCTCTCGCAAAGAAGGGTCTCCGCGCTCGCGTGGGGGATCTCCTCATCCCCGCAGACGGCGTTCCAAGAGACTACGCGGTACCCCTTTTCCTGCAGTAATTTCGCATACGTATTGCGTTTTGCGTCCCCGCCGCCCGGGAAGCGGTACACGTTGGGCGTAACGCCCGTCACCCGCTTTATGACTTTGGCGCACGTTTCAACGTCCCGCAAAAAGGCCTCCTCGGAAGCGTATATCTGCCCATAGACGTGGTTTGCGGAGTGCACGCCGAGGGTGTGTCCTTCTTTTGCGGCGCGGCGCAGAACGTCCTCCCTTCCCGCCACGCGGTCGCTTACGATAAAGAAGGTGGCCTTCACCCCCTCCTCTTTAAGCACGTCGAGCACCTTTCCTGTCACCACGGTGCTTGGGCCGTCGTCGAACGTGAGATAAATTTGTTTTTCCGCGGCGAGCCCGATGGTGGGTGCGGTGCGCGTATTCGTCCTGTACCCCATCACGGCGAGCAGGGCAAGAAGCGCCGCTAAGACAAGGGTGATTGGCAGATATTTTTTGTGCATATTTTCAGCATGGATGTTTTTGCGCAAGATTATTTACTTTTGCTTTCGAATGTGATATAATCGGAATGGTAGCCGCTTTGGGTGTTGAATACTGAAAGGACAGGCTGCTCTTTCGGAGGTCTGAATGCCCGATATCATTATCGACAATAAGCGCCTTGGCGCATTGGAAAACAGCTTCAAAGCAGAATTCGGCGAGGCGCCCAAGCGCCTCTTTTCCTCGCCGGGCAGGGCGGAGATCGTGGGCAATCACACCGACCATAACCGTGGCAAAGTGCTCGTCTCGGCGATCTCCTGCGATATTTTGTCCTTCGTCTCCCCCCGCACGGACGGCATCGTCGATATCCGCGCCGAGGCGTTTTCACCTGTCCGCTTTTCGGTGACCGACCTCGCGGGGCGGGAACGGGAGAAGGGGAAGTCCGTCTCCTTGGCGCGCGGCGTGTGCCGCTATTTTGTAGCGCACGGCTATCCCGTGGGCGGTTTCTCGGCCGTCACCCACAGCACGGTGTTCCGCGGCGCGGGGGTCTCTTCCTCGGCGGCGTTCGAAGTGATCGTGGCGGAAATTTTCAACACCCTCTATTGCGGCGGAAGGGTCTCCCCGCTCGAGTGTGCGCGGGCGGCGCAGTACGCCGAAAACGTGTATTTCGGTAAACCGTGCGGACTTTTGGACCAGTGCGGCGTTGCTTTCGGCGGGTTGAATAAAATCGACTTTTTCGACCTTAATAACCCCGCCGTCGAGCCTGTTCCCGCGCCCGCAGGGTACGAGATCGTGCTCACCAACACGGGCGGCTCTCATTCGGCGCTCACCTCGCACTATGCGGATATTCGCCGCGAGATGGGGGAGGTGGCGTGTGCGCTCGGCAAAAACGTGCTCTCGGAAACTTCGGAAGAGGAGCTCCTTACCGAGCTTCCCCGTCTGCGCAAAAAGGTGAGCGACCGCGCCCTTTTGAGAGCCTTTCACTTCTTTGAGGAGAACAGGCGGGTGGACCGCGCGGCGGCCTCCCTCAAAGAGGGGGATGTCTCGGGCTTCCTTGCGGCGGTGCGGCAGAGCGGGGAGAGCAGCCTTGCCTATTTGCAGAATTGCTACATTCCCGGGGACACCGCCCAGCCCCTCGCCCTTGCCTTAAAGCTCAGCGAAAAGCTCGTCAAGGAGGGCGCGTTCCGCATGATGGGCGGCGGATTTACGGGTGCAGTCATCGCCTTTGTGCGAGAGGGCGAGGAGTACGGCAGAGCAATGGCGCGCGTATTCGGCCGCGAGAACGTGTTCTATACCGCCATCCGCCCGCAAGGCGCCTGCGAGGTGTAACGCACTACGCCCTAAACTCTTGCCCACCTTGGATGGGCGGGTACCGAGTGAAGCGAGGCGGAAGGGGTGTTGCATAATCAAAGGGACACCCCCTCAGTCGCGCAAGCGCGACAGCTCCCCCTCAAGGGGTAGCCAAGGGAAAATGCCCGTCCGCGTCATTCCGAGCCGCACGGGCAATAACGAAGTTCGATATGGCAATTTCCCGAGGGAATCTTATTACGTTAAAGTACGTTCAAAACCAAACTCAAACGCACCAAGATGCCTTCGCGGACTTGCTTTAGCGGACTGCGTTACTGCATTACGGCTCAGCATGACGCTTTGAAGAGCCATTTCGCGCCCCACCTTTTACCCCAACCGTTGGCAGAAATGCAATGCTCCACCCTAAAAGGGATAGACCTTAGCTGAGGGAAAATTCAAAACTTCAACAAAAAATCAAAAAACAGGGGAAATAAAAGTATGATCACAACAAAAGTATTCGGAAAAACTTTAGACGGGCGGGAGGTGCTCGCCTTCACCCTTCAGGACGGCGCGAACCATGCAACCGTTCTGAACTTCGGCGGTATTTTGCAGAGCCTTGTCGTGCCCGACAAGAACGGAACGCCCACCGACGTCGTGCTCGGCTACAACACCGTCAAAGAGTACGAGCAGAACGGCGGCTATCTCGGCGCGCTCATCGGGCGGTTTGGCAACCGCATCGGCGAGGGCAAGCTCACCGTGGACGGCAAGCAGTATCAACTCTACTGCAACGACCGCGGCAACCATCTTCACGGTGGCAAGGAGGGCTTCAACAAGAAGATCTGGGCGCACGAGATTTGCGGAGACGAACTCGCGCTCACCTATCTCTCCCCCGACGGCGAGGAGAACTACCCCGGGAATCTCACCGTAAAGGTCGTGTATTCCTTCCGCGGCGGCGAGCTGAAGATAAAGTACCATGCCGTAAGCGACAAAAAGACGGTCGTAAACCTCACCAACCACGCCTATTTCAATCTGAGTGGCGAGGGGGACGGCACCGTGCTCGACCATCTCCTCTGGATCGACTGCGACGAGATCGTGCCCACCAATCCCACCATGATCCCCATGGGCGGCTTCCGCAAAGTGGCGGGAACCCCCTTCGACTTCAATACCCCCAAGGCGATCGGGCAGGACGTCGAGGCGGACGATATCGACCTCAAGCAGGGCAACGGGTACGATCATTGCCACGTCCTCAAAAACGTGGACCGCGCGTTTGTGAAGTACGCCGTCGCAAAGAGCCCCAAGACGGGCATTACGATGAGCTGCTTCACCGACCTTCCCGCCGTCCAGCTCTACACGGGCAACGGGCTGCACCAGCAGGGCAAGACCGCCTACTATGGCAAGCGGGCGGCGTTCTGCCTCGAGACGCAGGCGATCCCCAACAACGTGAACGTGCCCGAGTATGCGGCGATCTTCTCCTCTTACCTCGATGCGGGGGAGGCGTATGAGTCGGTCACTTCCTACAAGTTCGAAGCGGAATAAGAAGAACACGAAAAAGCGCCCGCGCGGGAATTCCCGCGCGGGCGCTTAAATTTTTATCAAATTACAGAATGGTTGAGAGCAGGGAAGCGGTTTCTTCCGCACCGATGGAATTGATGCCGCCGATGAGCCCGAACACCATCCAAACGAGCAGAAGCTCGATGAACAGTCCCCAGATACCAGCCTTTCCGCAGATGATCGCGCGCTCGTGATCGGAGTTATAGAACACGAAGAAGAGCACGATGCCCACGGGTGAAAGCACGAAAGAGAGGATGGTCCAAACGAGGTTTGCGGTGTCGCCGAACACTCTCTTGAACCAGCCGCCGATGGAGCTGTAGAACGCAATGGAACCGTGCAGGTCGATTGCAAATCCGACGCCGAGGAATACGACCGCAACGACGAGGTAGAGCACCGAAAGAACTGCCGCGCTTGCGCTCATATTGGTGAAGAGGTTCATCACGATGGAGATGATCCCAACGCTGAAGAAGAAGGAAACGTCATGATCGGTGTTTTTGAAAAGATAGCCATAGTAGACGACCATAAAGCTCGTCAAAAACAGCGTGACAATGCCGATTACCAAAAATGCCATAAAAACTTTCCCCCAATTTGTTTTGTTTTATCCTATTATAGAACACATTTTTCGAAATGTCAATATCATAGATAAATTTTTTGTGAAAAATTTCAACGCCGAAATTTGTGCAGGTTGTTCTGTTTTGCCCTTTTCGGAGGGGCTGAGCTCTCACTTCGGTGCACCCGCTTCCCCCTTTTTTGCATAGCATAAAGTGACTGCGCCGCAAAAAAGCGGCGGGAGGTTTTACGAATGCAATGCGATCCTGTGCTTGAGGCCTTTCTTGTCTCTCTCTTCATGTACTTTATGACGGCGCTCGGCGCCTCCGCCGTGTTTTTCTCCCGCAAGGGAGGGGGAAAGGCGTTCGTCTTTCTCACGGGAGCCGCCGCGGGCATCATGATTGCGGCGAGTTTCTTTTCCCTTCTCCTGCCCGCCATCGACTATCAAACCGCCCTTCCGTCCTATGTCACCGTCACCCTCGGTTTTCTGCTCGGCGGGGGGTTCATCGTCCTTTCCGACCTCCTTCTCTCCCGCTCCCAATTCCGCTTCAAAAGGATAGGGGACAGGAAGTGCGCCCTTTTGTATCTTGCGGTCACCCTCCACAACATTCCCGAGGGCATGGCGGTGGGGGTGGCGTTCGCGCAGGCGGCGGGGGGAGCGGGGACCCTCTCCGCGCTCCTTCTCGGCGTGGGGATCGCGGTGCAGAACTTCCCCGAGGGCATGTGCGTCGCCTTTCCCCTCCGCGCAAAGGGAATGAGCCCCTTAAAGAGTTTTCTCTTTTCGCAGGGCTCGGGGGCGGTGGAGATCCCCGCCTGCATTTTGGGGGCGGTCGCCGCCTCCTTCATCGCGGGGCTCATGCCGTGGGCGCTCTCCTTCTCGGCGGGCGCGATGATCGCCGTCGTCTGCTCCGAGCTCATTCCCGAGTGCTTCGAAAAGAGCAAGACCCTCGCCTCGGCGGGCGTCATTTTCGGCTTTTGCGTGATGATGCTCCTCGACGTCGCCCTCGGTTGAATAGAAATTTTTTCCTTGCCCATAATTCATGTTATGAAACGGGAAATCAAAGAGCAGACGGAAGAAAAAGCGGAACCCGCGGCGGAAGCGCACCCTCCGCGCAAGGGAAGGCGGGTCGCCGTGATCGTTGGAGGGTCGTCGGGCATCGGCAGGGAGACCGCCTTAAAACTGCACGCAAAGAGCTATACGGTCATCAATCTCTCCCGCACCCCCTTTAAGGGGGAACGCATTCTCTCCCGCACCGCGGACGCCGCGCAGGAGGGGGAGCTCGAAAAGGCGATCAAGGAGATCGGAGAGGAGTACGGCGGGATCGACTTGCTCGTCTATTCGGCGGGCTTTTCCATGGCGGCTCCCCTCGAACACGCCAAGAGCGGGGACTATCGCTATCTCTTCGAGGTGAACTACTTCGGCGCGATCGAGGCGATCCAAGCGGCCGCGCCCTACCTTAAAAAGCGGGAGGGGCGGGCAATCCTCGTCGGCTCCATGGGGGGAGATTTCCCCATTCCCTACGACGGGTTCTATTCCTCGTCCAAGGCGGCGCTCAGCATGCTTGCGCGGGAGGCGGACATGGAGCTCCGCCGCCAAGGGGTGCGGGTGTGCGCATTGCTTCCCGGGGGGACTTCCACCGACTTCACCTACAGCCGCAAGGTATACAATGCGGAGGAGAGCAAGGGATATACGTCCTCGGTGAAAAAGGCCTCCGCCGCGCTTGCAAACATGGAGCAGGGGGGAATGACTCCCTCCCTCGTTGCGGACAGTATCATCAGGCTGACGCAAAAGCGCAATCCGCCCACGGTCTCGGCGGCGGGCGGGAAGAACAACTTTTTGCGGCTCGCGGGAAGGATGCTCCCCGAGCGGGTCACCGATTGGTTCGTGCGCAAAAAGTTCAACCAAAAGTAAGCAAAAAAATTTGGGGCTTCGCGGGGCGCGGGGCTCTTTTCAATGTCACAAAAAGCGAACGTTTCATGTCACAAAATGAGAACAATATTTTCACTCGCCGAACGCTTGACTTATTTCGCCGCCGTGTACTATAATGGTGGCATGAAAAGAGCAGTCGCCCGCGGAAAGCGGGATACAAAGTTCGATCGTTTCGTTTGCAGATAAGCAGTTTTTTTCGCGCAGAGAAAAACTGCTCTTTTTTATTGTGAAAGGAGAAAAGTATGAAGAAGGTTGCTCTCATCATGGGAAGCGATTCCGATCTTCCCGTTGCGGAAAAGGCGCTCGGCGTGCTCAAAGAGTTTGGCATTCCCTATGTGGTGCATGTGTATTCCGCACATCGCACCCCCGAGGCCGCTAAGACGTTTGCGGAGGGGGCGGAGGAGAACGGCGTCGGCGTCATCATCTGCGTAGCGGGCATGGCGGCGCACCTTGCGGGCGCATTTGCGGCGAATTGCGTGCTGCCCGTCATCGGCGTCCCCGTGGGCGGCGGCGCGTTAGGCGGCATGGACGCGCTTCTCTCCACCGTAATGATGCCCTCGGGGGTGCCCGTAGCAACGGTCGCCATCGACGGGGCAAAGAATGCCGCCTATCTCGCGGCGGAAATTTTGGCGGTGGGGGACGAAGGGCTTTCCGAAAAGCTCGTTGCCTTCCGCAAAAAGACCGCCGCCGAAGTCCTCCAAAAAGACAGCGCAGTATTTGGGAAATATACAAAGTAAGTAGTCGCTCCAATGCCCCCTCCTCAGGAGGGAGACTAAGGGGGTGGTGCCCTTTGTCCTGGTTATGTCATTTCGACCAAGCCGCTTTGCGGCGCGTGGAGAAATCTCGCCTTATAAAAAATGCGGTAGAGATTTCTCGACTACGCTCGAAATGACATTTGGGATGGCGATACTTTTCCCCCTTGCTGTCCCTTTTAGGGAAAGTACCCGCGGGAGCGGGGGAAAGGATTTCATACTCTCGGAGAACCCTTCAGTCACCTGCGGTGACAGCTCCCCTGCAGGGGAGCCAAGGGTAAATTTCCTAAATTACTTGCGCGAGCAAAACCACGCTTTTGCGCTGCGCGACCCCATTTGTTGCACTCTTGCAACTTCTTGTCCGATGAAACGAACGAGAGGACAGGCAAGTTAAACCATCAAAGCAAATTTCCTCACGGAAAAAGATTTTGCCCAAGCAAAAGATTTTTCGTGAAAACAAAAGGAGAATAATCATCATGGAAGTTATGGAAAAGAAAGAACAGCTCTATGAAGGCAAGGCGAAAAAGGTTTTCGCCACCGAGGACGAGACCCTTTGCATCGTCTCCTACAAGGACGACGCCACCGCTTTCAACGGGCTCAAAAAGGGCACCATTGCGGGGAAAGGGGTCGTCAACAACCGCATGTCCAACATGCTCATGCAGCTTCTCGAGAAGAAGGGGGTCCCCACTCACTTTGTAAAAGAGCTCTCCGAGCGCGACACCCTCGTCAGGAAGGTGAAGATCGTCCCGCTCGAGGTCATCATCCGCAACGTCTCCGCCGGTTCCTTTGCAAAGCGTTACGGCGTTCCCGAGGGGATCGTGTTCGAAAAACCCACCATCGAATTCTCCTATAAGTGCGACGCGCTCGACGATCCGCTCCTCAACAGCTATCACGCGCTCGCCTTAAAGCTCGCCACCGAGGAGGAGATCGAAACCATCAAGCAGTACGCGTTCAAAGTCAACGAAGTGCTGAAGGAATACTTTTTGCATTTGGGTGTGCGCCTCATCGACTTCAAGCTCGAATTCGGGCGGCTGCCGGACGGCACGATCGTGCTTGCCGACGAAATTTCCCCCGACACCTGCCGTTTCTGGGATGCGCAGACGGGCGAAAAGCTCGACAAAGACCGCTTCCGCCGCGACATGGGCGGCGTAGAGGCCGCTTACCAAGAAATTTTCAAGCGCGTAACGGGGGAGTAAATAAAATTGTTATGTTGCCTCGCGCACCTTATTTTAAAATTGTCATGTCGAGCTTGCCGAGACATCTATACCGCATTATAGCAATGTGAGATTTCTCGATTCCGCTTCGCTCCACTCGAAATGACAATTAGAAGCGGCTTGGTCGGAATAACAATAGAATTCATGGCGCTCAGTGTAGCGTCATTCCGAGCCGCAAGGGAAATTACGAAGTTCGACATGGCAATTCTCCGAGGGAATCTTGTTACGTCCAAGTACGTTAGAAACGAACCTTAACGCAACAAGATGCTTCGCGGACTCGCTAACGGGACTGTGTAAATACGTTTCGGCTACTTCGCACTGCGTGCTCGTGCCGCGCTTAGAGAAACAGAACAGCGCGCGGGGCAGCATGACGCTTGGCAACTCACAATGCGAAAAAACAATACTCCGCCCCTTGAAAAGTGGGGCGATAAACAGGAGTCGTTATGTCGCAAATTCATGAAGAATGCGGGGTGTTCGGCATTTTCGCACCCCAAAAGCAGGACGTTGCTTCCACCGCATATTACGCTCTCTTCGCTCTCCAACACCGCGGTCAGGAGTCGGCGGGGATCGTCGTCAACGACGACGGCGTTTTCCATACCTATAAAGACGCGGGGCTCGTCAACGACGTGTTCACCGAGGATGTGCTCAAAAAACTCGGCGAGGGGAACATGGCGATCGGGCATGTGCGCTATTCCACCACGGGCAGCGGGGGAAGGGAGAACGCCCAGCCCATCGTGGTCAACCACCTAAAGGGGAACATGGCGCTCGCCCACAACGGCAACCTCGTCAACGCCTCCGAACTGCGCGACGAACTCGAGAGCGACGGCAGTATCTTCCACTCCACGTCGGACAGCGAAGTCATCTCCTACATCATCACCAAGGAGCGGGTCAAACGCGGCTCCATCGAGGAGGCAGTGCTCGCCGCCATGGACAGGCTCAAGGGTGCGTATTCCCTCCTCGTGATGTCCCCAAGTAAACTCCTCGCCGTGCGCGACCCCTTCGGTTTCCACCCCCTCTGCTATGGTATAAGGGAGGACGGGGCGTACATCGTCGCCTCCGAGAGTTGCGCGCTCGACAGCGTAGGCGCGACCCTCATCCGCGAAGTGGAACCCGGGGAGATGCTCGTCTTTACCAAGGACGGTGTTTTCTCCGACCGCTCCCATTGCGGCAGGGGGAAGCACCTGTGCGTGTTCGAATATCTCTACATCGCCCGTCCCGATTCGGTCATTGAGGGCTGTTCGGTGCACGAGGCACGGAAGCAGGCGGGGCGGTTCCTCGCTAGACAATATCATCTCGACGCAGACGTCGTGGTCGGCGTGCCCGATTCGGGCTTAGACGCCGCTTACGGCTATGCCGAGGCTTCGGGCATTCCCTACGGCATCGGCTTTATCAAAAACAAATACATCGGCAGAACGTTCATTGCCCCGGGACAGGCCGCCCGCGAGGACAGGGTGCGCATCAAGCTGAATGTGTTGAAGTCTGCGATCGCGGGGAAGCGGGTCGTCCTCGTGGACGATTCCATCGTCCGCGGCACCACCTGCGCGCGCATCGTGAAGATGCTCCGAAGCGCGGGGGCGAAGGAAGTGCACATGCTCTCGTCCGCGCCCGCCTTTCTCAACCCCTGCTACTACGGCACGGACATCGACTCGCGGGAAAATCTCATCGCCTGCCACCACACCGTGGAGGAGATCGCCGCCATCATCGGCGCGGACAGCTTGGGATATCTCGACGTTTCAAAGGTCTCCCATTTAACGGGCGGCGACGGCACGGGATTTTGCACGGCGTGCTTCGACGGCAACTATCCCACCGAGGAGCCGACGGTCTCCGCAAAGAGCCGCTTCGAGCGTTGGGAACGCCCCATTTCGGAAAACCCGAAATACAGGAAATAGGTTCACGCGTTTCTTTTCTCCCTCCCCCCTTGCCCACCCCTTGAGGGGTGGGTGTCACGCGAATCGTGACGGAAGGGGTGTCGGTCGAAATAAACGCCGTGAGGAAATTTGCGCGCGCGGCTTAACTTAGTTATCCTCGCGGTCGCGTTGTCTTGCAAGAAGGCAAAAGTAATTGCCAAATTGGGTCGCCCACGGCGGAAGTGAATTCCGCCTAAGGCACATATTTCAAAATGTCATGTCGAGCGGAGGCATAAGCCGAAGTCGAGACATCTCTACCACATTATAACAAAGCGAGATTTCTCCACTTCGCCTACAGCTTCGGTCGAAATGACATATCAGAAACAGCGCGGGGCGAAATGATAGTTAAAGCGTCATTCCGAGCCGCAAGGGGAATGACGAAGTCCGGCATGGCAATTCCCCGAAAGAACCCCCTCCACTGGAGGGGGATTAAGGAGGTGGGTGACATTCCAAAATCACGTCATTCCGAGCTCTGTCGAGGAATGTCCTTATTATAATGCGGACACCCTTCGACTACGCTACTTCGTCGCAAGCTCCTCGTGCCGCCCTTAGACAAATAGAGCGCGCGGGCGGGGCAGGGTGACGTATTTAGAAAAGTACTCGGCTCAGCATGACGAGTTGAGAGCGCGCTTTTCGACCCCAAACATCACAAAAAGGAAGAATTATGATAAAAGACAGTTACAGCGAAAGTTACAAGGCGGCGGGGGTGGATATCACCGCGGGATACCGCTCGGTGGAGCTCATGAAGGGACACATCCGCCGCACCCTTACCGAGGGGCTCGAAAACGTCGGCGACTTCGGCGGGGTCTTTCCCCTGCGCGTTGCGGGAATGAAGGAACCCGTGCTCGTCTCGGGCACCGACGGCGTGGGCACCAAACTCCGCCTCGCCATTCTCATGGACAAGCATGACACGATCGGCATCGACTGCGTTGCCATGTGCGTGAACGACGTCATCTGCTGCGGCGCAAAACCGCTCTTCTTCCTTGACTACATCGCCTGCGGAAAGAACGTCCCCGAAAAGATCGCAACGATCGTCGGCGGCGTTGCGGAGGGGTGCGTGCAAGCGGGTTGCGCCCTCATCGGCGGGGAGACCGCCGAGCACCCCGGGCTCATGCCCGAGGAGGACTACGACCTCGCGGGTTTCACCGTGGGAATTGCCGATAAATGCAATATGGTCGATAAAAACGCGATCAAGGAGGGGGATATTATGCTCGCCCTTCCCTCGAGCGGGGTGCACTCCAACGGCTTTTCCCTCGTGCGGAAGGTGTTCGACGTCGAGCGTTGCGACCTCCGCGCTCCCGTAAAAGAACTCGGGGGAAAGTCGCTCGGCGAAGCCCTTCTCACCCCCACAAAAATATATGTAAAACCCGTTCTTTCTCTTCTTGAACAGGTCAAGGTAAAGGGCATTTCACACATCACGGGCGGCGGATTCTATGAAAACATGCCCCGCTCCCTGCCCAAGGGATTGGGGGTAAAGATACAAAAGCGCAACGTCCAAACGCCTGCGATCTTCTCTCTCATCGAGGAGCAAGGGAAGATTTCTGAGCACGACATGTTCAACACCTTCAATATGGGGGTGGGCATGAGTATTACGGTGGCGAAAGAGGACGTCGATCGCTCGCTTGAAATTTTGCACGCGCACGGCGAAAAGGCCTACGTCTTGGGCGAGATCGTCTCGGGCGGCGGCGTGGAACTTTTGTAACGCGGAGCTGATATCATGGCACATAAGGTAAAGATCGCAGTGTTATGCTCGGGCGGCGGCACCAACTTCCAAGCCGTCTACAACGCGTGGGAGGCGGGGCTCTTGCCTCACGGCGAGATCGTCCTTCTCATCTCCGACCGTGCGGACGCTTTCGCCCTCACCCGCGCGAAAAGAGTGGGGCTTCCCACCGCCGTGTTCGACCGCAGAGAAATTCCCGATCGAGCGGAACGGGAAGAGAGGATAATATCCTTGCTCGAGGAACGGGGGATAGAGCTTGTCGTGCTCGCGGGCTTTCTGTCCGTCTTGAGCCCCGCGTTCGTGGAACATTATCCAAACCGCATTCTCAACATTCACCCCGCCCTTCTGCCGAGCTTCGGCGGCGTGGGCTACTACGGGCTGCACGTGCACGAGGCGGCGCTCAAAGCGGGGGTCAAGGTGACGGGCGCGACCGTGCACTTTGTCACGGCGGAGTGCGACGGGGGACCCATCCTCGCCCAAAAGGCGGTGGAAGTCAAGGAGGGGGACACCCCCGAAACCTTGCAAAAGCGGGTCATGCGCGAGGCGGAGTGGGTCATCTATCCCGCCGCCATCGAAGAAGTCTGTAAAAAACTTTCGGGAGAAAAGTAATGCCATATATCAGAAAAAACATCGGACGTATTCTAAAAAACAACGCCTATCCCGGGCGCGGGATCGTGGTGGGGAAGTCGAGCAGCGGCAGAAAGGCAATGTTTGCTTACTTCATCATGGGTAGGAGCGAAAACTCCCGCAACCGCGTGTTTACCGCCTACGGAGACGAGATAAGGACGGAGCCCTTCGACCCCTCCAAGGTCACCGACCCCTCCCTCATTCTCTATTCGCCCGTCAAGGTGGTGGGAAAGAACGTCATCGTCACCAACGGCGACCAGACGGACACCATCGAGCAGGCGCTAAAAGAGGGGCATTGCTTCCGCCATGGGCTCATGGGGCGCGCCTTCGAACCCGACGCTCCCAACTTCACTCCCCGCATCAGTGCCCTTCTGCACTTGCCCCAAAAGGCAACGGGGTTTGTGTATGAAATGTCCATCTTAAAGAGCGCCGAAAAGACGGGCAAAAAGTGCAACCGTTTCTTCTTTGTGTACGAAGGAGTGAACGGAACGGGGCATTTTTTACATACGTATGAGAAAAACGGCGACCCTCTGCCCTCTTTCCAAGGGGAACCCGAGGCGGTGATTATGCCGAACGACCTCAATGAGTTCGCAGGCGAAATTTGGGAAAACCTCAACGAAGAGAACAAAATTTCCCTCGTCTGCCGCGCTTACGACCTCAAAACGGGGGAGAGCGAGCAGGTGATCTTCAACAAAAACGGGAGGTAATCATGAAAGAATTCGCCCTCAAATACGGCTGCAATCCCAACCAGACGCCCGCGAAAATTTTTATGGCAAACGGGAGCGATCTCCCCGTGGAAATTCTCAACGGAAGGCCGGGCTACATCAACTTCCTCGACGCGTTCAATGCATGGCAGCTCGTCAAGGAGATCAAGGAGAGCACGGGGAAGGTCGCTGCGACGAGCTTCAAGCACGTCTCGCCCACGTCGGCGGCAATCGGAAAGAAACTTCCAGACGACCTTAAAAAGAGCTGTTTTGTCGAGGACATCGAGGGCTTGGATGACAGCCCGCTTGCCTGCGCCTACGCACGGGCGCGGGGGACGGACAGAATGTCCTCCTTCGGCGATTTCATCGCTCTTTCGGACGAATGCGACGAGGTGACGGCAAAAATCATCGCGCGCGAGGTGTCGGACGGCATCATCGCGCCCGCCTATTCCCCCAAGGCACTCGAAATTTTGAAGGGAAAGCGGAAGGGGGGATATAATATCGTCAAGATCGACCCCTCCTACGTCCCCGAGCCCATCGAAAGAAAGCAGGTGTTCGGCATTACCTTCGAGCAGGGGCGCAACAATTTCAAGATCGACAAAGCGCTTCTTTCCAACATCGTCACCGCAAATAAAAATTTGCCCGAGGAGAAGGTGACCGACCTCATCATCGCCCTCATTACCCTTAAATACACGCAGAGCAATTCGGTGTGCTTTGCCGTGGACGGACAGGCGATCGGCGTGGGCGCAGGGCAGCAATCGCGCATCCATTGCACGCGGCTTGCCGCGCAGAAGGCGGACCTTTGGCACTTGCGCCGCCACCAAAAGGTACTCTCCCTGCAATTTGCGGAGGGGGTCGGTCGGCCCGAAAAGAACAACATCATCGACTTATATCTCTCGGACAACCCCGAGGAGGTGACGGGGGAGGGGGTTTGGCGGCAGAACTTTGCCGTGCGTCCCGCGCCCTTCACCAAGGAGGAGAAAGAGGAGTATCTTGCGGGGATTACGGGAGTTTCTCTTGGGAGCGACGCCTTTTTCCCGTTTGCGGACAACATCGAGCGCGCGCACATGAGTGGGGTCGCCTATGTGGCCGAACCGGGCGGCTCAGTGAGGGACGATCTCATCATCGAAGCGGCCGACCGCCACAACATGGTCATGTGCTTCACGGGAATGAGACTGTTTCACCACTGAAAAGATTCACAGATTTCTTTTTCTTGCCGCTTGTCTCGCCCTCGCGTTGCTCGGGCTCGAATGCGTTCGGGCGCTCCACGAGCTTCGCGCCGAACGTGAAGCGGCAATCGTAGCAAAAAGAAATCTCGTGATTGCTGCGGTCGTTCGCCGTTTCACGCGCGAAGTGAATTCGCGCTACGGCTCTCGGCAGAGCAACGGAACCCCCTCCATTGGAGGGGGATCAAGGGGGTGGGCAAACCCCAACACCATAACACACGAAAAAAGGAGCATGGAATGGACCTTTTAGTGATCGGGGGAGGCGGGAGAGAACACGCCGTCATCAAATCCCTCAAAAAAAACAAGACGGTCGAAAAAATCTGGTGCCTGCCCGGGAACGGCGGCATCGCGCAGGATGCCGAATGCGTGCCCATCAAGGCGACCGATATCGAGGGCATTGTCGCCTTTGCAAAGGGGCATAAGGTAGATTTTGCCGTCGTCACCCCCGACGATCCGCTCTGTTTGGGGCTCGTGGACAGGTTAGAAGAGATCGGCGTGCCCTGCTTCGGCCCTACAAAGAACGCCGCCATTCTCGAGGGCAGTAAGGTCTTTTCCAAACAGCTCATGGAAAAATACAACATTCCCACGGCAAAGGCGCGCATTTTTACCGAGCCCGCCGCGGCGCTCTCTTACCTACAAACCTGCGACTATCCCACCGTCGTCAAGGCGGATGGGCTCGCGCTCGGCAAGGGGGCGGTCATCGTGAACTCCTTTGAGGAGGCAAAGGGAGCGGTCGAGGATATGATGATAAAAAAGGTCTTCGGAGCAAGCGGAAGTCGCATTCTTATTGAGGAATTTTTAACGGGGCCCGAGGTCTCCGTGCTCTCCTTTACGGACGGCAACGTCGTTGTGCCCATGGTCTCCTCCATGGACCACAAGCGCGCAAAGGACGGCGACAAGGGGCTCAACACGGGTGGCATGGGCACGGTCGCGCCCAACCCCTATTACACCCCCGAAATCGCAGACGTATGCATGAAAACCATCTTTCTGCCCACCATCCGCGCGATGAAGGAGGAGGGGAGGACCTTCAAAGGGTGCCTCTATTTCGGGCTCATGCTCACCCAAAAGGGGCCCAAGGTCATCGAATACAACTGCCGCTTCGGCGACCCCGAAACGCAGGTCGTGTTGCCGCTTCTAAAAAGCGATCTTCTCACCGTCATGCAGGCGTGCAGAGAGGGGACGCTCCAAGCGGAAGAGGTGGAATTTGAAAATGGAGCCGCCTGCTGCGTGGTGCTTGCAAGCGACGGCTACCCCCAAAAATACGATACAGGTTACGAAATCACTCTTCCTAAGACTTTAGAAGGGGAGGAAATTTACATTGCGGGCGCTAAGCGCGAGGGGGAAAAACTTCTCACGGCGGGCGGCAGGGTGCTCGGTGCGGTGGCGAAGGCGGATACGCTCGAAAAAGCAGTCGCGCACGCTTATGAACTTGCGGGACGCATTTCGTTTGCAAACGCCTACATGCGCCGCGACATCGGCAAACGCGCTCTCGCCGCATTGAAATAAACCGAACTTTACATGGTGGGATAAGATCATGGTTTACAGAATTTACGTTGAAAAGAAACAGGGGTTCGACAGCGAAGCGCAGAAGCTCCTTGCGGACGTGCGCGAGTTTTTGGGCGTGGCGGCGGAGCGCATCCGCGTAATCAACCGCTACGACGCCGAGGACCTTTCGCCCGAACTCTTTGAAAAAGCGGTGAAGCGGGTCTTTTCGGAACCGCAGATGGACGCAACGTCGGAAGATATCGACCTTGCGGGCGCGCAGGCGTTCTGCGTGGAGTATCTGCCCGGGCAATTCGACCAGCGCGCGGACAGCGCGGCACAGTGCATCCAACTCCTCTCGAAGGGGGACCGCCCCCTCGTGCGCACCGCGAAAATATACGCCGTTTACGGCCAAATCTCCGAAGAGGAACTCGAAACGGTAAAACGGTATGTCATCAACCCCGTGGAGAGCCGCGAGGCGAGCTTCGAAAAACCTGAAACGCTCAAGCTCTCCCACGCCGTTCCAACCGAAGTGGAGACCTTGCACGGTTTTTTGCAAATGGACCGCACCGCGCTTGAAAAATTTCTCGAACGTTACGGCCTTGCCATGGACGGCGACGACATCGCCTTCTGCCAAAAATATTTTCAGAGCGAACGGCGCGACCCCACTCTCACCGAGATCCGCATGATCGACACCTATTGGTCCGACCACTGCCGCCACACCACCTTTCTCACCACCATCGACAAAGTTTCCTTTGTGGACCCCCTTTTGCAGCATACGTATGAAGAATACCTCGCCGCGCGGCAGGAGATCGGGCGCACCAAGCCCGTCAATCTGATGGACGTCGGCACAATCGCGGCGAAGGTCTTAAAGAAGAGGGGACTGCTCGAAAAGCTCGACGAGAGCGAGGAGATCAACGCCTGCACCGTCAAGATAAAAGTGGACGTAGACGGCAAAGAGGAGGACTATCTTCTCCTCTTCAAAAACGAAACGCACAACCATCCCACCGAGATCGAGCCCTTCGGCGGCGCCGCCACCTGCATCGGCGGGGCGATCCGCGACCCGCTTTCGGGGCGAAGCTACGTCTATGCCGCCATGCGCGTGACGGGCGCGGGCGACCCCACAAGGCCCGTTTCGGAGACGATGGAGGGGAAGCTCCCTCAGCGCAAACTCGTGACGACGGCTGCGGCGGGCTATTCCTCCTACGGCAACCAGATCGGGCTTGCCACGGGGCAGGTGGACGAAATTTACCACGAGGGATACACCGCAAAACGGCTCGAGATCGGCGCCGTCATCGCGGCGACGCCCGAAAAGAACGTGCGGCGGCAAGCGCCTCTTGCGGGCGACAAGGTCATTCTTCTCGGCGGCAGAACGGGCAGGGACGGCTGCGGGGGAGCCACGGGTTCCTCCAAGTCCCATACCCTGCAATCGCTCTCCCACTGCGGCGCGGAGGTGCAAAAGGGGAACGCCCCCGAGGAGCGGAAACTCCAGCGTCTCTTCCGCAACAGCGAGGCGACCCTCCTCATCAAGCGCTGCAACGACTTCGGCGCGGGCGGGGTGTCCGTCGCGATCGGCGAACTTGCCGACGGGCTCGACATCGACCTCGACCGCGTGCCCAAAAAGTACGACGGGCTCGACGGGACAGAGTTGGCCATCTCCGAATCGCAGGAGCGCATGGCGGTCGTCGTGGAGGAAAAGGACGTCGAAAAATTCATCGCGCTTGCGCATACCGAAAATCTCGAGGCGACGGTCGTTGCAACCGTCACAGAGGAGCCTCGCCTCAGAATGAGGTGGAAGGGCAAGACGGTCGTCGATGTTGCGCGCAGCTTTCTAAGCTCCAACGGCGCGGAGAAGCACATCTCCGTTGCCCCCGAAAAATATCAAAATTATCAAAGGGAGCTCCCGCAAAACTTCACACAGGGTTACATTTCGCTTGCGGGAGACCTCAATGTCTGCTCCAAGCGGGGGCTTTCGGAGCGGTTCGATTCGACGATCGGCGCGGGCACCGTGCTCATGCCCTTCGGCGGCAGGTACCAGATGACCCCTCCGCAGGCGATGGTACATCTCTTGCCCGTTGAAGAGGGGCACACCGATACCGTCTCCTATATGGCGTGGGGCGGGAACCCCTACGTCCTCGAAAAGAGCCCCTACCACGGCGCATACCTTGCGGTGGTGGAGAGTCTTTGCAAGCTCGTCGCAACGGGCGCGAGTTTCGAGGACGTCTATCTCAGTTTTCAGGAATATTTCCTGAAGCCGCAAAAGGACCCCAAGCGTTGGGGGCAGCCCCTTGCCGCCCTTCTTGGCGCGTTCAAGGCGCAGCTCGATTTGGGCGTTGCCGCGATCGGCGGAAAGGATTCCATGAGTGGCACCTTCGAGCGCATCGACGTTCCGCCCACCCTCGTCTCCTTCGCCGTGACGACGGGAAAGGCAGAGGAAGTTGTCTCGCCCGAATTCAAATCGGCGGGGCACAAGGTCGTTCTGCTTGCGCCCGAATACGATGAAAACGGTCTGCCCGTGCCCGCCTCTTTGCTCGAAAATTTCGCTACCGTTACCCGCCTCATGCGGGAGGGGAAGGTCGCCTCTGCGTTCACGCCCACCTATGGCGGCGTTGGGGAGGGAGTGCTGAAGGCGGCGCTCGGCAACAAAATCGGCTTTGCTTACGGCGCAAAAGTCGATACGGTTCGCATTTTCGGCTATCTGTACGGGTCTTTCGTGCTTGAACTCCGCGCGCCCTGCAGGGTGGGAACTCCCCTCGGCGAGACGACGGAGGAGCCCGTCATCTCCCGCGGAAAAGAGAAGTTGTCTCTCGAAGAACTGCAAAAAATTTATGAAAACAGGCTGGAGGGGGTGTACCCCTGCAACCTCCAAACGCCGCAGGGGAAGGTGGAGAAGTTCACCTATTCCCGTCCCTCCCTCCTCGTGCCCGACGTGCGCTACACCCGCCCGCGGGTGCTCATTCCCGTTTTCCCGGGCACCAACTGCGAATACGACACCGCCAAGGCGTTTGAGGACGCGGGCGCAAAGGCCACGGTGTTCGTCGTGCGCAACAACACGGCGGACGAGGTGGCGCGCTCGGTGGAGGAGTTCGCACAGCTGTGTAAATATACCGAGATCGTCTTTCTCCCCGGCGGATTTTCGGGCGGGGACGAACCGGACGGCTCGGGCAAGTTCATTACGGCGTTCTTCCGCAACCCCGAGGTGAAGTTCGAGGTAGAGACCCTCCTTGGCCAGCGTTCGGGACTCATGGGCGGCATCTGCAACGGTTTTCAGGCGCTCATCAAACTCGGGCTCGTGCCCTATGGCAAGATCATCGACACGGACGAAACTTGCCCCACGCTCACCTATAATACGATCGGGCGGCACCAATCGCGCATTGTACAAGTGAGGGTGAGCTCGGTCAACTCGCCTTGGCTTACGGGGGTGAACGCGGGCGAGATCTATTCTGTGCCCATCTCCCACGGCGAGGGGAAATTTGTTGCAAGCGAGGAGCTCGTCAAAAAGCTCGCCGCAAAGGGACAGATCATGACGCAGTACGTCGATCTCAAGGGAGAGCCCACCATGGACGTGCGCTTCAACCCCAACGGGAGCGCGTTTGCGGTGGAGGGGATCCTCTCTCCCGACGGCCGCATCTTCGGCAAAATGGGGCATGCGGAGCGGAAGGGCAGGGGACTTTATCAAAACGTCCTCGGCAAGTACGACATGAAGCTCTTCGAAAGCGCAGTGAGATATTTTAAGTAAAGTTTCGCACAATTCTTTGCTCCTCGCCCACGGGAACCTCAAGGGGTGAGCGAAGCCGCCTCCAACAGAACCCCCTCCATTGGAGGGGGATTAAGGGGGTGGGCTCGTCGAAAATAATTGTGCGAGGAAATGTGCGTGTATGCCTTAACCCACTCAACCTCTCATTCGTTTCATCGGACACTAAGCCGTAAGCATACGGCAAATTGGGTGCGCTTATGGAAAATGGCGATTTTCCAACGCGCAATGATTGGGGGAAACATTCGAAGCCATTCCCAATCACGTCACCCTGAGCGCAGTCGAAGGGTGTCCACATTATAATAAACAAAGACATTCCTCGACTATGCTACTCCGCCTGCGGCTCGTGCCGCGCTTAGAGAAATAGAACTTCGCGCGGGGCGGAATGACGTAATTAGCACCCTTGGCCCCCCTGCAGGGGAGCTGTCGCGCCCCGCGCGACTGAGGGGTTTCAAAAACCCTTTCGGCTCACTACGTTCGCCACTTTCCCTAAAAGGGACAGCAAGGGGGAATTGCGCTCCCCTCATTCATCCAAAAAAACATAACAGGAGATAAAATATGAAAACCGACATTGAAATCGCACAGGAAGCAAACCTTCTCCACATCCGCGACGTGGCGGAAAAAGTCGGCCTTTCAGAGGACGACATCGAGTACTACGGCAAAAACAAAGCCAAAGTCTCTTTAGACGTCATGCAGCGCGGCGGCAAGGAGGGCAAACTCATCCTCGTGACGGCAATCACCCCCACCCCCGCGGGCGAGGGAAAGACGACCACCACCATCGGCCTTGCCGACGGGCTCTCCCGCATCGGCAAAAAAGTCGTCGTCGCCCTGCGCGAACCCTCTCTCGGCCCCGTGTTCGGCATCAAGGGCGGGGCCGCGGGCGGCGGCTATGCGCAAGTCGTGCCCATGGAGGACATCAATCTCCACTTCACGGGGGACTTCCACGCGATCGGCGCGGCGAACAACCTCCTCTGCGCCATGCTCGACAATCATATATTTCAGGGGAACGAACTCGACATCGACCCCGAGAGCATCACCCTTCATCGCTGCGTGGACATGAACGACCGCCAGCTCCGTTTCCTCGAGGACGGCTTGGGCGGCGGAAAGAACGGCGTGCCGCGGAAAGACAGCTTCGATATCACCGTCGCCTCCGAGGTGATGGCGGTCCTGTGCCTTGCTACCTCTTTGAGCGATTTGAAAGCTCGCCTTTCCCGCATCATCGTGGGCTACACGAGAGGGGGAAAACCCGTCACGGCGGGCGATCTCAAGGCGGCGGGGGCGATGTGCGCCCTCCTCAAGGACGCGTTAAAACCCAACCTTGTACAGACGTTGGAAGGAACTCCCGCGTTTGTGCACGGCGGGCCGTTCGCCAATATCGCGCACGGCTGCAATTCGGTCGTCGCCACCAAGACGGCGTTAAAACTCGGCGATTACGTCGTCACCGAGGCGGGCTTCGGCGCGGACCTCGGCGCGGAGAAATTTCTCGACATCAAGTGCCGCTTTGCGAATTTGAAGCCGAGCGCAGTCGTCGTGGTCGCCACGGTGCGCGCCCTCAAAATGCACGGCGGGGTCCCGAAAACCGAACTCTCTTGCGAAAATCTGCCCGCGCTTGAAGAGGGGCTTCCCAACCTTCTGCGCCACGTCTCCAACATCAAAAATGTGTACGGTCTGCCCGCGGTCGTGGCGGTCAACCGTTTCCCCACCGATACGGACGCGGAGATCGCCCTCGTCATCGAACGCTGCAAGGAACTCGGCGTAAACGTCTGCCTTTCCGCCGTCTGGGCGGAGGGCGGCAAGGGGGGCGAAGAGCTTGCCCGCGAAGTCGTGCGCCTCTGCAAGGAGAAGAGCGATTTCAAATTCTGCTATGACGCGGCCCTTCCCATCAAGGAGAAGATCGAGGCGATCGTCACCAAAATTTACGGCGGGAGCGGGGTCGCCTACACGCCCGAGGCGGAGGAAGAGATCGCGCGGCTCGAAAAACTCGGCTTCGGAAACACCCCCGTGTGCATGGCAAAGACGCAGTATTCTTTCTCGGACGACGCAACAAAGCTCGGCGCGCCGCGCGGCTTTACGGTGACGGTGCGGCAGGTAAAAATTTCGGCGGGCGCGGGGTTTGTAGTCGCGCTCACGGGGAATATTTTAACGATGCCCGGGCTTCCCAAAGTCCCCGCCGCGGAGAAGATCGACGTAGACGAGAACGGCGTCATTTCGGGCCTGTTTTAAGAAATAAGGCCTTATGATGACCTGCCCCCCTTGTGGGGGGGGCGGGCGGCGAACGTAGTGAGACAGGTGGGGGTGTCTCTAACTTGTCTTTTCGTCTCGCGATTCTAATTATTTTATTTTGACCGCGTATTCCTTTTATTTGTCATTTCGACCAAGCCGCTATGCGGCGCGTGGAGAAATCTCGCCTTATAATGCGGTCGAGATTTCTCGACAAGCTCGAAATGACATTTTGGAATTCTCTTGGCTCCCCCTTGAGGGGGAGCTGTTGAGCGAAGCGAAACTGAGGGGGTGTTCTTTCCAAAATGTAGACACCCCTTCCGTCACCTGCGGCGACGCCCACCCCTCAAGGGGTGGGCAAGAGGACATGGGCGACGTGCTCTTTTCACTTTTTCATCATGCTAAACGCAATACAGGTATTAAAAAACGCCGTGGAGCCGCTTCTGAAGTGGTACGGCGAAAATAAGCGGGATCTCCCGTGGCGGGGCACGCGCGACCCATACAAAATATGGGTCTCCGAGATCATGCTCCAACAGACGCGCGTGGAGGCGGTCAAGGGCTACTATGCCGCCTTTTTGCAAAAATTCCCCACCGCGGAGGCCTTGGCAAATGCCTCCGAAGAGGAGGTTTTCAAAGCGTGGGAGGGGCTCGGCTACTATTCCCGCGCACGCAACCTGCATAGGGCGGCAAAAGTCATCGCGGAGAGGGGCTTTCCGCGCGACTTCGAGGGGGTGCGCGCACTCCCCGGGGTGGGGGACTACACCGCGGGCGCGATTTGCTCCATTGCATACGGTCTGCCCTGTCCCGCCGTGGACGGCAACGTGCTGCGCGTGCTCACCCGCCTCACCGCCGACGGGCGGAATATCGACGAAAACGCAACACGTATTGCATTTTCCGCGCTCTTGCGGGAAGTTTACCCCAAGGAGGCGGGGGAATTTTGCCAATCGCTCATGGAGCTCGGGGCCATCGTGTGCGTGCCCAACGGCGAACCGATGTGCGCTCTCTGCCCGTGGCAAACAATGTGCCTTGCCCACCTTGCGGGGGAGGAGGAAAAATTTCCCGTTCGCAGCGAGAAAAAGGCGCGCAAGATAGAGGAGATTTTTGTATACGTTCTCAAAAAAGAGGGGAAATTCGCTCTCCGCAAGCGGGAGGAAAAAGGGCTCCTTGCGGGGCTTTGGGAATTCCCCAACGGCACGGAAAACGAGAGCGCAATTTTTGGAAAAGTCCTCGCCGAGAAGAGGGCAAAGCACATCTTCACCCACGTGGAGTGGCACATGACGGGCTACCTCGTCGAAGCGGCGGAGTTCTTCCCGCAGTTTCTTTGGCTCACGCCCGAGAAGATAACGCAAAGTTACGCCCTCCCCTCGGCCTTCAAAGCGTTTAGGGAATGGGTAAAGTAGTAAAGAACCCCTTGCCCACCCCCTTAGTCCGTTTTGGCGGCAGGGACCGCCAAAACCCCGTCGGCGAGGCCACGCCTCCTGTCGCGGTGCCCCTCACAGCCCACTGGGCTGTTGAGGAGAACGGCACTGCTCCACCCCTTGGAGGGGGATTCCATTTACCCTCTCCGTGGGAGAGGGGTAGGGGCGTGGGCGTGTTTCCAATATGTCATTTCGACCAAGCCGCTATGCGGCGCGTGGAGAAATCTCACATTGTTATAATGTGGTAGAGATTTCTCGACTACGCTCGAAATGACATTTTAGAATAGTGCCCACCCCCTTGGTCCCCCTCCAATGGAGGGGGTTTTGTTGAATGCCCCACTGTTCTAATCACGTCACCCTGCCCCGCCCACACATTCTATGTTGCCTAAGGGCGGCACGAGGAGCGTAGCGACGAAGTAGCGAAGTCGAAGGGTGACCGCATTATAATAAGGACATGTTTCGACAAGCTCAACATGACGTGATTTGGGAATGCCATCCTTCTCTATACAAACGAGCGGCGCGCAAGATCGTCTTGCGCGCCGCTCGTTTGTTGAGCACTACTTAGCGTTACTGTTTGTCGGACGAATCGTCCGAGTTTTCGGGCTCGTCGAAGAAGGAGCGCGGTTTTTCCTCGGCCTCCGCTTTCAATTTCCACGCGAGGAACAGGCAGACGAGCACTCCCGCAAGCACGACCGCGTTCACGATTACAACGGCAAGCGTCGTCCCCTTGAGCGCCGAAAATGTCACTGCAATCAGAGTAAACATCGCTTCCCCTTATGTTTGGCAGGTGAATTAGTCGCCGGCAGCGTCTACGTTGACATTGAAAGTGAGTTCGTCGGTGTAAGCCTCATTCCCCGTGGAATAGTTGCTTGCCGTTCCTTTGAGCGTCGCAGTCAAAGCGGCTTCTCCGGTAGTGGTTCCCGCCTCTACGGTCAAAACCGTGCCGCCGTCGGTAAGGGCTTCGCCGCTGTCCGCTTTCAACTCATATTCAAGCCCTGTTCCCGTGTCACCCTGTTTCAAATGCCAACCGTTTTTGCTCGTGACGGTTACGGTGAGTTTGTCTCCCTCCGCGATCTTCACATTGGTAGCGCTCACTTTGTCGTTTGCAGCATCGGGAGACGCAATGTTGATCGTATCGGGTATGGTGACTGTCCAAGAATCGGCCTGCGTATAGGTTACCGTGGTCTGGCCGCTTGTGGTGCCGCCAGAACTGAGGGTTTGATCGGCAAAAGCCGTAACGGCGCCGATCGAGCCGGCAAGCGCCAGCGAGAGCATGGCGGCAGAGCCGAAAAGTACCAAGTTTCTCTTTTTCATAAAAACACCTCTAAAAAATTTTATTATGACGCGGGCTCTGCCCGTTGTCACCTCATTTCACCTTCAACCTTACCGCCGCCGAAACGTTGTTGGTGGGGGAGAGGTCCCTCATGCGGTAGGGTTGAATCAGCAGTTGCGCATCGTATTCTCCCGCGGGAAGGCTATGCGAGAGGGCCACCTGATAGATGTGCTTCCCGGGCGCCACGTATCCCGTTTTGAAGAGCACCTCATAGCCCTGTTCGCTCTCATTTAGGAGGCGAAGCTCAAAGGTCATATAGTAGTAGCCGTTGTTTTCGGCGGGGTTGTAGAGGTCGATGGCGATGGCGTCCACATCGGGCGGGATCGTCAGCGAGGAGAACCCCGCGACTGTTACGCCGGGCATGGTCGTCGGGGTCTCGGTCGGCCGCTCGTCCTGCGCGCTCGGGTCGAACACAACGCCGCCCGTAAAACGCGCTTCCTCCTTCATGCCCAAAATGCAAAAGAGCATCACGAGGTCGAACACGAAAAGAAGCGCAAGCGCAATATAGGAAGCAACAAATAAAACACGTTTTTTCTTCATACGCTACTCCTCCGTTTCAAGCGTCACCGAAAAGGTCAAAGTATCGGTAAATGTGCCCGCATAGGCAGGTTCCACAGTCAGGGTGATGGTGATCGTGGCGGTTATGGCTGTCATTAAATTGTCGGGGTCCTCGTACTCCGTCGGCGCTGTGTACCACCAAATCTCCTCAGGCCCACTAAAGTCGAACGACGAAGTCGCGTCACCATCGCCCGACGAAAGGTTGATATCTATGGTATAGGAAATGGTTGTGCCGTTTTCCGCCGTGAGCTCACCATTTTCGCTTTCCAAGTTCAACTTCAATGCGCTTCCCAAAAAGAGATTGGCTTCGACTTCGATCTCAAATTCGGCGACGCCGTCTTCGAAGAACACCACACCATCCCCTGCCATATCCTCGTTGTTGGTGATACCATCGGGAATGCCGCTGAACGTATATGTGTTGGTGTAACCGTCCAGCTCCGCATTGCAGTCTTTGCAACCGCCCTTGCCGTCGGGACGGTGGGCGACTTGAATCTTAAAACCGCAGCTGCTGCACTCCGCCCAGTGACCGCTGTTAAGGTCGCTCGCATTGACGCACTCCCAACTTTGCGCTCCCGCATTGTCAATAAAGTTGTGTTGGCAGTCCTCGGTCGTATCCAAAGGTTTTTCATATACAAGTTTAGAGTAGTCATCCGTGTTCGTTGTTACACTACCGTTACTGTCTGTGGTGAAGGTGTAAAAATTACTGTCTGCGTCGACAACTTCAATTGTTGCCGTGCCGGTTGTGCCGCCGTCCGTTTCGTAGGATATTTCCGTCAACGGCTCTATGCCGCGATAAAAAGTTCCCCACACACATAAAGTATCGTCTCCCACGCTGGCGAGCGTGGAATATACCTTTACCGTGATTACATCGTCCATCGAAAAGGCGTTTGCCGTTACGGCACGGAAGGCGAGGGGAGCCGCTAAGGCGAATATCGCCCAGGCGCACGCAAAAAGCAATGCCGCCGTTTTCTTCTTGATTTTCATCGCCGAACGCCCTCCCTTTTGAAAAGTCCACGATTACTATACTAAAGTATTTTTAATTTGTCAACTAAATTTTTACGATAGTATTGTAAAAATTGACTAAAAGGGCAAAATTTTTTTGTGAGAGGAGGAAAAAGCCGCCATGCTGTACGAAAATATCAGAAAATTGCGGAAACTTCGGCACCTGAGCCAGGTGGAACTCGCCGAATGTCTGCACGTGAGTAAACAGTGCGTTTCGAATTGGGAGAACGACAACATTTTGCCGTCCGTGGAAATGTTGGTGAAGATTGCAAAGTTCTTCGGCGTTTCCACAGACGCACTCCTCGGGATCGAGACGCATAATACCGTCTGCGTGGACGGGCTCACCGAGGAGGAGGTCGATCACATCAAACTGTTCATCGCCGATTTGAAACATGCGCGCGGGGTGGAGTAAAGGCGTGGAGCAAAAGGAGTAAATATTATATAAATGTTTTAGCGTTTTTCCCGAATGAAGAGGGGGAAGCGGCGGCGGGCGGTTTCGTGCGAAACCGCCCGCCGCCTTAAATTTCCGATTGACATTTGCGTTTCAATCTGTTATACTGTCCTTATATGGCTACAAAAGGAAAATTCATCGTATTCGAGGGGTGCGACGGCAGCGGCAAGAGCACGCAACTCAAGCTCCTCGCAAATTATCTCGAGAGCAAGGGGGAGGAAGTCTACCTCACCCGCGAACCCACCGATTCGCCCTTCGGCTCTCTCATCCACGCCTGCCTTACGGGCAGGATCTCCGCCGACGAGCACACGATCGCCGCCATGTTCGCCGCGGACAGGCTCGACCATATCCGCAACGGGCTCAACGGCATTCTCAAAAAGTTGGACGAGGGCGTCACCGTGCTGTGCGACAGGTTTTATCTCTCCTCGTTCGCCTACAACGGCGGGTTTGTGCCCCTCGAGTGGGTGATTTCGCTCAACGCGCCCGCGATGGAGGCGGTCACCCCCGACCTCACGGTGTTCATCGACCTTCCCCCCGAGGAGGGGATGCAACGCGTTTCTCGCCGCGGCGACAAGGAGCGCTATGAGACGCTCGAGAAGCAAAAACTCATACGGGAGAACTATTTCGCCCTCTTCGAGCGGTTCAAGGCGCGGGAAAAGGTCGCCGTTGTCCGCAGTGAAAAGGATAAGGAGACGACGCAGGCGAATATCCGCAAGATCGTCGACGGCGTATTCGGCTTTTGAGTTTGGGTCTTTGAATATGGAAAAAAATCTTACGATCGGTCTCATCGTGAAGCCGCAGGGCATTCGCGGCGAGGTAAAAGTAAAACCCTATACGGACGGCGCGGAAAACTTTCGGGGCCTAAAGCGGGTGTTCATCGACGGCGAGGAGGTGAAAATTCTCTCAGTGCGCTTCGGCGCGGACGCCGTGTTTTTGGGGCTCAAGGGCGTGCCCGACCGCAACGCCGCCGAACTTCTGCGCGGCAAGGAGCTCACCATTCCCCGCGAAGAGGCGCCCGACCCGGGCGAGGGGAGGTATTATATCGCCGACCTCTTGGGGCTCGAAGTTTTCTCCGAAGAGGGGGAAAAGCTGGGCGTTTTGAAGGAGATCAGAAACGCCGCCATCGATATTTATTTCCTCGACCGCGACGGCAAGGAGTTGCTCTTTCCCGCGGTGAAAGGGGTCGTCACGGACATCGATCTTTCCGCAAAACGCATTACGGTTTGCAAAAAGCGCTTTGATGAGGTGGTGGTGGAGTAAAAAGTTTCGCACAATTCTTTACTCCTCGCCCACGGGAACCTCAAGCGGGGGAGCGCAACTGCCTTTAACAGAACCCCCTCCATTGGAGGGGGATTAAGGGGGTGGGCTCGTCGAAAATAATTGTGCGAGGAAACCTTCCTCCTGCATCAACAAAGTCATCCTCTTATTCGCTTGGCATGTACACCAAGCCGTAGGTATGCGGCAAATTGGGTGCGCTGCCGCAGGGGAACCCTGCTCCGCGCAGTGATTTTGGAACCATTTGAAACCGTTCTAAATCACGTCATGTTGAGCTTGTCGAAACATGTCCTTATTACAATGTGGACACCCTTCGACTACGCTCAGGGTGACGTAAATGGAGTGAGATTTCTCCACGCGCCGCAAAGCGGCTTGGTCGAAATGACAGATTCGGGCCAGCAAGGAGACACAACACATTCAAACACATAAACCATGAAAATTACCATATTAACGCTATTTCCCGAAATGTTCACGCCGCTGTTTGGCAGTATTGTTGGAAGAGGGGTGAAAGAGGGGAAACTTACCATCGAAACGGTCAACATCCGCGACTACACCGAAAATAAGCAGAAAAAGTGCGACGACTATCCCTTCGGCGGCGGCGCGGGGCTCGTCATGACCGCCCAGCCCATCGGCAGCGCCATCGAGGCCGTCGACCCCGACCACAAAGCCCTCCGCATCTACCTTTCGCCCAAGGGGAAGGTCTTTAAGCAGGAGATGGTGTATTCCCTCGTCGAGCGCGAACACATCGTCCTCCTCTGCGGGCACTATGAGGGGATCGATCAGAGAGCCATCGACCTTTTTATCGATGAGGAACTCTCCATCGGCGACTATGTTCTGACGGGAGGGGAACTCCCCGCCATGGTGGTGGCCGACTGCGTGGCGCGCTATGTGGACGGCGTGCTCTCGCCCGAGAGTTTGGTGCAGGAGAGTTTTTCGGAGAATTTGCTCGAATATCCGCACTACACCCGCCCCGTGGAGTATCGCGGGCTGACGGTGCCCGAAGTGCTCCGCAGCGGCAACCATGCCGAGATCGACAAGTGGCGCCGCAAGCAGTCGATCGCGATCACAAAGAAAAACCGGCCGGATCTGTTGAAGTAAAAGTTTCGCACAATTCTTTGCTCGCTCCACCTCTTGGCTCCCCCTTGAGGGGGAGCTGTCACCACAGGTGACTGAAAGGGTGTCGCTCCGAAAATAATTGTGCGAGGAAACCTTCCTCCTGCATCAACAAAGTTATCCTCTCATTCGCTTGGCTTTCACAACAAGCCGTAAGCATACGGCAAATTGGGTGCGCTGCCGCAGGGGGACCCTGCTCCGCGCAGCGGTTTTGGAATTTTCCCTTGGCGCCCCCGTAGGGGAGCTGGCGAGGCGTTAGCCGAGACTGAGGGGTTTTTGAGAACCCTTTCCCCCGCTTCGCGGGTACTTTCCCTTTCAGGGACAGCGAGAGGAGCGTGAACATCGCGCCTAACAGAACCCCCTCCATCGGAGGGGGATTAAGGGGGTGGGCAAACCCTCGGCGCCCCTGTAGGGGAGCTGTCGCGCCCCGTGCGACTGAGGGGCTTTAGAAACCCTTTCCCCCGCTGACGCGGGCGAGACAAGCGGCAAGAAAAAGAAATGCGTGAGGAGAACTTTTGTGAAACTCATCCACTGGTTCCCGGGGCACATGGCAAAGGCCATGCGGCTCATGGAGGACAACTTAAAACTCTGCGACGCGGTGGTGTTCGTGCTCGACGCGCGCGCCCCCGCCTCCACCTATAACCCCAAGCTCAGCGAGCTCGTGGGGCAAAAACCCGTGCTCTTTCTCTTCAATAAGTGCGACCTTGCGGACGGCAAAGCCGACGAACTCCTTACTCTCTTGAAAGAGAGTGGCAAGAACGCCGTCAAACTCAACGCGACCGCGCAGAATGTCCGCCCGCTACAGTCCGCCATGGAGGAGCTCGTCGCGGAAAAGACCGCGCGTCTCAAAGAAAAGGGCTCCAAAAAGCCGCTGCGCTTTCTCATTGCGGGCGTTCCCAACACGGGGAAGAGCACCGTCATCAACGCGCTCTCGGGCAGTAAAAAGGCGCAGGTGGGGGACAAAGCGGGGGTCACCCGCGGCAAACAGTGGGTGAAGTGCGGCAGTTTCGAGCTCATGGATACCCCCGGCACCATGCCGCCCTCCTTCTCCGACCAGACTCTCGCCCGCCGCCTTGCCTACATCGGGAGCGTCAACGACGATATTCTCGAAATGGACGAGATCGCCCTCTGCCTTTTGGAGGAACTGAGCGAAAAATATCCGCAGGGCCTTAAAGAACGCTTTGAAATTTCGGGCGGGACTCCCCTTGAAATGCTCGAACAGGTGTGCAAAAAGAGGGGATTTCTGCTCCGCGGCGGGGAATTCGACTACGAGCGCGGGGAGCGCGCCCTCATCGACGACTTTCGCAAGGGCAAGCTCGGCAGGGTGTGCCTCGACACGAAAGAAGATATGCAAAACGCAGGACTCATTTAAGCTATGGACGAACTGACTTACGAAAGAGAATATTTCGCGCAGGGCTACACCGCCGTGGCGGGGGTGGACGAAGTGGGCAGGGGCCCCTTGGCGGGACCCGTCGTCTGTGCCGCCGTCATCCTCCCCCTCGACGAGGAAAAGCGGGTGCTTGGCGTGGACGACAGCAAAAAGCTCTCCAAAAAGAAGAGAGAAGCGCTTGCCGAGCAGATCAAAGAGGTCGCGCTCGCCTACTCCGTCTCCGAAGTGGACGAGGGGACCATCGACGAGATCAACATTTTGCAGGCGACACGCCTCTGCATGAAGAAGGCGGTGGAGGGGCTCAAACTCTCCCCCGATTTCGTGCTCACGGACGGCAACATGACCCTCGACATCGCCCAGCCGCAAAAGAGCATCGTCAAGGGGGACGCTCTTGTCTGCTCCATCGGCGCGGCGAGCATCCTTGCCAAGGTGTACCGCGACAAGCTCATGGAGGAGTACGCGCGGGAATATCCCGATTACGGGTTCGAGCGCAACGTCGGCTACGGCACCGCCGAGCACATCAAGGCGATCAGGGAGAAGGGGATATGCAAAATTCACAGAAAGACTTTCGTAAAAAACTTCTTGGGCGATCGGGAGAAGAACTCACCGTAAAATATCTTAAAAAGAATAAATATAAGATCCTCGAGCGAAATTATAAGACCCCCTTCGGCGAGGCGGACATCATCGCCTTCAAAGAGGGGACCTACTGCTTTGTGGAAGTCAAAACGCGCACGGACGACGAGCACGGTCTCCCCTCCGAGGCGGTGGACTACAAAAAGCGGGAGCGCTACCGCAAGATCGCGTGGAGCTATTGCAACCTTCTGCGCAAGGAGGTGCCCTGCCGCTTCGACGTCTCCTCCGTCATGAACGGCGAGGTGGAGTACTTCGAGGGCGCGTATATCTGAAAATAACCGTACATAAAGAAGGGGCGGCGCCTGCGGAATTCTCCGCAGGCGCCGCCCTCTTCCGACATTTTATTTCACCAATTTTTTGATCCAATTCTTTTCCTTGAGGGAGATCTTCCCGTCGAGGGCGCAGATCATGAGGCAGACGATCACGACGTCGTCTTTGAGTTCTTCGGAGAGTCCGCCCAAAACGTCCACGATCTCTTCGAGGGACTTTTTGAAGGCGCGGCCCTCGGAGCGGAGTAATTTCGCGGCAACTTTGCAGTCGTCGTAGTTGACCTCGTCGCCGAAGAAGGCGTGGAGCAGGGGATAGCAGAGGAGATATTCTTCCTCGGAGAGCTTTCCGTCCGCCGCGATCGCGCCGAGCACGAAGGAGGCAAATAGAGCTGCGCCGTCTACGCCGTTTCCCGTCACCGCATGGAGGGCGGGCAGGAGTTTGAGCGATTTTTCCGCCAGCAGCGCCGTGTAGGTCGCCGCGTCGAGCTGTTCAAATTCCTTGCAAAGTTCGTTAAATTCTTTCATGTATGAGTTCTCCTTTCTGAATTTGATTTTTTGAATTCGACGGATATTGTAACAGAAGGCTTCCGCTTTGTCAAGAGTTTAACGAAATTTCCCCCCGCAAACTTTTGAGGGAAATTCCCGCAACGTCTTGCAATTTGCGCGCGGGTATGCTATCATAGGGGCGAACAACAAATCGGGAGTAATATATGAAGCATTTCGACAATGTATTTATCTTCGATCATCCGCTCATCAGGCACAAGGTGAGCTTTCTCAGGGACAAGAGCACGGGCATGAAGGAGTTTCGCGAACTCATCGAGGAGATCACCACGGTGATGACTTACGAGAGCATGAAGGACCTCCCGCTCGTTCCCGTGGAGGTGGAGACGCCGCTCGAGCGGACGGTGCAATACCGCGTGCCCGAGGAGAGCGTCGCCGTGGTGCCTATATTGCGGGCGGGGCTCGGCATGGTGAACGGCGTGCACAAGGTTTTTCCCACGGCGCGGGTGGGGCACATCGGCATGTACCGCGACGAAGAGACGTTGGAGCCGCAGGAATACTACTGCAAACTGCCCGAGGGGATCGAGGAAAAGACGGTGCTGCTCGTCGATCCCATGCTTGCGACGGGCGGTTCGGCGTGCGACGCGCTCACGGCGCTCAAAAAGCGGGGGTGTAAGAAGATCAAGTTCATGTGCATCATTGCGGCGCCCGAGGGGATCGAGGCGGTGGCGACGGCCCATCCCGACGTACCCATTTACGCCTCCACGCTCGACAGATGTTTGAATGAGCACGGCTACATCTTGCCCGGACTCGGCGACGCAGGCGACCGTCTCTACGGCACCAAATAAATTTTTCCCTCCCTCGGGAGGGTTTTTTATTTGCGTTGGGGGACTAAGGGGGTGGGCATTCGCGCCCCGCATTCTGAATATGTCATTTCGACCGAAGCGAACAACGCGAGCGGAGTGGAGAAATCTCACCTTATAAAATCTCACCATGTAATAATATAGTCGAGATTTCTCGATTTCGCTTCGCTCCACTCGAAATGACATTTGGAAAGGGCGTTTATTTCCTTGGCTGTCCCTTGAGGGGGGTTCCCGCGCTTAAGCGCGTCATTCCCGAGCCCCGCATTCTGAATATGTCATTTCGACCAAGCCGCATAAGCGGCGCGTGGAGAAATCTCACCTTATAAAATCTCACTTTGCAATAATATAGTCGAGATTTCTCGATTTCGCTTCGCTCCACTCGAAATGACATTTGGAAAGGGCGACTTCGACTTGTGCATTTCGGCTCAGTATGACGCGCCTCACACTTTCTCTCCTTCTCCCGCGCGCACGTAAGTGCGCACAATAATATAAATCTTTCCGCCCAAACCCTCAAAAACAAAAAACGTGCAAATTTTTCCGAAAAAGTATTGACATCACAAAAAATTTGTTGTAAAATGTTGCTTGCCATAAAAAGAAAGTGGCAAAAAATAACTTTTTTAGGGGGAAAGTAACTATGAAGAAGCTCAAAGTAGTTCTTACGCTTCTGCTTGCTCTTTGTTGCTCGCTCTGCATGTTCGCATGCGGCGGCGGCGAAAAGAACATCTCCGAGGTCGTTCTCGAAGGGCAGAAGCTGAACTTCAAAGAGGGCGAAGATTTCTCCGTCGGCGACTTGAAAGTTTCCGTATATTATCAAGGCGACGACGAATTGCATGAGCTCAAGGCAGACGAATACGAAGTAGATTCTTCGGCTTACAACAAAGCTCAGGCAGGTCAGTACCTTATCTACGTCATTCCCAAGAACCAGCCTGCAGAACTCACCGCAGACGGCAAAGACAATCGTGTGAAGAGGTCTTATTATGCCACGGTCGATCACAGCTGGACAGAGTCTACCGACGGCGCATATCAATATGAATGCGCATGCGGTGCAAAGCGTAATTCCTACAGCGGACTTGAGGACAAGATCTCGACCGTTGCATGGGGCAATCCCGCAACGCTCACCCGCGGCGGCGAAGGCAAGACCTATCCCGGCGTAAAGGACCCGATCGCAGGTGAAAACCACGTTTCCTTCGGCACCCTGATCGCAGGGCAGAGCCTGACGCTCACCCTTCAGATCACCGGCCTTACGAGAAACGACACCCCCGGCGCCGCAAGCGCATGGGACTCCCCTCTGATGAGTATCCGCAACGGTGCGGACGGCGTTCTTCCCCGTGAGGACGGCTGGATCATCGGTCAGGCGGCCGGCTATCAAGTTCCCGCAGGGTGCAACATTCCCGTCGGCGGCGGCGCGGCTACGGTAGGCATCGCCACAGCGGACAGCCCTCTTTGGCAGGTCATGACGGACGGCACCAGCTGGAGCGCAGGCACCGCTTTCCCCAACGACGCGGCGAATCCCACCAAGTGGTCCACCGTTGTTGTCGAATACATCTATCAGACGGACGGCGTCATGTTGATGCGCCACACGTTGCAGAAGTACGACGGCACGGAAACCGTTTACACGATCTCCGTCAACCTTCCCAAAGCTGCATACGAAGTTTGCGCTTACGGTGAATTCTGCGATTACACCGTCACCGCAGTTGAATTTGTCGCAGGTCTTGCGATCGAAGATTACGATGTCACGGCGCTTCCCACCAACCGCGTGCAGCCCGCAGGCAAGCTCTTCAACACCGAGGGCCTCGGCACAAAGGCGACCTTCTCCGACAAGAGCACCCTCGACAACAACTTCAACGCATATGCATACAGATATGTCAAGACCGTTGTCAAGGAACCCGTGGAAGAAGGCAGCAAAGAAACGAAGGACGTCACTTATTACGACAAGACGCGCGTCAACCTCGCGACCGAACCTCTTCAGGCAGACTTCTTCGGCTTCTTTGTAGAGTTCAACGGCGAGTCGAGAACGATCACCAAGCCTGCGAAGAAGATTGAGGAGATCGGCGGAGCAGACAGAATTACGGAAGAAGCATACACTGCAGACTTCCTTGCAGGGCTTCAGGCACAAGATTCCATCAAGGTCATCGCTACCCCTATCACGGGCGCGAACGCGACCGCGATCAAAGTGGGCGAAGCTACCTTCGAAGCGCCCGAAGTCGCTTACGATTACACCGTCACCAGCAACACCGATGCGAGCGCATACATCAAACTCGTTGCAACCGGTACGCCCGCCAAGGCGACGGCTACTCAGGCGACCGCGCTCGGCGGCTCCACGCACTTTGTTGCATTCAAGCTCCTCACCAACCTCAAGGCAGAAGAGGTCGCAGAGACGTTTGAAGCAACGGCAAACAACGTTGTCGTGAAGGCAACAAAGGCCGGCAACACGGTAGACGTTGTGCTTGGTCTCAAGGCAGACTTCGAAAAGACGTTCAACCTCAACTTGAATGCAACCACCAAGGTTCAGATCGACCTCAGCGGTCTTGCGGCGCTTCCCGCAGCAGGCGCAGAGATCACCGCGTCCGACTTCACGCTCGACGCAGGCGGCACCTACACCGTCGAGTACACCGGTCTTTCCGGAACGATTGATAACCTCACCCTTGCAACCGGTAACGCACGTGCTACCGTTGCGGAAGTGAAAGCTGCGATCAAGGGTACCTATAGCGCAACCACGACTCCCGATAGAGAAAACTTCTATCGTGCGTCCAACACCCTCTACATCGTCAAGGTAGAGGCGGGTACCGACAAGCTCACCGTTCAGTACTGGCTTGCGGCTCCCGATCTTGTCAACCTCACCTCCGAGCGTATGTCCACCGAGGTCTCCGTCCGTGACGGAAACACCGTGCTCGCTACCGCAAACCTTGTCTACAACCTCAAGGCTTCCTCGGGCGCAATCAACATCGGCACGTCTGAAGCTCCCGTCTATGTCACGGTCAGCGGCAACAAGCTCCTTGTTTACGCGTTCACCGAAACGACGAACATTGCGGACGGCGTCAACTTCGCGGCGTTCCTCAACATCGAACATCCTGTTGAAGAGGTAGAAAAGTACCAGATGAGCTACAACGTCGGCGTTTCTATCAAGAAAGGCGTTGCAACTTGGCTCGACGAGAATGCTCTCACCACCGGCGGGAGCGCGGCAAAGATCATCACCGTCGGTACTGTCAACAACACCAACGACTACGATAAGGGCGTTATCCTTGTCGCAAGCCTCGACCTCACCGCGATCGGCGTGAGAGCGGAGGACAACACGGCGAAGTTCCGCTTTACCGCGAACGAGGACACCGAGAACGGTCAGACCGAGTACACTGTCTACACCGTCACCGGCAACACGATCGGAAAAGACTCCAAGACCCCCAGCACTGAGCGTAAAGAGCTTAGAGAGGGCAGCTGCCTCGTTGACGGCATCCAGGCTTATTTTGAAGACAACTTCTACTATGGTGCGCTCATTGATCCCGCTACCGGCGAACATCAGTGGAAAGCGCAGCAAGGCTCCGATACCATTGACGAATGCGAAAAGTGCCATAGCACCCGTGAGCTTCTCGACAATACCGTTTATGCGATCGTCAGCAGCGAGGGCATTGCAGTTGCTCCTTCCGCTACTCCGGAAGAGTGGTGGGCTAGCGCGATCGGTGCAGTTAACGTCCAGGGCGACTTCGGGGTAGAATATACCTTCGAACATGCAGATGGTACTGGCAACTATACCAACGCTCGTTTGCAGATCTTCGACGCAAATGAGAAATATATCACGATCGACCTCATTGCAACTGATGACGTGGTAGTTGACGAAGCTTGGGCTAACGAAGGTACCAAAGTCGAAATCACGAAGTCCTTCACGAAGAACGGCGAGGCGGTTACCGATAAGTCGCAGTGGATGAGCCACGGCGGGTCTAATGGCGAAGCGAACGGTACAGATTTCGTTTCGCTGATCACGAGATACGGCAATACCCTTCTTGTCCGGACGAGTTGGACGTCTCCCACCGGCGCGAAGTACGTGAGTACCATTAAGGTTACAAACGTTGCTTACTTCGACGCAACCCTTCAGATCAACGGTTGGACGGCGGCTCTTAAGAATGTAACTCGCCACACCGTTACTCTGAGCAAGTACTTCGGCACGATCGAGAAGGGTGGCAAGAAGTATGATCTTTCGGAAGGCTTGATTTCCACCCCTATGCTCAACACCGACTACAGCGGTGATTGGTGGAACAATGGTACCGATGGTGCATCTTGCGTAATTACCGATCTCGAGGGCGACTTCATCTTTACGATCGAGTACGATCTTGTTCGTGACAGCTTCACTGATGCAGTTGTCCAGATGGTCAACCACGGCGCAGATGGCACCGACACATTTGGTACTTTCCAGGTCAACGGCACACAGAATGACTGGGCGGGCGATCCGATCTCGAAAGATATGACGTACACCGTCAAACTCAACGGCAAGGAAGTCAAAACTCTTCCCAGCGTGGCAGACGGCGGTTTCATCGGAACCCACAAGATTACCTTCATCAGAATTGGCGACGAGATCACCGTTTACTCCGAATTCACGGCGAAAGTCGGCACCAAGACGGAGAGCAATGTTGACGACAACGGCAGAACAATTCATACGGGACAGAAACTTCCTTGGACCGAGACGAAGGACATCCACTATGAGATCAAGTATACCGGATTTGCAAAGACTACGGATAACATGACGATCCGTCTCGACGGTAACCCTTATTGGTGCGATAACTTCACGAGGACCTTCGGCTATATTTCTGAAGTGACGAGATAACAAACCCTCGCTCACCCGAGCGAACTGAAAAAAAGAACCCCCCTGCGGGGTTCTTTTTTTCGCCCTTTTCCCTCTTGCCCCCTCCTCAGGAGGGGGTCCGTCACCCGCCCCCTCCTTAGGAGGGGGGGTAGGGGGGTGGTGTCCTTTGTTCTAATTGCCCTACCCTGCCCACTTGCCCACCCTCGCGCACAAGCGCGTCATTCCGAGCCGAAAAGGAAATTACGCAGTCCGACATGGCAATTCTCCGAGGGAATCTTACTACGTCCAAGTACGCTTAAAACCACACCCAAACGTACCAAGATGCCTTCGCGGACTTTCTCTCACGGACTACGTACACACATTACGGCTCAGCATGACGCTTTGGAAGAGCCCATTTGCCGCCCCACCCCCTTAAGTCCCCCTCCCACGGAGGAGGTCCGTCACCCGCCCCCTCCTCAGGAGGGGGGGTAGGGGGGTGGTGTCCTTTGTTCTAATTGCCCTACCCTGCCCACTTGCCCACCCTCGCGCACAAGC
>CANQPO010000007.1 GCA_947625695.1 uncultured Clostridia bacterium | reverse complement strand
GCATGTGTTAAGCACGCCGCCAGCGTTCATCCTGAGCCAGAATCAAACTCTTAAGTTTAATTGTTTAAAGCCGATGCGGGCTAAACCGCACCGACGGCTCTAACTTGAATAAATTCTCGTTATCTTTTTGCTGACTTTGTTTTGAGTACTATTGTCTGCTCAAAAAATTGACAGAAACTGCTTTTTGTGTTACAAAAAATCGTTTCTTTCTTATTCTATTTTTAATCTGCATGATCCCGAGCAACAGCTCGGTGCTATCCGCTCCTTCAGGAGTTTAGCCTACCTATTATAACACAGGCTTATAGATCAAGTCAAGCGATTTTCGCAACTTTCTCGAAAAATTTTTATTTCCGATGAGTATTTGCGTTTATTTTCGCCTTCCTTTCGGACAGCTTGTTCATTCTATCACACCCAAAAAGAGAAGTCAACTGTTTTTCGCAACTTTTTTGGGTTTTTTTCGGAAATTTTTTTGTTTTTTTTCTTGCCGATTTTTGACCACAAGATGTTGTATTTTCGCTCCCATTATGCTACAATGAAAGAAAACTTATACTTGGAAATTTTTGCAATGAGACAAATTTTTCAGACGATTTTTTGCGTACTTTCGGTGTTGAGCGTGGCGTCCATCCTGATTTTGGGAATTTTGTGCGGCTGGCTCTATGCCTTTATCGGCGTGGGTGCGGCACTCCTCTTTGCCTGCCTCATGTTCCTATGCAAGAACGGCAACCCCTTCCGCAGGCCCCCCGAGGAGCCGCATGCCGACTACATGAACAGCGATGAAGAGAACGACCGCTTGAATGGGAAGAAGTAAAGCAGGCTTAAAGTTTGAAATGTGGTTGAAACGTGGTTGAATTGCGGACATAGAATTTGAAATATTATTGGAATGCCGCGGGGCGCTTTGTAAAAAGCGCCCCGCGGCTGTTTCTATTATTCCTATTTATATATATATGTGTGTGTACGCGCGTATAGCCCGCCCCACGGAGGGGAAGCCACATAGTTCAGCCTAAGCGTCATGCTGAGCCGAAATGTAGGTACGCAGTCCCGTTAGCAAGTCCGCGAAGGCATCTTGGTACGTTTGGGTGTGGTTTTAAGCGTACTTGGACGTAACAAGATTCCCTCGGAGACTTTCCGAGTCGGACTTCGTTCTTTTCTGCACGGCTCGGAATGACGCAGTATCGGGCGGGCATACAAAACCCCCTCCATTGGAGGGGGACTAAGGGAGTGGGCAAACATTCCCCAATCACGTCATGTTGAGCTTGTCGAAACATGTCCTTATTATAATGCGGACACCCTTCGACACGCTCAGGGGGACGTGTTTAGAACAGTAGCGGCTATATTTTCTCAAATGTCATTTCGAGCGTAGTCGAGAAATCTCTACCACATGAGAATAATGTGAGATTTCTCCACTCCGCTCATTGCATTCGCTACGGTCGAAATGACAAATAAGAAGCGCGGGGCGAAATGACGCGCTTGCGCGAGGGACAGCAAGCAAAACCCCCTCCCACGGAGGGGGCAAACGGAACCCCCTCCTTAGGATGGAGGTAAGGAGTGGGCCTATGTTTCCTCTACGATGATGCGGAACGTCTGACCGTTGTGGAATTTGACGACGACCGCGGACTCCTCCTGCTCCGTCTCTGCATCAAACACCTCGTCGGCAAAGATGGCAAGGTCGCGCAGAATATCTTTTTCGGTGAGCAGATAGGGGCGTTCGTCTATGGGAGAGATCGTAAGCCCCGCATTATCCTCTGCCAACCGCCGCAAAACCTCGTTGATGACCAATTCCACTTTTCGATCTTTCATGTCATTCTCCTCTTTTGTAAAAATAAAGCGCGTACCCCAAAGGAGACGCGCTCCATCGGCGGTATTGTCTGCGACAACAATAGAAGGATGCTTAAACAACATACTTGTTCCGCCCAATGGCAAAAATATAGTATGTTGTCTAAGTCAATTTTATTCTATTGTTGTCGCATTTCTATTGTAACCGAAAGAGGAGATTTTGTCAAGGGTTTTTTCTTACCTCCCCCCAACAAGTTGGGGGGAGGGTAGGGAAGGGGCTCCTTATTTTCTTGGCGCCCCTGTAGGGGAGCTGGCACCGCAGGTGACTGAGGGGTTTTTCGAGAACCCTTTCGGCGCTTACGCGCCACTTTCCCTTTCAGGGACAGCAAGAATATGGTCCCCCTTTCCCCCTCGCGTTGCTCGGGTACTTTCCCCCGCTTGCGCGAGGGACAGCAAAACAAAACCCCCTCCCGCGGAGGGGGAACTACGTGGTTCCTCCGAAGCGTCATGCTGAGCCGCACCCTTTCTACGCAGTCTATGGAAGCAAGTCCGCGAAGGCATCTTGGTACATTTGGGTGTGGTTTTAAGCGTACTTGGACGTAACAAGATTCCCTCGGAGAATTGCCATGTCGGACTTCGTTCTTTCCTGCACGGCTCGGAATGACGCAGTATCGGGCGGGCCCCCTCCGTGGGAGGGGGACTAAGGGGGTGGGTAAACATTCCCAAATCACGTCATGTTGAGCTTGTCGAAACATGTCCTTATTATAATGCGGACACCCTTCGACACGCCTCGTGATACTCAGCGGCTCAGGGTGACGTAAATATAATAAGGTGAGATTTCTCCACGCGCTACGCTTGGTCGAAATGACAAATTGAGAAAGCGCGAGGCGGAATGACAT
Organism: uncultured Clostridia bacterium; assembly: GCA_947625695.1. Taxonomy (GTDB): domain Bacteria; phylum Bacillota; class Clostridia; order Christensenellales; family Borkfalkiaceae; genus Gallimonas. The sequence continues at coordinate 46,294 of CANQPO010000007.1, read as the reverse complement.
TTCAGAATGGCGACTCTCAGCTGCCCCTTGAGGGGGAGCCGGCACGAAAGTAGTGAGTGACTGAGGGGGTGTAATATTTTACGACACCCCTTCCGTCTTGCTACGCTCGCCACCCACCCCTCAAGGGGTGGGCAAGAGAACAAGTCCCCGCTGCGCGGGGGACAGCAATTTCATCAAATATGGTACGTGCTGTCGAGGTGGAGGGCCATGCCGCAGGTTCTGCCGAGCGCCGTGACCGTGAGCCCCGCCGCGCCCTGCCCTTCGTGCCACGCCGGCATGACCACGCCGAGATACTCCTCGCCGTCTATCGTCACCGAAATATAGTGGCTCCCGTACATCTGCCACGTACCCTTGTACCCGCCGCGGAGGGTACCGTCGGGAAGAAGTTCCACCCGCTTCGCCGTCACCGTTTTATACCCCTGCAGGAAGCGAACCGCCTCGAACTTGCCCGCCGTGATGTTGAGAAGCTCCTCCGCCGTCACATCCTGCAATTCCTCGCCCGCGTAGCGGTTGGAGTTCATCACGATCCAGCCGTCCGAGTTGAAGGCGTACTGCCCCAAATACAGATAGTGGAAATTATTGGAGCGGCTCATACCCTGCTCGATGAAATAATTGGTGCGGCAGTGGTATGAGATGAGGTTGACCCCGCCCGACGTTGTGAACATGTCGTTGTGCCCGGGGCAGTAGAAGTCGGGCTCGCCTTCCCTGCGGAAACTGCCGAGGAGCTTGTTCCCCGTGCCCAGATCGGTGGAGCAGACGAGCAAATTCCCGTTGACGTCCACATAGGGGCCCTCGGGCTTTTCGCTCCTGCCGCAGCGCATGTTGTAGGCGGAGGAGAGGGAACCGTAGGAGCACATGAGATAGTAGTAATTTTTCTTGACCCATCTGCCCTTTTCGAGCACGTCCACCCCCTCATGGTAGTGTACCACGCCCCCCTCGAGGGAGCCGCGCGCGAGCGGCGTGCCGTAATATTGCGCAAACGTGCAATGTTTCCGCGCGAATTCGGTGTAGGTGAGCCCGTCCTTCCTCAGCCCCGTTGCAGGGTCGAGCTCGATGAGGTAGATGCCGAGCCCGAAGGAGCCGTACACGAGAAAGCTCCTGCCCTCGGCGGAGAAAAACTGCGGGTCGATGCAGTTCGGGGTGCGCCAGCCCGCGGGAGAGCGCAAAATCAGCCCCACAAAGCGAAAACCGCCGTCGGGCCGATCGGACTTCGCGAGCCCGATGCAGGACTTGCTGCCCCCAAAATAGCCCGTTAAACAGAAGTATAGCCAGAACTTCCCATCCGCGCCCCGCACGCAGTGGGGCGCCCAGAACGCCATGGTGCCGTCCTTGCGGGCGCACACGCCGTAGCCCACCTCCGAGCTCGCCGTCATGCACCATTCGTAAGCGGGCTGAAGGTCCCCTCTGCCGCGCTTGTAAAGCACGGCGGTATCCTCCATGTCGAACGCCGAACCGACGTACTCCCAATGCAGAAGATCGACGCTCTTCCTGATCTGATAGCCGCTCGGCGCGCCGAACGTGTCGGTGGAATAGGCATAGTACACCCCCTCCCACTCGAGGAGGGAGGGATCGTGCGCACAGCCCTCCTGCCAGTTTTTGTAGTCGGGCGAGCGCATTTGCAGTTTGTTGAAGTGGGGATTTTTCGGATATCTGATCGCCATATCACACCTTATTTTTGCATACGTATTGCGTTTTTATGAGATATCCCCCTTTTCGGGGGATATCGCTACCGTTGGTTTTTACAAGAATTCAGCCTGCGAAATTGAGCCAAATGGGGAGCCCTGCGTCGGAAGTCGCGGTCATGCAATAGACGCCCTTCGCTGTGCCGTAGTCTCTCCACCCGGGCGCGACGACGCCGTTATAGGTGACGCCGCTGAGGGTGATCGTGCAGTAATACCCCTCGGAGATCGACCACGTGCCCGCCTCCGTCTCGCCGCTCAAGATCTTTCCGTCTGCCGTGAGGGAATAGACTGCGGACTTCGCATAATCTTTGGTGGTGCCCTTAGTGTGGACGATCACGTCGTAATCGCCGGCAAGTTTATCCGCCGTTACCGTGCCCACGCTCTCGCCGACGTAGCGGTCGGGGGACATGACGGGCCAGCCGTCCTTGTTGAAATAGAGCTGTCTGACTTCGAGATGGTGCATGCCGCCCACCGCGTTGCGGACGTGGCAGACGACGAGGTACTTGCCGTCCTTTTTGATGACGGAATTGTGTCCGAGCGCGGTGTTGGTCGCGCCGCCCGTGAATTGATAGTTGCCCGCAAGTTTTACGCCGTTGTCGTCCGAATATCTGGTGAGGTCATGCTCGGCGATGTCGGTGTAGGGGCCCGTGGGCGACTTGCTCCGCGCCACGCGCATATTGTAGTCGGAGCTGAGATCGCCGAACGTCGTCATGAGATAATAATAGTCGGTCTCGGCGTTGTAGAACACGAAGGGACCTTCCACAACCTTCGCCCCGCCTTTCCAAACGAGGGTGCCGTAATAGTCGTCGCTTGTGGAGTCGCTGACGACGGGAAGGCCGTCCTTATCGAGCTCCTTGATGAAGATCCCAGCATAGTGGGAACCGTACACCATCCAAAGTTTGCCCTCCTTGTCGTAGAAGAGCTCGGGGTCGATGCAGTTGGGCTGGCCGCCCCCGCCGAAGGACTGCACGATGATCTCGTCGTTGGAATAGGGCCCCATCACGTTGCGGGCGCTGACTCTGCCGATGAGCGACTTGCTCGAGCCGAAGGCGTCAGTGATGGAGTAGTACATATAGTAGCGGCTGCCGATCTTCATGACGTCGGGCGCCCAGGTGGTGGAGATGGTGTCGTTCCCCTTGTCCTGAACGGCCGCCGCAGTGACCGATTTTTCAAGCGCGCGGGGCCAGCTTCTGTTCCCCGCGCCGACAAAGGGATTTTCCTTGTCGTAGAGGGTCGTCCAGCCGTTGTCGGAGGCTTCCTGTTTCCACGAGATGAGGTCGGACGAGCTCGCCACGGCGTAGTGGGTGCCGAAAGCGTAATATTTCTCCGTCACGTCGTCGTAAAAGACGGACGGGTCGTGCACGGCGACAGTGCTCAAATTCGCCGATGTGGGCAAAACGGCCTCCGCCGTGGGCGCAGTTGCCGCCGTCATCCAAATGTCCTTGTCGTACCAATCGCCGCTCCCTGTTCCGCCGCCTTCTTCGCCGCAGGCGACAGTCCCGAAAAGGAGCGCGACGCTCAAAATTCCCGCAAGCACGGGATAGCGCTTTTTCATACCATTTCCCCCTGAATGAATTTTCTTTATTATAATATAGCGACGAAAATTTGTCAAGGGTATTGGAAAAGTTTTCATTTTTGCGGGGGTGAGGGGGAGATTTCTCCACGCGCTGCGCTAGGTCGAAATGACAGAAGAGAGGATGCAGTGCGCCTTTCTCAAATGTCATGTCGAGCGTAGTCGAGACATCTCTACCGCATTTTTCATAAGGTGAGATTTCTCCACGCGCTGCGCTTGGTACTTCGCCTGCGGCTCGTGCCGCGCTTAGAGAAACAGAACTGCGCGCGGTCGAAATGACGTTATTTAGGACACCACCCCCCTACCCCCCCTCCTAAGGAGGGGGCATGTAAGCGGAACCCCCTCCATTGGAGGGGGATCAAGGGGGTGGGCAACATTCCCAACTACCACAAAAAAACGGAGCAAGCGCTCCGTTTTTTTGATACGTATTGGATTTTACTCCTTGGAACCGGTGAGCATCAACGATCCGATGATCAGCTTCTGGAAGCAAGCGAACAGGATCATGACGGGGAGGACGCAGATAACGGAAGCCGCAATGACCGCCGCGTAGTTCTGCTGGTCGAACGAACCGCCGCCGCCGAAACCGTCCATTGCTGCAATCGCGTGCGGCAGGTTGACCGCGTGCGAGTTGCCGGGGATCATGATGTAGGAACCCATGTAGTTGTTCCAGCAGCCCATGAAGGACAGGAGTCCCTGCGCCATGATGGCGGGCATTGCGAGGGGCAGGATGAAGCCGCAGAAGATGCGGAAGTAGCCTGCGCCGTCGATCTTCGCCGCTTCGATGATGGAAGTGGGAAGCCCGAACAGGAACTGACGGATGAAGAATGCCGTCATGATGGAACCGAACATGCCGGGGATGATGAGCACCAAGCCGTTGTCACGCCAGCCGAGCGAGTCGTACATGGAGAACTGCGCCGTCATTATGGAGGGACCGGGGACCATGATCGCCGCGAGCAGGAAATAGAACACTGCGTTCCTGCCGATCCAGTTGATCTTGGCGAAGGAGAATGCCGCGGACGCCGACGTGATGACGCCGACAACAACGGGGACAATAGAGTAAATGAAGTTATTGAGGAGCACTCTCCAGAAGGTAAGGCTGTTCTCGATAACGCTCACGCCTCTATCAAAGAAGATGTAATAGTTCCAGAATCCGCCGCCGACGTGGGTGGAAACGAAATCACTGTCCCACGTGCTCTGTTCGGGCCACCAAACGAGTTTTTCGAGGAGCGCCTTGCCGTTCTCGGTATTTGCAAAGGAACCTGCGATCATCCACCAGAAGGGATAGACCATGAGGAAGGTACCGAAGAGCAAGATGATGTAGGTGAATACGTCGCCCACGAACTTTGCCCGCTTTTTGCTGGCGCGGTGGGTCTTACTGGAGATGCCGAAGAATGCAAGCACTGCGCCCCACGCATAGCGGATGGACGAGTACTGCGGTTTTTCCTGGACTACGGGTTCTTCAACGATATTTTCAACGTTTTCCATGAATTTTCCCTCCCTTAATCCTTATTACGCGAATCGAGCCAGAACTGGAACATCGTGAGCACAAAGATGATGACTGCAAGGATCATGCCGTAGGCAGCGCCCTGCGAAGGATATGCTTCCATTCCGTTCAGACCCGTCAACCAAATCAGCGAGACATACCCGGAGGTGATGTAGCTTTCGCCGATGAACAGGGTCGGTTCTGCGTAAATCTGCATGCCGCCGATGACGGAAGTGACGATGTTGTAGAAAATGACGGGGTAGAGGTCGGGCATGGTGACCTTCCAGAAGATCTTCCAACCGTTTGCGCCGTCGATCTGCGCCGCTTCCTTGGTGGCGGCGTTCACGCCCGAGAGACCGGCTATGTACAGAATGATCGTGCCGCCGAGGCCCTTCCAGACGCTCATGACGATGATGACCACCTTGGTGAGAAGCCCCTGGCACCAGAACGACTCTCTCATGAACACTGACTCGGAAGTAGGAGTACCTCCCGTATCCGCGATGATCTTGTTCCACGTGAGGTCGGTGACGCCGTTCAGGTTGATCCACTGGAAGCCGCCTCCCGCATAGTCGTCCAAGCCGAGAATTCCGTTCATGACGCCCGTCTGGGAGAACATGAGCTTGAACGTAAAGACGATGGAGATGGTACTTGCAACGCAGGGGAAATAGTAAAGCACTCTGAATACGTTGCCGCCCTTGATGTCGCGGGACATGCAGACCGCGAAGAACATCGAGAGGATCATACCGATCGGGATACCGATCATGTAAAACACGGTGTTGAAGAGGTACATCCCCATTTCGTTGAGTTCTGCACCGGAGGTCTTACTGACGAACGTATTGGTGAATGCGTACTTGTACCAGTAGAACGCGCCCTGCGGGTGAATGTGCTGCCCCATCTCGCCGACGTATGAAAACATATCGCCTTTGAGAATGGTATAGTCTGTAAACGAAAGCAGGAATGCCAAGATCAAGCAGATATAGACAAACCACACAGTACCGATGATGAGCGGGATGCAGAAGATCCAACCCCAGATGTTATCCTGCAGTTTTGCCTGGTTGATGGGCTTTCTCTGCTTCTTTTGGGGAGCCGCTTCTACGACCGCCTGATCTTGAACGGCTTCGTTCGCGATTACGGTGTCTTCCATAAATTCCTCCTTATTTCTTTTTCATATTCCGCTTTGGACGTCTCCTTTCGGGAGACGTCCAAAGCCGTTACGGCTACGATCAACCGAGAAGGTTATTTTCCTTTTGGATCGCAAGTTCGAGCTGTCTCTGGACTTCGTTTGCGCTGTGGAGGCACCACCAAGCGGGCGTGCCGTAGCTCTGGCCTGCGGAAGGCATCTTGCTCGCATCCTTCGCGTCCTTCGCATAGAGAAGGCTGTCGAGGATATTGCCCATGTTGGGACGAGGGGTCTGCGCGTCGTAAGCCATCACTGCACCGCTGCCGCGAGGGTCGAGAACTTTGATCCACGCGTCGTTGAAGGTGTACATTGCCGAGTCGCGGGTCGCATTCAAGCCGTACTGCATGCGGAGGGAGAGGTCACGGTCTGCCTTCGTGTAAGCCACGAGGAAGAGCGTTCTCATTGCATGGTTGAGGTTGGCGAAGGTGCTGAGCAGGGTATCCTTGTAGAGGGTGTAATACTTCCCACCGGACACGATGTCGGGATGGTTTGCCTGAAGCCACTGCTCTACGGTCATGCTTCTCGTTTCGGACTTCTGGCTTGCCGCATACATATCCTTCGCAATCTGATAGGTATCGTCGAACTCTTCATCCTCGGGGGTGACCATCTTCTCGAAGTCGCCGGTCTTGTTGTAGTAATCCTGGCACTGATACTTGAAGTTGGGAAGCTGAGCGCCGGAGTAGGTGAGGGAGACCTGCGTCTCGGGGGTGATGGTGAGGTACTTGACGAGGTCGATCGCCGCGTCCTTCTTCCAACCCTGGTCTGCAACGAGCGCGCTCACGCCGTAGCCGACGGAGTCCATACGAGCGCCCCACTGATCCTGACGGAGCAGCTGGTTCGCTTTGATCTCGTCGCCGGTGAAGGAAGATTTGCTGGAATTGCCGTACTCTTTCATCTCATAGTCCGCGGTCTTGATGTTGGAATAAAGCGCGAAGTCCTCGGAGACGGGTCCGGGCATCAATCTGTAGCGGAGCACGTTGCGGTCGGTGGCGTTGAGGTCGCCCGCGTTCCACGTGCCGACGCCGTAGAATACGCAGTTGCCTGCGACGAACAGATCCCAGCCGGACTGCTTTTTCTTGGTGGTGTCGCCTGCGTTGTTGGAGCTGCCGTTCCAGTCGGAACCGTAAGCGTGGAATGCGCCGACGGTGTCGATGAACTTCTGGCTGTTTACGCCGTACTGGATCTGAACGTCCTCATATTCGCCGTTCAGCTTTCTGTGCTGGGTGGTGTAGGTGTCGGTGCCGATCGAAGTGGGATCGCTGCCGTTGATTGCAGTCGTGGACTTTTCGTCGAGGTACTGCGCGTCGTTGCCTGCGAGCCAAGGAAGCAGATAGAGCACGCCGTCGTACTGGTCGTTGCCGTAGACGTTCTTGACCGAGGTCGCCGTCTTAGCGCCGCCCGTACCGTTGCCCTGCCAGTCGTAGGTGTTCACATAGTAGGTGATCGCCCACGTCAGAGCGGAGTACTCTGCATAGGTGTAGGTGATGAAGCCCTGCGTGGTGTCGTAGGTCGCGTTCTCATCGACGTAGTCTTCGGGGATGGTCGTGTCTACGTTCGCCCAAGGGTTGTTCTTGGTCGCCTTGTCTTTCTTCGCGTCCTCGAAGGTGTCTCCGGGCCAACCGGGGATGGTCACGCAGTAGCCGTCGCCGCCCGTGAACCTCTCCACAGCGTTCGCCATGGGATCGCCGCCCGCAACTGCGTCGTCGTAGCTTGCAAAGATGTAGAAGTTGTAGGGCTTGTAATAGGTGGGAACGCCGATGTTGACAAGCGGAGCGTCCTCGCCGTCTACTGTGACGACGTTGGACTCGCCGTTATAAGTCAGTTTCGCGCTGTTGTACTCCGCACCGTGAACGCCCTTTCTGTCGGTCGTCTTTGTGGAGGTGAGCGCCTCGCGCACTTCGGGCGTAAAGAACACTTCGTTGAAGCCGAGACCGAAGTTGGAATAGTCCTTGGGAAGGCCGTAGATGCCGACTTCCACGCCGTCTGCGACGGTGACGAACTTGCCGTCCTTAAACTCGATACGGTCGCCGGAGGTGTACTTCTCGTCCTTGGAATAGCCGTAGAACGCAAGGGAGTCCTCCCAAATGCCCTTTTCGCCGGTGACGTTCTCTGCGTCAGCCGCAAGCGAGGGAGCAAGGTCGAGGATCTTGTTCGCGTTGCTCCAAGTCTTTACGTACTTGGGGGAGACGTAGAACACGTCGGGCTGGGAGTTGGAAGCGACCAGGTTTGCAAGACCGGTGAAGTAGGTGTCCGTATTGGGCTGATAAGAGAAATTGATCTTGACTTCACGATCCTCGGTGAACTCACCGCTCTCACGCAGCTTTTGGGTGTATTCTTTCGCCCAGTTCTCGCAGTTCGTGCGGTTCATTGCCGAGTCCACTTCGCTGCAGAACATGGACACGACGATCGTGTTCGCGTCGTTTCCGCCGCACCCTGCGAATGCTGTGGCTGCGCCGCACATCATGACCGCAGAGAGAGCAACGAGCGAAGCACTTTTCAAAAGTTTCTTCTTCTTCATTCCTTTACCTCTTATAATAATAGAATCTCGTGTCCGCACCCCTTCTCCTTGACTTCTTGCCCCGAAGCATCCTCCCGCCGTTTGGGGGTTGGCGTTTGTCTGTCCGTGGCGCAAAGAAGGAGAAAAAGCGCGATAATGCCGTTTTTCGGTCTGCCGATGCAAAAAGACGTCCGTTGCTCTCCCTTACCCCTTTTTTGCCGCCGCACTGCGGCCTGCAAAAAAGTAGCAAAAAAGATTAACGAACGTCTTTCTGCATCATGACTTCCCCCCTATCGTCATTTCAACACTAACGCAAATATATCACACTTGGAAGGGTTTGTCAAGACTATTTTAAAAATTTTTTGTGAAACTTTTACCTTTTTTTTGCTTTTTTTTGGATATTTTCACCAAGAAAAGAGATTTTTCGACCTTTTTTCTTCAAAATATTGGGGTAGGACGCGGCCGTTCCTCCCCCAAAAACACAAGATATGGTGAATTTCGGCGCTTTGGCGCTTCTTTGCGCCCTTTTGCGCGTCCATACTGCGTTATTCCCGCATTATTCCTGACGGTCGAGAATATCCAAAAGCTCGCAGATGCGGTCGAGATCGTCGCGGGAGTAGTAGTCGATGTAGATCCTGCCCTTCTTCTCGGTGCCGATGAGGGAGACTTTTGTCTGGAAAGTCGATCTCAGCCGCTCCACAAAGTGCTTGAGTTCGGCGTTTGCGAGCGCGTTTTTTGCCTCCTTCTGGCGGGTGAGCACCTCGGGCGGGTTCAAAAACTGCTTCACCGCGCGCTCCGTTTCGCGCACCGACCAGCCCTCCTTCACGCACTGCGCCGCGAGCGCCGCCTGCTCCTCCTTGGGAACGGGCACGAGGGTGCGCGCATGCCCCGAGGAAAGTTTCCCCTCTCTGACAAACGCGATGACCTCGTCCGACAGCGTCAAAAGTCGCAACGTATTGGCAATTGCGGGGCGGGACTTGCCCAAACGCTCGGCAAGCACCTCCTGCGTGAGGCTGTACTCCTCCATGAGTTTTTTCATACCGTATGCGGCTTCGATGGGGTTCAGGTCCTCCCGCTGCAAGTTTTCGATGAGGGAAATTTCCTGTATCTCCCGCTGGTCGAGCTCCTTAATGACGGCGGGAATGGTGGAAAGGCCCGCGTTCTTTGCCGCGCGGTATCTCCGCTCGCCCGCGATGATCATATAGGTGCCGTCGGGGTTTTTGTTCACCACGATGGGGCTGATGACGCCGTGTTCCTTGATGGAATTGGTGAGGTCGAGGAGGGCGCCTTCGTCGAACTCCTTGCGCGGTTGGTCGGGGTTGGGGAAAATATCCCCGAGGGAGAGCTCCGTCGCTCCGCCCGTCATCCCCTCGGTTGCGTTCTCATAGGCCTCCCCTGTGTCGCTGAACAGCGCGGAAAGCCCTCTTCCTAAGCCCTTTGCCATCTTATTCTCCTCCTTCCGTTTTCTTCAAAAATTCTTCTGTGAGCGCCGCATACGCCCGCGCGCCCATACACTTGGGGTCGTGCAGGAGGATGGGTTTTCCGTGGCTCGGCGCCTCCGCAAGGCGCACGTTGCGGGGAATGACGATCTCATACAGCTTTTTGGTAAAGTATTTTTTGATCTCCTCCGCGATCTGTCGGCTGATGAGGGAGCGACGGTCGTGCATCGTGAGCACCACGCCCTCCACTTTGAGCCCCTTGTTCAGATGCTGCTTGACGAGCGAAATGGTGTTCATGAGCTGGCTTAAGCCCTCGAGCGCGTAATATTCGCTCTGAATGGGAATGATCACGCTGTCCGCCGCGGCGAGCGCGTTGATGGTGATGAGCCCCAGCGAGGGCGGGCAGTCGATGAGGATGAAATCGTAGTCGTTTTTCACCTTATCAAGAGCCGTTTTTAATACCCGTTCTCTGTTTTTCTTGTAAACGAGCTCCACTTCCGCGCCCGCGAGGTCGATGTTTGCAGGCAACAAAAACAGGTTTGGCATCTCGGTGGGAAGGATGTTGTCCTTCACCGGTTCGTCCTCGATGAGCACGTTATACACCGACTTTTTGATCTGGCTCTTGGAAAAGCCGAGCCCCGTGGTGGCGTTCCCCTGCGGGTCGATGTCCGCAAGCAATACTTTCTTGCCCGCTTTTGCAAGGTACGCCGCCATATTCACACAGGTCGTCGTCTTGCCGACGCCCCCTTTCTGATTGGAAAAAGGTATGATTTTGCCCATACGTATCACCTCTTAGATATTCTCCCGTAAAAAAACTTACTCCTCATCGCCCTCTTTTTTGGGCTCTGTCTCGGTGCGCTCCTCGGGGTGCTCCTTTGCGCCGAAGGGGTCGTCGGGAGCGTCCTTGTCGTGGTCCTCCATATATTTCAAGACCTCCTCCCAACCCGCGCCCTTCATGAGCATATCCACCTCTTCGGTGTAGATCGTCTCCCGTTCCACCAAAACGCGGGACATGTTGTCGAGAATGCTTCTGTTTTCGATGAGCAGCTTCTTCGCGCGTTCATACGCCGCCGAAACAATGCGCTTGACCTCTTCGTCGATGATCCCCGCCGTCTCTTCGCTATACGTATTGCGCTCCTCGAAATCGCGGCCGAGGAACACGGGTCCGTCGCTCGTGTAGGCAATGGGACCGAGACGGTCGCTCATGCCCCATTCGGTGACCATCTTACGCGCCATCTGCGTGACCTTCTGAATGTCGTTGGAGGCGCCCGCGGAGACGTCCTGAATGACGATCTCCTCCGCAACTCTGCCGCCGAGCGCCATACAGATGAAGTCGTTGAGCTTGTTCACGGTGTAGCGGTCGTCGTCGTTTTCGGGACGGGTGAGGGTATAGCCTGCCGCCATGCCGCGGGGAATAATGGAGACTTCCTGCACGTTGTCGTTGTGCTCGCAGAGCTTGGCAAGCACGGCGTGCCCAGCCTCGTGATAGGCGGTCGTCTTTTTCTCCTCCTCGGTGACGACACGGCTCTTCTTCTGCGGCCCCATGATGACCTTGTTGATGCCCTCGTAGAGCTCGAGGTTGCCGATCATCTTCTTGCCCGCGCGCGCCGCCAAAATTGCCGCTTCATTCAACAAATTTGCTAAATCTGCTCCGGAGAAGCCGCTCGTCATGCGGGCAATCGTCTTGAAGTTGACGTCGGGAGCCAAGGGCTTATTGCGCGCGTGCACCTTGAGAATTTGTTCACGCCCCTTAACATCTGGCATGTGAACATATATTTGCCTGTCGAACCGCCCGGGACGAAGGAGCGCACTGTCGAGGATGTCGGCACGGTTGGTCGCCGCCATGACGATGACTCCCTCGTTGGAATCGAAGCCGTCCATCTGGACGAGAATTTGGTTGAGGGTCTGTTCCCGTTCGTCGTGTCCACCGCCGAGGCCCGCTCCACGCTGACGGCCGACGGCGTCGATCTCGTCGATGAAGATGATACACGGCTGGTTCCGCTTGGCAAGATCAAATAGGTCACGCACACGCGAGGCCCCCACGCCGACGTACATCTCCACGAAGTCGGAGCCGCTCACGGAGAAGAACGGCACGCCCGCCTCGCCCGCAACGGCCTTTGCGAACAACGTCTTGCCCGTCCCGGGAGGCCCGACAAGGAGTACGCCCTTGGGAATTCTCGCCCCTAAATCCGCAAACTTCTTGGGGCTCTTCAAGAACTCCACCACTTCTGCAAGTTCCTGCTTTTCCTCCTCGGCTCCCGCCACATCGGAGAAGCGGACCTTGAGGTTTGTGGAGACTTTCGCCTTGGTCTTGCCGAAGTTCATCACTTTGCCGCCACCGCCGCTCGTCGCCCTCAGAACGAGGAAAAACGCCACAATGCCGACAACCAGCACGGCGATATAGATGAAGTTGCCCCAGCCCGCACCCGCGTTCGGGTCCGAATAGCTGTATTCCTCTACCACACCGTTATCGCTCCATTCGTCGAGAATGGATTTCCCCTCGGCATTATAGAGACTCGCAAAGTTCGCCCAATAGGTGTACTGCGTATTGACTCTGCCCTGTTCTTCGTTGAACGTATAGCCGTATACCGTGTAATTATCCACGTAAACTTTTACGATTTTGCCCTTGTCAAGAGACGCTTTGCTTTCATCAAGGTCTTTGCCCATCGCAAGGGTTTCGAAGTCCGACGCGGCGAGTTCCTTGCTGTTTTTCATGAGCGTTGACAGCATAAAGTAGATGCCGACGCCCAAAACAAGCAAGAGAACCACCGAGAGGACGATTTTCAGTGTCTTGCTCAAATTATGCTCCTTCTATAAATGTATTTATAATACGCCAACAGTTTGGCTGAATTACCGCATTATTGTACCACACTTTTCTTGGAATTGCAAGTAAATGTTGGCAATTCTTTCCTGATTTTCAAAATTATCACGCACTTTTCGCAAAAATGGAAAATGTTTCATGTGAAACAAACGGTTTTTGACTTGCGTCTCTTAAAAACACCCCGAAAAGTGTTTCATGTGAAACAACTCAAGTCAAATTGGTTGATTTTGCCATGTTTCACGTGAAACATTCAGTGCAAAAAATTGACCTGTGCGCAGAAAAAAGCACAAAAAAACAGACGGGGGATACCCGTCCGTTTTGTTATGCGGGAACGATGAGGTCCTTCACATATTCCTCAAACCATGCACCCGATACCGCATAGCTTGTTGCGCTCTGGAACCATTCGCTCACATAGATTTTGCCGACCACCGCACTCGAGGAGATGAAATTCTGCAATCCCTCGAAGGGAAGCCAATTGCACACGAGCAGCACCACGAAGATCCAAAAGAAAGCCTTTGCGAGCCCGAGCAACGCACCGAGTACCTGATCGACCACGCGGAGCGGCGCCAGTGCATTTTTGAGGGCGTCAAACGCTTTCGTAATCCCCCAAGCGCCAAGGCGCACCAGCAAGATGAGCAGCACGAAGGCGATGACAACGGAGATCCACTTCGCAAGAATACTTCCGATCAGCATTGCGGGGGTCGTGCCTGCGGGGATAAGCGCAACGCTCTTGAAGGAGCGCAACATCAGCCATGTCGCAATGCCGTTGAGTTCCATGCCGCCGAGAAAACTTTCAAGTTCTGCGCCCGAAATATCGCTTGCAAGCGGCTGCGCATAGAGCTCGTTTCCCGCAATGGAGCCCGCAATGCCGTCTGCGATCGCGGAAGTCATGTGGAAACAGGTCTCCAAAAAGTTTGCAAAGGAGATGCAAAAGACGACGGCAAAGATAACGGACACGATCTTGCCTGCGAGCTTGCAAACTCCCGCAACAAATCCTCTGTATGCTCCGAACGCCGTGCCGAGGACGAGGATGAGGAAGAACATCAGATCGACCACCCAGCTGCCGGACGCGAGTAACAAATGCGTCAAGAAAAAAACCTCCGGTTCGTTTTACTATTTCTATTATACCACCTTTTTATACCGTTGTCACGATTTTTTTGGCACGGTATAAAAAAGTTTCTTTTGGAGATACTTGAACCGAAAAACAGGGGAAGTTTATGCAATTTTCATTTCATGTCTGCAATACAATGGCGGAAACGGGCGTATCCGCCGCTCTGTTCCGCCTCCTCGGGGTGCTCAAGGCCCCGCCCGTCATATTGTGCATCGGGAGCGACCTTGCGATAGGGGACAGCCTCGGTCCGCTCACGGGGTCGCTTTTCAGCCGTTCGCCCGAAGGGAGGGGCGCATACCTGTACGGCACGCTGCGCGCCCCCGTTACAGCGAAGGAAGTCAAGTATTTGGGGGAATTTTTGCGTAAAACGCACCCGCGCTCCAAGATCATCGCCGTGGACGCGGCGGTGGGGGAGCGCTCCGAGCTCGGGCTCATCAAACTCGCCGACAGCCCTCTCATGCCCGGGTCGGGAGCAAACAAACGTTTGGGAAAGATAGGGGACGTCTCCATTCTCGGCATCGTGGGAGAGCGGGCGGGGTTCTCCTATTCGACGCTCAATCTGACGCGGCTCAACCTCGTCTTTCATATGGCGGAGAAGATCGCGGGTTCGCTTTGCCGCTATCTCGCCGAAAAATCGGATAAAAATTCACAATTTGCGGTATAAAATTTCATTTTTCCCCTTTTTGGAAAATCGGGAAAATATGTTTGACGGAATATTGCAAAACCTGTAAAATAAAAGAAAAAAAGGAGAAAAAACATATGGTCAAGAAAACGAAAACCAAGACGTATGACACCACCACGGCTGCCGTCGTCAAAAAGGTGACGTTCAGCTACTATGGCGATCCCGCGGGCTATGAAAAGACGATGTTCGTCACGCCCGAAGGAGACTATTTCCTCTACACGAACGGCGGGGAAACGTCTCCCTACGCAAAAGAGAGCATCACCGCCTTTTCGAAAGCCAAGGCGCAGGAATGGCTCGAAAACAACTGAGGCGGCGCGTTCTGTAAGACGCACGCAGCATAAAACGCCGCTCGGGCGGCATTCACGGAAATCGGATTTAAGCGGTTTGGCGTTCGCCGGACCGCTTATGCTATAAATTACGAAAAATTTTTATGAATTTTCACCAAAGTTACATGATAAGATGTTAAACTGTACTAAAAAAGAGGCCGCTATGAAGAAATTTTTGATTTTGATGTTGACGCTCGCCCTGTCCGCGTGCGCATGTGCAGGTTGCAAAAATGAGGAGAATTTTGTCAATCCGGGGGACTTTCTCGGCGGGGGCGGCACGGGTGAAGTTGCAGGCTTCGCCGACGACGTCACGGACAAAGTGAAGGGCGAATTCTCCGACGGTTTCTCCGCGCTTTCGGCAAATACCTCTATAGAAGGGGCGACCGCGGTCTCGCCGACGGAGGACGTATATACGATTTCCGAGAGCGGGAGCTATCTTTTCAAGGGCAGCTACGGCGGCATTGCGCTCGGCGCGGACGGTTTGAAGCTACACCTCATCTTCGACGGCGTAAAGATAGAAAAGGCGTCGGGCATTGCTTTCAACGGGGCCGATCACAAAAAGGCGGAGGTCGTAGTGACCCTCGTCGGCGAAAGTTCCGTCGTCTCCACGGCAGAGGGGGAGAACGCCGTCCACGTCAAGGGGTCGCTCTCCTTCAACGGGAAGGGGTCTTTATCCGTCACAAGCGGCGGCAAGAATGCCATCAAGGTTTCCAAAGAACTGACCGTCGTCGATTGTTCGCTCGCGCTTTCGGCTTCTAACCACGCCGTCTCCGCGCTCTCCGTTTCGGCGAAGGACGCGAAAATCAACGTCCTGTCTGCGGGCAAGGACGGCGTCAACGCCGAGTGCGACGACGAGACGGCCGCCTTCACGACAAAAGAGGGCTTCGTCTATCTCAAAGACGTCGATTATTCCTGCCAAACGGCGGGGGACAGCATTCAGGCCGACACCGTCGTCTACCTCGACGGCGGCAATTATGACATCAAAACGGTCGGCGTTTTCGTTGCGGACAGTGCGGAAAACAGGGAAAAATACGAACTTGCGGCGGACGATTTCCGCTATATCAAGAGCGGGAACGACTATCGGAAGGTCGCCTCCGACTACATGGGGCGGGACGCGATGTACGCGCTCGCGCAGGGCTGCAAGGGGATCAAGGTGGGGGAGATCGAATACCCCGACCCGACCGATCCCGACAAAGAGATCGCCGTCACCGAGGGCGACTACTCTATCATAATCGAGAGCGGAACGTTCACGATCGACAGCACGGACGACGCGATCCACGCAAACAGCGGGACCCTCTCCGTGTGCGGCGGCAGCTTCACAATCTCCACCTATGACGACGCGCTGACGAGCGACGTGCTCACAAAGATCACGGGCGGCGAGGTCACCGTCACGAAGAGCTACGAAGGGATCGAGGGCGGCTATGTGGAGATCATGGGCGGCGTCATCGACGTCACGGCTCAGGACGACGGTATCAACGCCGCAAGCGACGATTTAAGCGTCTCCGAGCACATCATCATCGGCGGAGGCAAGGTGAATGTCAATGCGGGCGGGGACGGCATCGACTCCAACGGAACGATCTTGATCGCGGGCGGCGAGACCTATGTCGCGGGCCCCACGAGCAACATGGACTGCTCTGTCGATTCGGAGTACGGCACGGTCATAACCGGCGGCTATCTCTTTGCCGTCGGCCCCTTAGGCATGGTCGAAACGCCCGCGCAGAATTCCACACAATGCGTCGTGTCCTTTGCACGGAGCGCGCAGATCGCGGCGGGAACGACGATCTCTCTGACGGACGAAAAGGGGAACACCCTCTTCTCCTTCCAATCGCCCAAGGTCTGCCAATCGGTCATTCTCTCCTGCCCCGAGCTCGAAAAGGGCAAGACGTATCAAATTTTCGGCGGCGACAGCAACCTGTGCGAGTTTACGATCAGTGAGATCATCACGACGGTGGGCTCGTCGGGCGGCATCGGAAACCCGAACGGCGGCCCGAACAGACCGCCCGTCGGCCCCGTCGGTCCCGAGAGACGGTAATGCGAAAGGGTGTTCATAAAAGGGAAATTGTGAAATTCTTTTTCCACAGTGTGGAAATTTCGGGGGATAACTTCCCCCCTTTTCGTTTTTGCCGTCCGTCCCTTCTCTTCTCTCCGCGCTTTGCCCGTGAACATCTTCCCGCTGTCCACTTTTTTTTCACATATTTTTCCACAAAGAAAAAAGCGGACGATTTTGCGAAAAACCCCCTTTTTGCTTGAAATTTTTCTGCAATTTCGCTATAATAGAGGGGAAATGAGGAGGAGGGGAAAAACTATCCACTTTTCCACCGCCCTTATTATTACTATTAAAAATTCTTTTTATAAAGAAAACATCACAAGGAGCAGGCAGATGAAATTTGTATGCGATGGGCTTTCCCTCTCGGAAGCGGTCACGAAAACAAGCAAGGCATGCGCGGTGCGCACCACGGCGCCCATCATGGAATGCGTCAAGCTGACGGCAAAAAGCGACGAAGTCGTCCTT
The DNA here is from genome assembly GCA_947625695.1 of uncultured Clostridia bacterium. Classification (GTDB taxonomy): domain Bacteria; phylum Bacillota; class Clostridia; order Christensenellales; family Borkfalkiaceae; genus Gallimonas. The sequence goes on along the minus strand of CANQPO010000007.1, from coordinate 28,988 downwards.
CTTGCAACGGACGGCGAGCTCTCCATCCGCAAAACGGTGAAGGCGGAAGTGTTTGAGGAGGGAGAAGTCTGCGTCACGGGGAAACTGCTTTCCGACTTTCTCACAAAACTTTCGGAGGAGGAGATCACCATCCGCACGGGGGACCGCGGCATGGAGATCGGCTACCGCGACGCCTCTTCCTTCTTGCAGACCCTTCCCGCCGAGGAATTCCCCGCGATCTCCTTCGACGTGGGGGAGAACTATTTCGTCATGAAACAGGGAGCCCTCAAAAAGGTGATAGGGGAGACGGTGTTCTGCTGCGCGCAGGACGATTCCCGCCCCATTCTCAAGGGGTGCCTGTTCGAATTCAAGGAAAGGCTCGAGGTCACCGCCCTCGACGGCTACCGCCTCGCCCTCTCCTCCGCCGAACTCCTTTCGCATAATGCCGAAAAGAGCATCATCTGCCCCGCGCGCACCCTCGTGGAAATTTCCCGCATGCTCGGCGACGACGAAAAGGAGATCACCGTCTATACGCAGGGGGGAAATCTTCTCGTCAATGCGGAGGGCACCACCATCGTCTCCCGCCTCTATCAGGGGGAATTCATCCGCAAGGAGAACGTCATTCCGCCGAGTTTCCTCACGGAAGTCACCCTTCCCCGCCTCGAACTCATCTCGAGCGTGGAGCGGGCGGCCATCCTCATCCGCGGGGACAAGAACAACCTCGTCACCCTCGAAGCGGGAGCGGACGACGTGAAGATCCGCTCTAATTCGGACGTTGGGAACGTGTTCGAGAGCGTGCCCGCCCACGTCAACGGGAAGGATCTAATTATCTCCATGAATGCAAAATATCTGCTCGACGGGCTTCGCGCCCTCAGCGAGGAGGAGTGCGTTCTCTCCTTCAACAGCGCAATTTCCCCCTTTATTCTGCAAAATAAGGACAATAAAGAGAGCCTCTATTTGATTTTACCCGTCAGAAACGCCCAATAATCGCTTGACGAAAGACGGGAAAAACTTTATAATCAAACCTGAAAGATAAAAATAGGAGTATAATGTTATGAAAAGAACCTATCAGCCCAAGAAGAGACAGAGGAGCAAAGTGCACGGCTTCCGCAAGAGAATGGCGACCAAGGCAGGCAGAAACGTTCTCAAGAGAAGGAGAAACAAGGGAAGAAAGCATCTTTCCGCATAAAGTGAATTATCAGCGTATCAAGAAAAAAAATCAATTCAAAAAAATACTGAGCACGGGCAAACGAGTGTACGGAGCCGCGCTCACGATCGTCTATCTCCCCGCCGAAGAGACGGCGATGGCCGTCTGCGTGGGGAAAAAATACGGCAAGAGCGTGAGAAGAAACCGCATCAAGCGGCTGTTGCGCGAGGCATTCCGCGCGCAGGCGGAAACCATCGCCCGCCCGTGCACCTTTTTGCTCATCCCCAAAATCGCCGAGGAATATTCCTATCAGGCGTTCAAGCGGGACATCGGCAGTATTTTCAAAAGGGAAAAGTTGGTCAGTGCCTGAGTTTTTCGCTTTGCTGAAGGAAAACGCCCGCTATTTGCGGAAAAAACTGCGCCCACGTCTTCTGAAGGGGATGTGCATCCGCATGATCTGTTTTTACCAAAACAAACTCTCCCGCCACACCTGCCTGTTCGAGCCGACCTGCTCGGAATACACCAAGCGGTGCATCAACAATTTCGGCGTGGTAGGGGGGATCGTATTGGGGCTCTGGCGCATTTTGCGCTGTAATCCTTTCGCCAAGGGGGGGATTGACCCCGCTCCCGAGCGCTATTTCAAGGCCCGCTGGCTCATCTAATCATCATGACATCCATTTCTTTTCCTCTCCTCGAACAGGGGTTTTACATTGACCTCAACTGGCTGGGACAGCTCGTCAGGATCATCATCGACGGCGTCGGCATCGTCGGCGTCGGCGTCATTGTGTTTGCGCTCATATTGAAGGCGATCACCACTCCCTTCGATATCTATCAGCGCGTCAAAATGCGCAAGCAGAACCTCATCATGGAGCAGATGAAGCCCGAGCTTGAAAAACTTCAGAAGCAGTACGCGAACGACAAGCAGACGTACAGCATGAAGATGCTCGAGCTGCAGAAAAAGAACGGCTACAGCATGCTCGGCGCATGCCTTCCCATGATCCTCTCCTTCGTCATCCTCATCGTCGCGATCACGGCATTCCAATCGTATGCGCAGTACGCCAACCTCTCCATGTACGAGAGAATGGCTGAGGGCTACAACACCGCCGTGCTCGAATACGCGGTGGACGGAAAGGACTATCACTTCCTCAAGGAGGGAGAAGAAAATAACGAGCTCGTCATCACCGTGGACAAGTTCGCGGAGACGGACGCGGAGGGCCGCCCCTCCTTTACAGAGGACGGGATCGTCTATTCCCTCATCGAGGGGACGGACGGCATTCAGCGCATGCAGGTAGAGAGCATGGAAAAGGACGTTTATCTCTTCTACCGCTACAGCCTCTCCACTGCGGACACGGGGCGCAGCTATTCCCTCAATAAGGACAAACTCAAACAAAACGCCGAGATCTGGGCAAAAGTGCAGGAGAAGGTGGAAGCGGGTGCGACCGAGGACACAGCGTGTCTGCAATACTTTCAGGAGATCGGTTCCGCGGCGTCCGCAAGCGTGTTCCGCAACGACCACAACCCGGGCTTTTTGTGGGTGAAAAATGTCTGGTATCCCGACGTCAGCTACAACCATCCGGTACAGGAATACACGTCGTTCACGAAAACGTTCAATTCGGGCATCCGCTCGGAGAGTTGGGAGGGTGAGAGAAGCATCGGACAGGTCATCTCCGAGGCGGACTACAACATCCTCACCGCCGACCTTGCGGAGGAGAAGGAGCAGCCCAACGGCTACTTCGTCATGATCATCATCTCGATCGGACTCATGCTTTTGTCGCAGTTCATCATGATGAAGAGCAGCAAGGCCACCAACCAATATCAGACGGTGGACGGACAGGGCGCAAAGACGCAGAAGATCATGATGGTGATGATGCCCATCATGTTTGCCGTGTTCGGCTTCTTGTGGAGCGCGGCGTTCACCATTTACAACGTCATCAGCAGCTTTATTTCCATCATCGTCACCCTGCTCACCAACTTCATCATCGGCAGGATCTTCAGTAAGAAGGAAGAGGCGGCGCTCAAGGAGCGCTACACCCGCAACGTCCCGTGGAAGAAGGACGGAGAGGGAACGGAGAAAAAACAAGGCAAAAAGAAAAAATAATTCTCAAGTTGGAAGGTAAGTATATGGAAGAGAATCAGGTATTCAGCGGAAAGACGGTGGAGGACGCCGTCGCGGAAGGACTCAAGGTCCTCGGCGTTACGCGCGAGGAAGTCAACGTGGAAGTGCTCGAAGAGGGCAGAAAAAAATTGTTCGGGTCCATTCCCGCACAGGTGAAGCTCACCGTCATCAAAAAGCTCACGGACGGCGAGCGCGCGGTGGCGTTCCTCGAAGGGCTGTTCGAGCTCCTCGACGTCGAGGCGGAACCTACCCTTCGCGAAGAGGACGAGAAGATCGTTGTAGACCTTGCGACGGCAGAACCGAGCAAGGGGCTCATCGGCCGCCGCGGCGAGATGATCGACGCCATCCAGACCCTTGCGGGCGCGGTGGCGAACACGGGCAGAAGAGACTATAAGCGGGTGGTCGTCGATTGCGGCAACTACCGCGAGAATCGCGAGGAGACTCTCAAACACGTTGCAGAAAAATTGGCGGCAAAGGCGGTGCGCCTCGGAAAGCGGGTGCGCCTCGAACCCATGAACCCCTACGAACGCAGGATCATCCACTCCGCCCTTGTCGATAACCCCGACGTCACCACAAAGAGCGAGGGAAAGGAACCCGTGCGCTTTGTCGTCATCATTCCCAACAACCTCAAGCCGTATGAAAAAAGGGACCGTTACGGAAAGCCGAACGGCAGATACGGCGACAGAGACCGCGACCGCAAGGGCGGCGGACGGGACGGCAAATACGGCGACCGGAAGGGAGGGTATTCTAAGCCCTATCCCAAGCGCGAGCTTCCCGCAGAGGGTACGCCGCAGTCCTCTGGCACGAGCCTTTCGCGCGGCGGAAGCGGCTACAAAAAGGGGAGCTTCAGCGGATTTTTCGGCACCTATCTCGGGAACTCCCGCGACGCCGAGCCGACGGAAACGAAGCCCGAAACAACCGAAACTCCCTCCGCCCCCGACGAAGAATAATTTGTTGACGGTTTGTATTGTATTGAATTTCAAGCGCTCCCCACGGAGCGCTTTTATATTACCCCTCTGCGGTCGGGCATTCTCGCCCGCCCTCGCATAAGCGGGGGAGGGGGCACCTTGTTATTACCCCCTCCACCGGAGGGGGACTAAGGGGCGGGCAAACTCTTGCGCCCCTTATAGGGGAGCTGTCGCCGCAGGCGACTGAGGGGTTTTATAACCCTTTCCCCCTCGCTTCGCTCGGGTACTTTCCCTAAAAGGGACAGCGAGTGTAAGCGCAACGCCATTCTCAAAATGTCATGTCGAGCGTAGTCGAGACATCTCTACCTTATTTTTATAATGTGAGATTTCTCCACGCGCTTCGCTTGGTCGAAATGACAAATTAAGAATGCGCGGACGAAATATTTGGAACATAGGACGCTCACCCTCCCCGTTTCCTGCAACACTTGCATCGGGGAAGAAAATATGCTATAATAGAATTATGGAAAAAACCAATGCCGTCTGCACGCAGCTTTTAGAGCGCATCCAAGGGGAATACCGCGAAAAGTTCGCTACTTTTTACGCTCTCCTTCTCGACTGCAACAAAAAATACAACCTCACCTCCGTCGTGGAGGAGAAGGACGTCCTCTACAAACACTTTCTCGATTCGGTGATGGGAGAGCGCTTTTTCCCCGCCCATGCCTCGGTCGCCGAAGTGGGCTCGGGCGCGGGCTTTCCCTCCATCCCCCTCAAAATCGTGCGGGACGATCTCTCTTTCACCCTCTTCGAGAGCGTGGGGAAAAAGTGCGACTTCCTGCTTGCGGCAACAAAAGAGTTGCAGCTCTCCGATATGGAGGTGCAAAAACTGCGCGCAGAGGACGCAGGAAGGGGAAAGTATCGCGAACAGTTCGACGTCTGCTGCGCCCGCGCCGTCGCGCGGCTGAATACCCTTGCCGAGTACTGCCTCCCCCTCGTGAAAATGGGCGGCAGGTTCATCGCCTACAAGGGGAACGCGGAGGAGGAGCTTGAGGAGGCCAAGCGCGCCATCGCAATTTTGGGAGGAGAGATCGAGGAATGTTTCTCCTTCTCCCTGCCCGAAGGCTACGGCGAGAGGACGGTCGTCGTCGTCAAAAAGAAAAAGCCGACGCCCGCGAAATACCCGCGTGGACGGGGCAAGGAAAGGAGTGACCCCATTCTATGAAGAAAGTCTATCTGAGCTGTGCGCTCACGGGGCACCGCGAACTGCCGCGGGAGTTCGATAAAAACGCGCTGTATGACCGCCTCGAGCTGCTGATAGAGGGCGGGTGTGAGACCTTTTTCTGCGGCATGGCGGAGGGGTTCGACCTTGCGGCAATGTCCTGCCTCGCCGCGCTGAAAAAGAAGAAAAAGCTGTTCGTGGAGGCGTGCATTCCCTTTGCGGGGTTCGAAAGGCGGTTTACCGCGCGCGACCGCCGCGTTTACGACGAGCTCATCACGTGGTGCGACCGCACAACGGTCCTCTTTCCCGAATACCGTGCAGGGTGCTTCCTCGCCCGCAACCGCTACATGGTGGACTGCGCGGACGTGCTGCTTGCGTACTGCACCAAGGAGCAGGGCGGCACGGCGTACACGGTAAGCTACGCCCGCCGCAAGGATGTTCCCGTCCTTTTTGTGTAAGGAAAAGGCTCCTCCCAAGGAGGAGCTGTCACGAAGTGACTGAGGTGGTGAAACTCGCCCTCCCCCAACTTGTTGGGGGAGGGGCAGGGGAAGGGCGCCTTATTTTTTTGCTCGGTACACCACCCCCCTTTCGGCACTGCGTGCCACTGTCCCCCGCTTGCGCGGGGGACAGCAAGCACCCCCCTCCCGCGGAGGGGGTAAGAAGGCGGAACCTCCACGGAGGGGCAAGCAAAACCCCCTCCTTCGGAGGGGGACTAAGGGGGTGGGTGGCTTCCCAAATCACGTCATGTTGAGCGGAGGCGTAAGCCGTAGTCGAAACATCTCTACCTCTTTTTCTAAATGTCATGTCGAGCGTAGTCGTCCCGCGCGCAGTTCTGATTCTCTATGCGCGGCACGAGGAGCTTGCGACGAAGTAGCTGAACGAAGCGGAGTCGAATGGGTCTCTACCGCTCGTCGCCTCACGCACGCAAGTGGAGCTTTTCTTTACGAAAAGCTCCACTTGCGTGCGGTGGCTCCTCTTCCCAAAAATCTTACGTTGCAATCTTTTTCGGGAGCCCTAACAAGGAGAGATTTCTCCACGCGCTACGCTTGGTCGAAATGACAATAAGAAGCGTGGGACGAAATGACAAATTGAGGACAGCAAGGGGGACTACCCTTAAAATTTTCTTTACAAAACCGTTCTCTCTATGTTATAATCGACCTATGGAAAAATTGTGTTTCGGGGACGGCGAAAAGCTCGGCGTGTTCGACGGCGAGACTGTCTCTTTGTACGAGAGCGAATATATCCTGCGCTACCGCGAGTATGCCGAGACGCGCGTAAAAAACGACGAGTGGAAATTCGGCGGCGACGGCGCGCGCTTCCGCGGTGATTACGACCTCTACAACGCCCGCAGAGCGGAGAAAGTAGAGGCATGCGTCAACGGCGTTGCTTGGCAGGAGGGGAAGGTCGTCTATTCCTTCACCGTCAACGGTTCCTCGGGTGTGTACCGCAAGGACGTCGCCGACAAAAAGGCGCGTGAAGAGCACATTCTCTCCACATCCGACGAGGAGATCCTCTCTTTGAGTCCTGCGGGAAATCTTCTTGCCATCACCGTGCGGCGGGACGGGGCGGCTTCCTCCGTCGGCACCCTCGACGCAAACACTTCCGAACTCAAAACCCTCACCGAGGGGGACGCGCGGGACGCCGATCCCTGCTTCTCTCCCCGTGAGCCCAACGTACTCTATTTCGACAGCGCGGGGGTGGGCAGAAATGCGCAGGGGGAGTTTACGGGCAGTTACGCCCCCGCCGTGATCTGCGCGCTCAACCTTGATACTATGGAGATTAAAGAGGTCGCGGGGGAGAAAAAATGCGCCCTCGTCAAGCCGAAATTTTCCCCAAACGGCGACCTGTATTACATAAAGCGGCCCAACCGCCCCGAAAAGAGGGGTAACGTGTTTGTCGATATTCTCCTCTTTCCCTTCCGCATCCTCAAGGCGATCTTCGGCTTTTTGCAGGCGTTCGTCGCCATCTTCGGGCACACGAGCCTCACCTCGCAGACGGAGGGAGGAGAGAATCCCGCTCGCGGCAAAAAGACGGACGCGCGCAAACTCTGGCTGGACGGCGCCCTCCTCGACGCCGACCGCGAATTTAAGCGCAACGCAAAGAAGCAGAAAGGGGAGGCGGGCTTTATCCCCATGAGCTGGAAACTCGTAAAACGCACGCCGCAGGGGGAGGAGACCGTAAAGTGCGGCGTGTGCGACTTTGCCCTCTGTAAGGACGGCGGGGTGTACTGCACCAACGGCAGGCACATCTTTTATGTGAAGGACGGCACCTCCCGCAAGATCGCGGATACCGAAAAATGTCTCTGCCTTGCCACCGAAAGTGTAGCGGCGGCACCCTCCGAGATCTTTGCTTTGTGACGCACCGCTGATGTTCCTATGCAAAAAGAAAACCGCGCAAAGTCGCGGTTTTTTGACACCCGTTTGCAGTTTTCGCTCTCCCGTTTGGGGTAAACTAAAAGGAAGGAACGAAAAATAAGGAACGGATATGGCATACGAAAAGAGACTTTGCATTCTCAAACAGATGAAGAAGGGCTTCACGGCGGACGGCGGTCCCGTGACGGGGGCGGTGTATGCGGAGCGGCTGGGTGGAGAACTCACGATCACGCCGCGCATTGCGGGGCTCGCCCCTCTTGCGGAGGGCAGGTATGTCCTCGTCGTGCAGGCGGGGGGAAGCTATTACTCCTTTGAACTCAAGGGAAACGAGGCGCTCAAAGCGTGGGAAACGCCCTCCGTTGCAGAGGGATTTTCGGTCCTTTTGTGCTTTGTGAAAGGGGAGGCGGAGCCGATCGCCTTCGGCAGATGCGGAAACGCGCCCGACAATTATCTCCCTCTCCTGCAGGCGCTCTCCGAGCGGCCGAGGAAGCGGCCCATTCCCGTGCCCATGCCCCCCAACCAGATCCCGGGCGTGCCCTCGCCGCAGGTGCCCCTCGCCCCCGCGATCCCCGTACCCGACAGCGAGGAAGAGCCGCTTTCGGATATGGCTACGGCAAAGTACGACGACGAGGCGATCGCAAGCGCGAACTTCTATGAAAACGGCCCCGTCTACCCGCCCGAAGAGCAAACCGAACACCCCTTCCGCCTCAAGCGGGGCGGGCTTACATATTATTATAAGATCGCGGCAAAGCTCAGAGAGGCGTTTGAAAAATACCCGCGGGATAATACGCTGTGCGCGGTGCTTCCGAATTCGGAGTGGGTGAAAACGGAGAGCGCGCTGCTCGGGGTGATGTATGCGGAGGGAATCCCCAAATACCTCTGCGTGGCGATCAAGAATTCCCCGCCCGAAGAGGCGAAGGAAGCGAGCGTCTTTGTGCCCGTCGGCCCCTATTCGGAGAACGACGGCTATTTTGTCGTCTTTCAGGACGCCGACACAGGAGACTATGTAAAGGTTTCGCATAGTTGAGGGAGGGAAGGACCCCCACCACCCGCTAACGCGGGAGTCTCCCCCTAAAAGGGGTAGGGGAGGGGCACCTCTCGGCTCCCCTGTAGGGGAGCTGTCACCGCAGGTGACTGAGGGGTTTTCCGAGAACCCTTTCGGCACTGCGTGCCACTTTCCCCCGCTCTGCGGGGGACAGCAAGAGTAACTCCCCCAACTCCTTCCCACAAAATTTTTTCAAAAGGGTTTACTTTGACAAACTTTCGTGCTATACTGTATTTGGAAGAAGTTGGGCGGTTTGCCCATTCAACGGAAAAATACATTCGGAGGTCAACTATGACATCGGCACTTACCAACAACAAAAAAGTTCTCGCGTTCGTCAAAGAGAGCGCAGAACTCGCCTGCCCCGACAATATCGTCTGGATCGACGGCAGCGAAGCGCAGCTCGAAGAGCTCAGAAAGGAGGGGGTCAAAACGGGGGAGATGATCAAGCTCAACCAGGAAAAGCTCCCCGGCTGCTACTACCACCGCACCGCGCAAAACGACGTCGCGCGCGTGGAGGACCGCACCTTCATCTGCTGCAAAAATAAGGAGGACGCCGGCCCCATCAATTATTGGATGGACCCTCAGGAGGCCTACGCCCTCTGCCGCAACATCGCCCGCGGCAAGATGAAAGGGCGCACCATGTACGTCATTCCCTATTCGATGGGCGTGGTGGGCTCTCCCTTCTCCAAGATCGGCGTCGAGGTCACCGACTCCATCTACGTCGTCCTCAACATGGCGATCATGACAAGAGTGGGAACGGAATGCTACGATTACCTCGGCGAGGACGGCGACTTCATCAAGGGCTTCCACTGCAAGTGCGACGTCGATCCCGAAAAGCGCTACATCATGCACTTCCCCGAGGACGACACCATCATCTCTGTGAACTCCGCTTACGGCGGCAACGTTCTGCTCGGCAAAAAGTGCTTTGCGTTGCGTATCGCCTCCTACCTCGGCAAGAACGAGGGCTGGATGGCAGAGCACATGCTCATTTTGGGGGTCACTTACCCGAGCGGCGAAAAGCACTATGTGGCGGCGGCGTTCCCCTCCGCCTGCGGCAAGACCAACCTTGCCATGCTCATTCCCCCCAAACACTACCTCGAAAAGGGGTATAAAGTGGAATGCGTTGGCGATGACATCGCTTGGATCAGAGTGGGCGCGGACGGCAGACTCTGGGCGGTGAACCCCGAGAACGGCTTCTTCGGCGTAGCCCCGGGCACCAACGAAAAGAGCAACCCCAACGCCCTCGCCGCAACGAGAAAGGGGACCATCTTCACCAATGTCGCCATCGACCCTGCCGACAACACCGTGTGGTGGGAGGGGCTCACCAAGCAGGCTCCCGCGCACCTCATCGATTGGCTCGGAAACGAATGGACGCCTGAGAGCGGCACAAAAGCGGCGCACCCCAATTCCCGCTTCACCGCTCCCGCAACGGGCTGCCCTTGCCTTTCTCCCGAATTCAACTCCAAGGAGGGGGTCCCGCTCGACGCCATCATCTTCGGCGGCAGACGGGCGACCACCACTCCCCTCGTCTACCAGTCCCGCGATTGGAACCACGGTGTGTTCGTCGGCTCCATTATGTCGAGCGAGACCACGGCGGCGGCGACGGGCGCAGTCGGCGTTCTGCGCCACGACCCCATGGCGATGAAGCCGTTCGCGGGCTACCACATGGCGGACTACTTCGGGCATTGGATCGAGATGGGCAAAAAGATCAAGAACCCGCCCAAGATCTTCAACGTCAATTGGTTCCGTCAGGACGCGGAGGGCCACTTCATCTGGCCGGGCTTCGGCGACAACATGCGCGTTCTCGACTGGATCTTAAAGAGATGCCAGAACGCGGTGGACGCAAGAGAGACGGCGATCGGCTATGTGCCTTATGCAAGGGACATCGACCTTGAGGGGCTTGACCTTTCGGAGGAGACGCTCGAGAGCATTCTCTATGTGGATAAGGCGCGCTGGAGCGCGGAGGCGGATGAGATCGCGGGCTACTACGAGCAATTCGGCGACCGCCTGCCAGAGGAACTCAGAGAGAGCCTGAGAGTTTTGAAAGCAAACTGCGAAGCATAAAACAAAACCAAAAGGACGGGAACCCCCCGTCCTTTTTCGCGCCCTTTTTTCTCATATTTCCTCCGATAAGGACGCGCACGGCGAAAGGACTGCCGTGCGCGCGTTTTGGAAAACCGAATCAAAATGACTTTTTTAGGGGGAAAGTATTTGTGATCGGTTTTCCGTTTCCGAGGTAAAGAAATTTCGGAAACTACCCCTATTATAATCACCTAATATACGATTGTCAAGTGTTTTATCGCATATTGTGCGATATTTTTTTGAAAAAGTTCAAAATTAGGGGGAATTATGGAGTTAAAAGACATTCAGGTGCGGCTGAGGGAGGCAATTTCGGGCAGCGGCATGGCGCAAAAGGACATTGCGAAGGCGATCGGCGTTTCGGCGCAGACGGTTTCCAAGTATATGAAGCAGGATATTTTCCCCGCGCTCGACACATTTGCGAAACTTTGCGCCCTTCTCGATGTGCGCTCCGACTATGTGCTTGGGATTGCAGTGTATTAAAGTAGGTAGGAGAGGGGACACCAAGGCTCCTCCTGAGGAGGAGCTGTCACGAAGTGACTGAGGTGGTGAATAAAGCGGTGAGCGATTAGAACAAAGGACACCACCCCCTACCCCCTCCTAAGGAGGGGAAAGCGGAACCCGCGCCCAACGGAACCCCCTCCATCGGAGGGGGATTAAGGGGGTGGGCACCATTTCCAAATGTCATTTCGAGCCGCCGAGGAACGAGGCGTGTCGAGAAATCTCTACCTTATTATAATAATGTGAGATTTCTCCACTCCGCTCGCGGGCTCGCTTCGGTCGAAATGACAAACTAAGAACGGCAAGCCTCTCCGCGCGCTATTCCGAGCCAAATTCGCAAAACAAGCGCAAAACAGTTGACAAAGTGAACAAATGGCGTTATAATCATCGGTGATTTCGCAAAAAGGGCGGCGCTTTTCGCCGCTCGGGAGGCGCGTATGCTGAAGATCATCACCGATTCTTCCGCGGAAATTTCGCAGGAAGAGGCGAAAAAACTCGGGGTGGAGGTGGTGCCGCTCACCGTCGTGTTCGGCGGGACGGCCTATCTCGACGGGGTGGAAATAAGCAAAAAAGAATTTTACGAAAGGCTACTTACGGGGGAGTTTCCGCACACCTCGCAGCCCTCCGAGGAGCAGTTTTCGGAGGCGTTTGCGCGGACGGAGGGGGAGGAGACCCTCGTGCTCCTCATCTCTTCCCAGCTTTCGGGCTCCGAAAACGTTGCACGTCTTGCAAAAGAAGAGGGGGGATTCACGCGCGTGCACATCTATAATACCCTCTGCACGACGGCAATGCTCCGCATTCTCGTGGAGACGGCGGTAAAATACCGAGACAGGAGCGCGGAGGAGGTTATCGCCATTCTCGACGAACTGCGCCCCCGCATCCGTCTCTATGCCTGCCTCAACACCCTCGAGTATCTCAAAAAGGGCGGGCGGCTGAAGAAGAGCGCCGCATTCGTCGGAGGACTGCTCGGCGTAAAGCCCCTTGTCACCGTCGGCGGGGCGGGGACGGTGGAGCTTGCCGGCATGGCGCACGGGCAGAAAAAAGCGCTGTTTGCGGTCGCGCAGAAGTTCTTGCGGGAGAAGGCCGACCCAGACTACCCCGTCTACTTTTTGCAGACGGACAGCTCTGAGCCGCCGCAGGAGATCATGAAGGCGGTCGGGCGGGAGGGGAGAGTCTTTCCCATCTGCTGCGCCGTGGGCGCGCACATCGGGCCCTCCGCCGCGGGGATCGTTTACGTGGCGAAAAAGTAATATGTATTGAAAAATAACATAAAAAAGAGCCGCGGCGTGCAATGCTTGCACGCCGCGGCGTTCTGATAAAATGAACAATTACATGACAACGATGTCTCTCTGCAAGAACTCTTCCTTGAGGTCTGCGGGGAACTCGTCGTCGGTGATGAGCACGTCGATATCCTCCAGCCGCGCAAAGGTGTGCGGCATGATCTTGCCGATCTTGGAGCTGTCGAGCATCATGTACATCGCCTTCGCCTTTTGGCGGGTCATCTTGAGCAGGTCCGCCTCCACCATGGAGCCGCAGGAGAACCCGTTCTCGGGCGTGAACGCCGAAGCCGAGATGATTGCGAGCTCGAAATTGGTGTTTTCGAAGTAGCTCTTCGCAACGGGGGAGGCGGTGGAAAGGTTTTCCTTCATCACCTGCCCGCCGAGCATGGTCACGTTGAGATTCTTCTTCTGCGCAAGCTCGATGGCGACCGCAAGCCCGTTGGTAAACACGTGAATGTTAATGTCGGGCAATTCTTTTGCAAGGCACATTGCCGTGGTGCCGCCGTCGATAAAGAGAGAGCAGTTCTCCTCTATGAGGCTCGCCGCTTTTTGCGCGATGCGGATCTTTTCGTCGGTGTGCATGGCGGTCTTTTTGGCATACGGTTCGCTCGAGACCTTCTGCACCTCCTTTACCGACATTGCTCCGCCGCGGACGCGAATGATGCGCCCCGCCTGTTCGAGCTGCAAAAGGTCACGCCGAAGTGTCATCTGCGAGACGTCGGGGAAATAAGTGTCCAACTGATTGAGGGTCAATTTGCCGCGCTTGTCGAGGAGCTCGGCAATTTCTTCAATGCGATCCTTTTTCATGACGATACTCTCCTATTTAATTTTTAATTTCTACCATGTAAGATATTAACACAAGTGTTGAAAAATTGCAAGCATTTTTAAGAAAAAAGATATTGAAAAAGGGCTTTTTTCTCAAAAAAAGTGCCAAAATTTGTGATTTTTTAATTTAGTGAAAATATTTTTCGCAAATCTTTAACAAAGATTTTGAATATTTTACGGCATTTTCACTTTTTAGAGCGGGATTTTGCTTTTTGCCGAGAGGTATAAGGCTCCTCCTCAGGAGGAGCTGTCACGAAGTGACTGAGGTGGTTGGTAATTTTTGCCCTCCCCCGCGCGTTCGCGCGGGGGAGGGGTAGGGGAGGGGGCACCTTAATAAAACCCCCTCCCACGGAGGGGGCAAAGAGCTGCCCCCTTTGAAGGGGGAACGGAGTTCAACAAACCCCCTCCACGGGAGGGGGACCAAGGGAGTGGGTATTCTTGCCCTCCCCCGCGTTCGCGCGGGGGAGGGGTAGGGGAGGGGGTCACCTTGTTTTCTTGCATGGTACGCCATTCCCTCTTTCGGCTCAATGCGTTCGCCACTTTCCCCCGCTTCGCGAGGGACAGCAAGGGGAAACGCGAAACAGTTCTAAATCACGTCATTTCGCCCCGCGCGAAGTTCTGTTTCTCTAAGCGCGGCACGAGCCGAAGGCGAAGTAGCGAAGTCGAGGAATGTCCTTATTATAATGCGGACACCCTTCGACTACGCTCAGGGTGACGTGATTAGAATGGCGGGGCAGGGTGACGTAATTTAGAATAATGTGTGTAGCATGACGCTTCAGCCAACAAAACCCCCTCCACGGGAGGGGGACCAAGGGGGTGGGCATTTAGAAAATACTCCCCAAAAACAAAAAATCTTATTTTTCGCGCAACAAAAGCAAAAGTCCGCGCTTTTGCTCTTCGGATAGCGCGCGCACGCGGCGGATGAGCTCCGCGTCGGGAGACTCTGCCTCCTCGGCAAAAAATTCGGCGAGCGTGACCCCGAACGCCCCGCAGATCGCCCTCAAAGTAGACAACTTCGGCTCGGCGCGCCGCGAATACAGGTTGTTCAACGTAGATTGCGTCAGCATCGCCTCCATGGCGAGATTGTTTACCGACCACCCCCGCTCCAAGCGCAGGCGGTCTATCTTTTCCAATACGTCCATGTTTCACCTCCGTCTTTTTTTCATTTTAAGCGAATTTGAGTTAAAATAATAACCAAAAACAGTTGACACACAAACTCAAATGAGTTATAATGTCGAAAAAGGGAAAAATAGGGATGAAACGCGCGTCGAAGAGACAAAAGGATATGACTTTCGGGTTGTTCTTTCATATACGCCTCTTTCTTGCGCTGTTTGCGCTCGCGCTTTTATGCCTGTTTGAGGGATTGGCGGCGGGGCTCATCGGCGGACTGCGCTCCCTTTCTTCCCATTATCGAAAGGTGGAAACTAACCAAAATCGGTTAGAAATAAAAAATTCGGAGGTTTTTAAGCTATGAAAAAGAACACAGCGGCTCTGGTGTTTGCCATTTTGGGCGCCATTTTCGGGCTCATCGGCGGAATTCTCTGGGCGGCATGCGCGCAGACCTGCGCGGGCGTTTCGTCTGCGGTCGGCGGAGAGAGCGGCACCCCTGTCGGGTACATGGTAGGGTTTATCTGTCTCGGGATCGGCGGCGCGCTCCTCATGCTGATCGGCGGGATACAGGCATTCACCTACAAAAAAGCGGGTACGGCGCTCTCCGTCCTCGGATTTTTATTGCAGGTCGGCTGCCTTGTGCTGCAATGCGTCTTTGTGGGAGGGTTCTCCTTCACCCTTTCCCTCTGCACGATCGTGTCCGTTCTCATGGGGCTGTTGCAGGCGATCTTCGCCGCAAGAAAGCCGCAGTAAATGGCTCCCTCGTTTACCCTATTCGGGCTGACACTCTACCCCTACACCCTGCTCATGATCGCGGGGGTGGGGCTTACGGTCGGAATGTTTACGGGGCTCACCGTGCACCGTCATAAGGGGTGCGGGGAAGAGAACAGCTTTGTAATCGAGGCGCTCCTCATCGCGTTGGCGGCGGCTTTGCCCGCCGCCATGCTTTTGGACGCGCTGTTCAAGTGGGTGGAGAGGGGAGAATTTGTCTTTGGCGGGGCGACCTTTTACGGAGGACTTCTCTTTGCGCTCCTGCTTTTTTGGGCGATCCTGCGCTTCAAGCGCCGCACGGTGCCGGTGCGCGACCGTTTTTCCGATCTCGCCCCCTGCATTCCCGCGGGGCATGCGCTTGGGAGGGTCGGCTGTTTTTTGGGCGGGTGTTGCTACGGAAAGCCGACCGATTGCATCTTCGGGGTGACCTTTCCCGCAGGATCTCTTCCCTACGAACACTACGGCGGCGCGGTCAAAATTCACCCCACCCAACTGTACGAGGCGGCGTTTTTGGCGCTGCTTGCTCTCTTTCTCTGGCGGTTCGGCAAAAAGAATTCTTTCCCGCTCTATTTGATCTTATATGGCGTATTTCGCTTTTTCATCGAGTTTTTGCGGGACGACGACCGCGGCATGCTGCTTCCCGTGCTGTCGCCGGCGCAGTACCTCTCTATCTTGCTCGTCCTTTTGGGCGCGGCGCTTCTGTTGTGTTCCCGCCTCCAGAGAAGAAAAACCAAATAGCCCTTTCGGAGCCGCAAGGCTCCGTTTTTTTCGGAATGACATGAAAATGCTTTGCTTTTTTTCGCATAAAATGGTACAATACTGCTCATGGAATACAGCTACGTCAGAGAGTTGGATGAATTTTTCGCTTCACAGTATTCGGACTATGTGAAGATCGCCGCCATCGAGGGCTATAAAATGCCCGAAATGCTCACGGTCGGCCCCGACGGGAACATCACCCGCAAGGATTCCGAATTCATGCGCATCGTCCATCAGGAGAATTGGCAAGAGATCGTCGCCAACTTCAAAGCGGGACTCGCGGACACCGAATTCACCTTCGGTTTCGCCTTTCCCTCTCTTTCCGACCGAATAAAAGACCCCTTTCGTAAGCTGACCTTTGCAAAGCTCCTGCCCACCGTCCTCAAAAAGTACGATCTGACGCCCGAAAAGGTGGGGAAGATGCTCGCCCTTGAGGACGTCGTGTGGCAGGGGATCGTGAAGGGGAAGTACTATCCCGAAAAGTGCACCGTCATGGCGATCGCCCTCGTCTGCCGCATGCAAGCGTTCGACGTCAACAATCTGCTCGCCGTGTGCGGGTACGAGCTCAAGCGGAACAGCGTGCGGGACGTGGTGTTCGAATATCTGCTCACCCAAAAAATTTTCAACGAGGAGATGCGGGACAACTGTCTCGCCGAATATAAAATCGACACGATCCCGATCGCGCATACGGACGAAACGCCCGCATAAAGGAATATACTGTTTGCAAAGGGGGTGGGGATCATTTTTTTCAAACGGTTGAGAAAAGACATCGCGGCGGCAAAGCGGAACGACCCCGCCGCCCGCAGTAAATTCGAAATTTGGCTCACCTATTCTGGGGTGCACGCGCTCTCGTGGCACCGCTGGGCGAACAGGCTCTATCGCATGCACCTCAAGCTCCTCGCCCGCATGACTTCCCAATGGGCGAAATTCACGACGGGCATCGAGATCCACCCCGCCGCAAAGATCGCAGCAGGCGTCTTTATCGACCACGGCGCGGGGGTCGTCATCGGCGAAACGGCGGAGATCGAGGAGGGGGTCGTTATCTACCAAGGGGTCACCCTCGGCGGTACGGGCAAGGAAAAAGGCAAGCGCCACCCCACCATCAAGCGGAACGTCACCATTTCCTGCGGCGCAAAGGTGCTCGGCGGGTTCACCGTGGGCGAGGGCGCCAAGATCGGCGCGGGAGCGGTCGTGTTGAGCGAAGTCCCTCCCTACGCCACCGTGGTGGGCGTGCCCGCGCGGGTCGTCAGGATCAACGGCGAGAAGGTGCAGGACCTCCTGCCCGAAAAGGAGGACCCCATCGTCAAGGAGCTCTGTTCTCTCCGCGAGCGGGTGTTCGCCCTCGAAGAAAAACTCGAAAAGAGAGACGAAGACAGGTAATTTTATGAAGATATACAATTCTCTCACCAGAAAAAAGGAAGAATTTGTCCCCCTTGAAGAGGGGAAGGTCAAGATGTACGCCTGCGGCATCACGGTGTCGGGAGAGGCGCACGTCGGGCACGGCTTTCAGGCGATCTTATACGACATTTTCCGCAAGTTTCTCGAAAAGCAGGGCTATGAGGTCACCTACGCCCGCAACTATACCGACGTCGACGACAAGATCATCGCAAAGAGCAAGGAGACGGGCATTCCCGCCGACAAGTACGCCCAGATGATGATCGGCGAGATCGACGGGGTGATGCGCGAGCTCGACGTGGACGAGCCCACCGTCTGGCTCAAGGCGACCGAGAACATCGGCAACATCATCTCCTTTATTGAGGACCTCATCCAAAAGGGGCACGCCTATCCCGCGCCCAACGGGGACGTGTATTTCGACGTAGACAGCTACCCCGCCTACGGGCAGCTCTCGGGCAGAGATAAGGAGGATATGCTCGACGGGGTGCGCGTCGA
Source organism: uncultured Clostridia bacterium (assembly GCA_947625695.1). Taxonomy (GTDB): domain Bacteria; phylum Bacillota; class Clostridia; order Christensenellales; family Borkfalkiaceae; genus Gallimonas. The sequence continues at coordinate 10,993 of CANQPO010000007.1, read as the reverse complement.
AAACGACGAGAGCAAGAAGAACCCCTACGACTTCGCCCTTTGGAAGGCGGCCAAGGAAGGAGAGATCTTTTGGGAGTCCCCTTGGGGAAAGGGGCGCCCGGGCTGGCACATCGAGTGCTCTGCCATGAACAGGGCCGCGTTCGGCGAACAGATCGACATTCACGGCGGCGGACGGGACCTCATCTTCCCTCATCATGAAAACGAAATTGCGCAGACGGAGGCCTTAACGGGCAAACGGTTTGCAAAATATTGGACGCACAACGGGCTCATCAAGGTCAACGGGCAGAAGATGAGCAAGTCGCTCGGCAACAGTCTGCTCCTCAAAGACCTGCTCGCAAAATACAGTAATGAGGCGATCAAGTTCGCGCTGCTTTCCACGGGGTACCGCGGCGACGTCAACATCACCGACGACCTCTTCCCCAATGCGGAGGGGCACCTCGTGCGCTTTTATACCCTTATCGAAAAGGCGGAGGAGACCTTTCCGCAGGAGAAGGGGCTGTATCCCGAGATCGACAAGAAGTTCGACGAGGCGATGAGCGACGATTTCAACACCGCGCTCGCCCTGTCCGATTTATACGGTTATTTTAAGGACGTATCGCGTTTTTTGGCGGAAAACGACCCTACGGCGCGCAGAATGACCAATCAAATTCGCGCGACCTATTCCCTTTTGGGGCTGTTCAAAAGGGACGCGAAGGCGTATCTTGCAAAGTATGCGCCCAAGGACGAGGCGCCCGACGAGGTGAAGGCGGTCGCCGAGGAGCGGTGGAAAGCCCGTCTTGCCAAGGATTGGGCAAAGTCGGACGAACTGCGCGAACGCTTAAAGCAGCTCGGCTATGCCGTCAAGGACTCCAAAGAGGGGTATACGCTGAGTAAAATTTGAGGGACCCTTACTATCCCTTTTAAAGTGTCGCGGGCAGTTAGCCCCCTTGCTGTCCCCACGGGGGCGACAAGACAACCCCCTTGCTGTCCCTGAAAGGGAAAGTGGCGCGTAAGCGCCGAAAGGGTTTCTGTAAAAACTTATGATCCATTATCAACACAAGTTAGTGGGCTATGCGCGCGATCTACGAAAAAGCCAAACAAAAGAAGAACGCAAACTTTGGCACACGTTTTTGAAAGTACTACCCGTCAAATTTGTGCGTCAAAAGCCGATCGGACAGTATATCGTGGATTTTTATTGTGCAGAAGCGAAGTTGGCGATCGAACTCGACGGTTCGCAACACTACGAGGATGCGGGCGAGGGATACGACGCGGAAAGAGATCGTTTTTTAAACGAGCAAGGCATTGCGGTCGCAAGATATTCCAATCTGCAAATCGCCCGAGAATATGATTCGGTGAAGGCGGACATTCTGAAGCGTTTGGGGTTGAAATGAGTAAGAACCCTTCGCCGTCCCTTTTAGAGTGTCGCGGGCAGTTAGCCTCCCTTGCTGTCCTTGAAAGGGAAAGTACCCGAGCGAAGCGAGGGGGAAAGGGTTAAAAAACCCCTCAGTCACTCGCTTACGTTCGTGCCAACTCCCCTACAGGGGGGCCGAGGTAACTCCCTCACTTTGCCGGCTCCACCTACAGGGGCGCCAAGGAAAACATCAACAAAAACAAATCAAGGAAATCATAGAATATGAAGATCACAGCAAAGGAACTCAGACAAAAATGGCTCGACTTTTACAAGAGCAAGGGGCACGTCGATATCGGCGCGGTGTCCCTCATCGGCGACGGAACGACGGGCGTCATGTTCAACGTGGCCGGCATGCAGCCCCTCATGCCCTACCTTCTCGGCAAGCCCCATCCCGCAGGCAAGCGGCTGTGCAACGTGCAGGGCTGTATGCGCACCGTGGACATCGACTCGGTGGGCGACCCTTCCCACTTCACCTTCTTCGAAATGATGGGAAACTGGTCCCTCGGCGACTACTTCAAAAAGGAGAAAACCGCTTGGACGTTCGAAATTCTGACGGACGTATTCGGCCTTGACAAGGACAAGCTCTGCACCACCGTGTTCGAGGGGAACGACTCCGCCCCCCGCGACGACGAGACGGCGCAGCTCCTCATTTCTCTCGGCATCAAGCCCGAGCACGTCTTTTATCTTCCCAAAGAGGACAACTGGTGGGAGCTCGAGGGCACCGTGGGCACCCCCTGCGGACCCGACAACGAGTGGTTCTACCCCATCCGCAACCTCGAAAACCCGTCCTTCCCCGACGACTATGTGGAGATCGGCAACGACGTGTACATGCAATATAAGAAGACGGAGACGGGCTACGAGCCCCTCAGCAGCAAGAACGTGGACACGGGCTTCGGCTTTGACCGCATGCTGCTCTTCCTTAACGGGCTGGACGACGCCTATCTCACCGACCTCTTCACGGGCGCGCTCGCAAAGCTCGAGGAGCTCTCGGGCAAGAAGTACAGCGACGGCGGGGAGACACAGCGCGCCATGCGCATCATTGCCGACCATACCCGCACGACCGTCATGCTCATCGGCGACCGGTGCGGCATCCTGCCCTCCAACGTGGGCGCGGGCTACATTCTCCGCCGCATCATGCGGAGGAGCATCCGCTATTGCCGCACCCTCGGCGTCCCCGCGACCGCCATGCTCGAAGTCGCCAAAGTGTTCATCCGCGAGGTGTACAACGAGTCCTATCCCCTGCTCGTCGAAAAGGAGGAGTACATCCTTGACGAGATCGGCAAGGAGGCGGCGCGCTTCGAATCCACCCTCGTCACGGGCATGAAGGAATTCGACAAGTGCCTGCAGGGCATCGCGCGCAAAAATGAGTTCATGAAGAAGCAGGACCCCTCCTATAAAGAGGAGACGGTCATCGGCGGGAAGCAGGCGTTCCGCCTGTACGACACCTACGGATTCCCCCTCGAGCTCACCGAGGAACTTGCCGCCGAGAAGGGGCTGACCGTGGACACGGTGGGCTTCGATGCCGCCTTCAAGGAACATCAGGAGAAGAGCCGCGTCATCGCCAAGGGCGAAGCAAAGGGCGGGCTCGAGAGCCACAGCGAGATGGCGACCAAGTATCACACCGCGACCCACCTGCTCAACGCCGCCCTGAAGACGGTGCTCTCCCCCGACTGCAACCAGCGGGGCTCCAACATCACCGACGAGCGCATGCGCTTCGACTTCAACTTCGACCGCGCCATGACAGCCGAGGAGGTGCAGGCGGTCGAGGACCTCGTCAACGAGAAGATCAAAGAGGACCTGCCCGTCGTCTTCCGCGAGATGTCCCTCGAAGAGGCGCGGAGAGAAAATTTCGTCGGCGTGTTCGACAGCAAATACGGCGACGTCGTCAAGACGTACTCCATCGGCGAGTTCTCGAAGGAGATGTGCGGGGGACCCCATGTCGCGCACACGGGGGTCTTGGGGCACTTTAAGATCCAGAAGGAGCAGTCCTCCTCCGCGGGCGTGAGACGTATCAAAGCTGTGTTGGAGTAACCCCCTACTTCGCCCTTGGGGCTCGTGTCGCCCTTCGACAACATAAAAGAACGTGCGGGCGGTCAGTCACGCAAGGGCAGCGTGACAGCTCCCCCAAGGGTGGAGCCAAGGATTTACACAAACAAAACGGAGAGACAGGATGACACAGAAGGAAAGATTACAGGCGGGAGAATTATATAAGGTAGACGAGGAGCTCGCCGCGGAGCTTGCGGCATGCAAGGCGCTGTGCGAGGAATACAACCGCACCCCGCGCGCGGAGAAGGAGAAGCGGCAACAGATCATGCACCGCATTCTCGGCAGGCACGGCACCAACTTCAACATCGAGAGCAACGTGTGGTTCGACTACGGCTACAACACCGAAGTCGGCGAAAATTTTTATGCCAACCACGACTGCATGTTCCTTGACACCAACCGCCTCATCTTCGGCGACAATGTGTTCATCGCGCCGCAGTGCGGATTCTACACGGCGGGGCATCCCCTCGACGCCAAGACGCGCGACGCCCAGCTCGAATTCGCAAAGCCCATTCGCGTGGGAAATTCCGTCTGGTTCGGCGGCGGCGTGCGGGTGCTGCCCGGCGTGACGATCGGCGACAACGTCGTCATCGGCGCGGGCTCGGTCGTCGTGCACGATATTCCGCCGGACAGCGTGGCTGTGGGCAACCCCGCACGGGTGATCAAAAAGATCCCGCGGGAATGAGCGCAGCCCCCTGCGGGAAAACGCGAAAAATTTTGTCATGAAAGCGGAGAAATTCCGCGGTTTCCTTAAAAATCTTTTTGCGGGACGAAAAAAACCGAAAACATAAAAAACTTCGGAAAAAAAGCAAAAAATCTTAAAAACGGAAGGCAAAACAGCTTGACGGAAAACTTTCTGCGCCCTATAATAAAGGAGCAGTCGGCAGAAGAGGCAGAAACGCTCGCCCCGGGCGGACCCAAAAATTGCGCCGACGATCCCGCAGTTACTGCCTTCGGACTTGATACAAGGAGTACGGATATGAAAACCTACATGGCAAACGCTCAGACGGTTGAGAGAAAGTGGTACGTCGTCGACGCGACCGGGCTTCCCCTCGGGAGACTCGCTTCCAAAGTCGCGGCGATCCTTCGCGGAAAGAACAAGCCCACCTTCACTCCCAATGCGGACACGGGCGATTTTGTGATCATCATCAACAGCGACAAGGTCGCTCTCACGGGCAAGAAGCCCGAAACAAAATTTTATCGCTATCACACGGGCTATATCGGCGGGCTCAAAGAGGTCCCTTACAGCAAGATGATGGCGGAGCGCAGCGATCTCGCGGTCTACGAAGCCGTGCGCGGCATGCTGCCCAAGAATTCTCTCGGCAGAGCTATGATCAAGAAGCTGAGAGTGTATAAGGGCGCGGAGCACAAGCACGAAGCGCAGAAGCCCGAAACGCTGAAATTATTTTGAGAGGGGTTTGAAAAATGGCAAAAGCGACGATTAAGAAAAAGTTACAGTTCTGGGGAACGGGAAGAAGAAAGAAGGCGATCGCGCGCGTTCGTCTCATTCCCGCCGGGAGCGGTGCTATTGTCATCAACGATCGCACCCTCGAAGATTACTTCCCTCAGGGCACGACGCAGTACGTCGTCAAACAGCCCCTGACCCTCCTCGGGAACGAGGGCAAGTACGACATTTTTGTCAACGTCATCGGCGGCGGCTATACCGGGCAGGCGGGTGCGATCCGTCTCGGCATTGCCAGAGCGCTCCTCGAAGCGGAGCCCGAATCGCGTCCCACGCTCAAAAAGGCAGGGTTCCTCACGAGGGATCCCCGCGTCAAGGAGAGGAAGAAGTACGGTCTCAAAAAGGCACGCCGCGCTCCTCAGTTCTCCAAGCGTTAAGTATGTGCAAAAAAAGAAGAGGCGCGCGCCTCTTCTTTTTTGTTCATGAATGGGAAGGGGGCTTCCCCCCGTAGGGGGAAGCCAATGCTTCTTTCCCTCCCCAAAAAAATCAAATTGCGAAAAAAGAGCAGAGATATGCAATACAAGACTGTTCAACTCGGCGGCGGAGAGGACGGCGGCACGCTGACCGTTTATGCGCGCAGCCGCAATCCCGAAAACACGCCCAAGACCCGTCCCGCCCTGCTGCTCATTCCGGGCGGCGGTTACAACATGGTCTCCTTCCGCGAGGGGGAGCCCGTTGCCCTCCGCTTTTTGGCGGCGGGATATGCCGTCTTCCTGCTCAATTACACCGTGCGCGCGGCGCACCCCGTTCCCTTCGGAGAGGCTTGCGCGGCGATGGACTATATCCGCTCTCATGCGGGGGAATACGGCGTAGACCCCCACCATGTCTGCGCCATGGGCTTCTCTGCGGGCGGACACCTCGCAGGATTGCTCGCCACGGCGCATGCCGACGGGCGACCCGATGCCCTGCCCGACGCAGTCGTGCTTGGCTATCCCGTCGTGACGGCGGGGGAGTTCGCCCATGAGGATACGATGCGCATCGGCTCGGGGGGCGACCCTGCCCTCCGCCAAAAGATCTCGGTGGAAGCACGGGTGACGGCAGAGAGCGCGCCCGTCTTCCTTTGGCACACCGCGGAGGACGGGCTTGTCCCCGTCGAGAATTCCCTTCTGCTCGCCGAGCGCTGCCGCCGCTGCGGCGTCCCCTTCGAGATGCACATCTTCGAGCGCGGCTGTCACGGGCTGAGCACGGCGGATGCCGAGGTCTCCGACGGCGGCTATCCTCCCGAAGTGGGGGAGCGGGTGCCGCAGTGGATCCCCCTCGCGCTCTCGTGGCTCGCTTCGCGCGGATTCCAAGTGACGTGATCCCGCGGGGGCATGCCCGCTACTTGCGCGCGTTTTTGCTGATCTTGTCGTGACGGGAGAGGAACCCGCCGATCGCCCCGCCCGTCTGCTCCTCCGTGGGCGGCAAGGGAGGGGAACTTTCGGTGCGGTCGGGCGCCAAGCCCTGTGCCCCGCCGTAAGCGGGGGCGCGGAAGGAGTCGTCGGGCTGGCGTTTGCCCGCCTTTGCCTGTTCTTTTTCCCCCTGTTCGTCCTTCTCCTCCTGCGAAGGAGGACCCTGCGGCGCGCCGGGAGCCGTGAGTGCGGCGAGCGCGTCGAGAAGCTCGAAGATACCGAATTTTTCCATCCCAAAAACCTCCGCGGTCCCTCCTTTTTCCCCCCAAAACGGGGAAAAAGCGGGCAGGATCCGAAACATTTACAAATTTTCTAAAAGAAAAGTGCAAGTTTCACAGCTTTTTGATTGCCAAAACCCACGATTTAGTCTATAATAGAAGCTGTATTTTTAGAACAAATTCCGAAAAACGGAAGGACGAATATGCGTAAATCAGTCAAGAAACTTTTAGCAGTGACCGCGGCGGCATTCATGACGCTTGGCGCGGTCTCCCTCTCTGCGTGCAACACGTCGTTCACCACGCCGAGCGGCATTCCCGAGGGTCCGGTCTCTTCCAACGGCGGCTTTGTCGTCTCCGTCGGCGGGGATGACGGCTACTACTATTTTATTAACGGCGTTGAGACGTACACCTCCGACAACACCTACGGCAGCCCCGTCAAGGGCGCGCTCATGCGGGTGAAGAAGAGCGAGCTCAAGGAGAACAAGACGGAGACGATCGTTCCCTCCCTCATGGTCGCAGGCGACTATACGGCGGGCATCTTCATCTATGACGGGCGTGTCTACTATGCGACGCCCACGAACGTGCGCAACACCGACGGTGTGGTCGAGAACAGCTACCTCGACTTCAAGAGCGCCGCGCTCGACGGGTCGGATGTCCAGCATCTCTTCCGTCTCTCCTCCAACACCACGGTCTACCGCTTTGTCAAGGGCGGGGACGGCGGCGTCTATCTGCTCTATGCCGAGGGGTCGAGCACGTTTACGGTGCACTCCCTCAACACGCAGAATAAAAAGGACACCGTCCTCTTTGAGAACGCCACCTCCTATGTGTTCGACAGCACAAACAAGGAGAACCCCGTCGTCTACTTCACGATGAACGTCACCGACAACATCGACAGCGACGGCGCGCAGCAGCTCCTCTACAACCAGGTCTACCGCGTGAGCGCCGAGGCGACGACCGATCCCTACGGCTACGAGTGGGATAAGGACTACCTCAAAGAGCACGACAACAAGGCGCCCTATACCAACCTCGGCGAGATCGTACTCGACGGCGTCGGCAGAAACGACAAGAAGAATGAGTTCAACCATTCGGACAGCGAACCGTGCTCTCCCATCGGCTTTACCTATTCGCTGAGCTCCTATAAGGACGGCGGGCTGTACTTCACCCGCAAGCAGACGAGCGGCGTGGGCGGCGACCTCTACTATCTCGCAGAGAGCAGTGTCACGGCGAGCGGCTGGGATTCCATCACAGCCAATGAGACGGGCGAGAACTCCAAGCTCACCAAGATCGCCAACGCCATCGATGCCACCTCCAAGGCGACGGGTTCGGCGTACTTCTACACCGAAGGCACGGGCGCAGAGCTCTCCCACCACTATCTGTATGTCAGCAACTCGAGCATGTTCCGCGTGGACGTCGGCGAAGGCGGCACGGTGGCAGCGGAGGTCGAAGTCGCCTACGACATCGGCTCGGCGACCATCATCTCCCTCGCACCCGATGCCCTCGACGACAGCCGCAACGACGGATATGACTACGTCTACTTCACCCGCACCAATTCGTCGGGGCTCTCCGTGGAGCGCGCCGTCTACAACGGCGACCCCGAGAACTACAAAAACCTCACCTACGAAGGGGAGAAGGACAAGGCGGCGTACCGCCCCGCAAAGGTGCTCAACGTCCAGCATGTCAGCGGTTGGTACAACTATGAGGTCATCGACGACATCGTCTTCTATGCCGATGCCGAGACCTTCGGCGGAAGCGCTTACAGCTACCTGAGCTGCGTCAGCCTCAAAAACAGCAGCGGCACGCTCATGAACAACGCCGAGCTGAAGAAATTCGACGACGATTACGACTCCATCGTCAACAACTCCGACAAGTCGGTCGGGCTGTTCGCCAAACTCAACGACGCGTTCGGCGACTCCGATCTGTCCAACGCCATCCGCTACTACTTCTACACGGGTGAGACGGCGCAGTTCGACGAGAACAACAAAGAGGCAGAGGACAAGGACGAGACCCTGTACACGCAGGAGGAAAAGGACGCCTTCGCCGCCTTCACCAAGGGCGAGGGATACACCCTACAGAAGAACAGCAAGGAGAAGGTCCTGTTCGAGAAGGATTCCTTCACCAAGAAGGACGACAACGGTAATATCGTCGCCTCCTACCGCACCCTCAGCTACTTTGTCACCCGCCTCGGGAAGTGGTCGGCGGCAGACGAGAGCGGCATCGCAGAGTATTGGAAGACCTCCGGTCTCAACCACTACACCGAGACCGTGACGGAGAGCGAAGGGCTCGCATGGTGGGCATGGCTGCTCATCTCCCTCGGCATCGCCGTCGTCGTGTGCGCAGCCGCATTCGCCGTCACCGGCTTGGTGCTCTGGAACGTCCGCCGCAAGAAGAAGGGCGGAAAGACGGAGCGCCTCACCGTCGTGACCAAGGACAACAAGGACATCGACGTCTACTCCGACGAGCCCGAAGAAGCCCCCGAAGCAGAGAGCGAAGAGACTCCCGAGGAGCCCGAGGAAGAACCCGGTGAGTCCGAGGAAGCGCCCGAAGCAGAGAGCGAAGAGGCTCCCGAGCAGCCCGAGACCCCCGAAGAGTGAATCTGATCCCATGCACGCCCCGCAGACTGCGGGGCGTCATTTTATGCCCTGCGGCGCGTCTTTTCGGGAAGCGTGCCCTCCCAAAGGCGGTCGCGGGGAGAGAAAAGCAAAAATCTTACAACTTTTTTGCCAAATCCGCGAAAAAACAGTTTACAAAAACAAAGAATACTAATATAATTTATTAGCCTGTTGGATAGGCGACGCCGGAGGAAAATGGTTATGGTACGTTACATGAAGTGCCCGCGCTGTGAGCTCAACTACATCGACGCGGAAAAGCAGGAATACTGCGATGTGTGCCTGAAAGAGATGAAGGGGATCCCGACGGGGTTTGACGAGATCGATGAGGAGGAAGACGAACTTCCCACCGAGCTCTGCCCCATCTGCGGTGAAAATATGATGCGCCCGGGCGAAAAGATGTGCGACGAATGCCGCAAGAAGACGGAGTATGAGGCGGAGGAGCCCGACCCCGACGAAGACGACGAGTGGCGCGAGTACCTCGACGACGATGCCGACGACCTGGATTCGGACATGGGCGAGATCGACGAAAAGTTCGACGAAGAGGAGCCCGACCCCGACGAAGAGGCGGAGGAAGAGTTCGAAGAGGAGGAAGAAGAGGACCTCGAATACGTTACGGGCGACGAGATCTACACCCTCGGCGGCGACGATGACGACGACGAAGAGGACGATCCCGAGGAGGACTTCTGAGCACGATAAAACCGCGGCGAGCGGTTTTATTTTTACAGCGGAGCACCAAAGATGAAGTTATTCGACCTATTGCGCAAGAAGATCGGGGCATATGACGACGCGACCAATTTCACCTGCGACATCTGCGGGCGGGAAGTGTTTGACGGCGCGCGCGTCTGCGCCCCCTGCAGAGCCGCGCTCCCGTGGAACGACAGCTTGATCTGCCCCTTCTGCGGGCGGCGGGTGAAGGCGGAGGGGACGTGCATCGAGTGCAAGTCGCGCCCCCTCGGCGTCGCCTACGCCCGCTCTTCCTTTCTGCACGAGAAGGAGGCGTCCCGCCTTGTCGTCCGCTATAAGCGGGGAGAAAAGTACCTCTTCCGCACCCTCTCCGAGCTCGCACTTCCCCTCGTGGAGAGGGAATTTATGGCGGCGGACACCGTCGTGCCCATACCCATGTCCGAGAAGGGGCTCAAGAAACGCGGTTACAACCAGTCGGAGCTGCTCGCCGAGCGGCTCGCCCTTCTCACGGGGAAAAAGCTCGTCTGCGCCGTCGTCAAGCGGAAGGAGACGGCTGCGCAAAAGTTCCTCTCCCGCGCCGAACGGGAGAGAAACCTCGAGGACAGCTTTCACGTTGCCCTGCGCAAGGAGGTCAAGGGGAAGAAGATCCTCATCGTCGACGATACCCTCACGACGGGCGCGACGGTCTCCTCCGTCGCCAACCTCCTGCGCCGTGCGGGAGCCGCCGAGGTCTACGCCTACACCTTCACGAGCGTCGAGCTCAAACGTTTCAAGCCCACAGACCCCGAGTGACGGGCGGGGCGCCGTCCCGCGCGGGCGGTCTTTTCTTTTGCGTGCGCCCTGCGGCGGGCATTTGGAATATGTGAAAAAAACGCAGCATAAAATATTTTCGGACAGGGGAAGGAGAAAGTGACAGGGAAAGCCTCCTTTCGCCACGATCTCCCAAAATTTCTCCCCTCCGTCCCATTAAAATATAAGGGTACAAAGAAATGCGTTTTATCACGATCCGTTTGAAGTCGGTCGCGCTCGCGGGAGCGCTTATCTGCGCCCTCGGTGCGGGCATGGTAGCGGCAAACGCTGCCGAGGCGGAGTGCGTCTACTTCAGCGGCGCCCGCTCCCTCCCCATCTATTCGGTGGAGAGAAACGACAATAAGATCGCCCTCTCCTTCGACTGCGCGTGGGGGGTAGACCACACC